>JAISRE010000092.1 GCA_031273805.1 Synergistaceae bacterium | reverse complement strand
CCGCTCTCCAGAGGTTTCTGTGCTGACGCCTCGAAGATTTCGATTCCCGAAATCTTGACACCGGAAATCATGGTAGGATAATACGTAATATATGCCAATAATTGAATTACCATTTATTTGTCAAAGCTACGAAATTGCCGCATAATAACGTAATAAAATCTCAACATACGGAGAGGAGCCCTGCATGAGAAGAAAATTATTAACAGCACTCGTCATTGCGCTTGTATGTGTCGCCGCGCATTCGTCGTGGCATACGGCGTCGGCTGCGGTAAAGGCTCAGGGGGATATGTTCGTGGTCGACGACGCGGAAGGTTACGCCCCCATCAGGAACGGAAACGAGAACGAGGCCCGCGAGGAGGCAAAGCGCGAGGCGTACAGGGACGCGCTCGAAAAGGCGCTTGGGGCCATGGTCAGCGGCGTCACGGAGATGGAGAACTACATGGTGGTGAGGGACAGGGTATTCTCTCAGACCAACGGCATAGTCAAGAAATTCGACGTCACCAAGGAGTGGACCGACGACGACGGAATGCTTCACATAAGCGCCATCTGCACTGTGGGCGTCTCCGCCCTTGACGGTGTGCTCGGCCCTGCCGTGATAGACGCGCTGGGGAACCCCAGAATAATGCTCTGGATCGACGAGAAGATAGATAGCAAACCTTCGGACCTCTCATCCACCGAGAGCGAGGCGCTCCGCGTGTTCGAGAAGGCCGGATATCTGTTGGTCGACCCGAGCCAGGCCAAAGCCCTCATAAAACTCGACCCTGAGTCTGCGTACAACGACCCCAGCGTAATCATGGAGGCGGCCAGGACTCTGCGGGCCGATGTGATTATCCTGGGCAAGTCGTACTCATTCACCGACTTCAACGGGAAGATCAACGGCATCATGATGTACAGGATGAAGAGCTCCGTCCAGTTGAAGGCGGTGTTCACCAGAACAGCCTACCAAGTCGGCTCCAAGACAGTCGACAGAAACACCGGCAAAGAGCCGGCGCTGTCCAAGGAAGCCGGAGCGGACCGCACCTTCAAGGAAGCTGCCTCCATAGCCTCGAAGGAGATAGTCCACAAGATAGCGTACGCGCTGGTCTCAGGCTCGCCGGGCGGAATCCCCGGCATAACCGTGAACATAAAGATATCGGGCATATCCTTCAAGGACGTGGAGGCCATCGAGGAGGGCCTGCGCGAGCTGGCTGGCAAATCCGGCTCAGTTTACGAGCGGGAGTATAAGGATAACATCCTCGAGATCGACGTGGTCTCCGAGAAGACCGCGAGAAGCATAGCGTCGTTCCTGTCGGATAACGGAGTGGAGATCGAGGGAGTCACGGCGCAGACCGTCAACGGCAGCATGAACGGATCTCAGAAATCGACTAAGGAGGAGGCTTCCTCACAGGAGACCTCGCCCAAAAAAGGAATATCATGCGAAACCGGTTTCTTCGGGGTAGCGATTGTCGCACTGACCGGGCTGATCGGCATAGCCAGATAAGCGCAGCGCTTTAGTATATTTAAGGAGGAATTGCAAACTATGAAAAGAACTCACGGAGTCACAAGATATCTTGTCGTTTTTTCGATGCTGGCGATAGCTTTGTGCGGAGTCCTCACATCTGCTGAGGCGGCGGTGCCAAAGGGCGAGCTTATAGCAGTGGTGGCCGACGGTTCGAACGCGCAGCACATAAGCTCCGCAGAGGCGATAGTGACTCAGCAGCTGCTGATGAACGGCTATAAGCCTGCGGACGAGAAGAAGATGAAGCAGCTCGCGTCCGCAGCCAATGCAAGCAGGAAGAGCGAGGCCGTGAAGCTGGCGCTTCAGGGCAACGTCAAGGCGATCATGAACCTGGGCGCCAAGGTCGGCTTGAGCAAGTTCACAACAGTGGCAATTCGAGTCGACGCCGGAAGACCGGCCGTGAACGAGTTCCAGCTATACACAGGAACAGCGACGTTTACCATTATGGTGACGTCGTCCGGCGGCGCCAGGCTATACGCGGACTCAGTCTCCGCTAAGCAGGTGGGCTACACAGCGGACGAAGCCGCGCAGAAATCCATAGAGGCCGCCGCAAAGCTCGCCGCAAGCAAGATGACGCAATAACAGCTTCAAGGTCGTGGGCGCCGCCCATACCCGCCAGGGAACGCAGTTCCCTGGACCCTTATAACGGTTTTTTCCCGTCACACTAACAGGTGACGGGAAAAAACTTATCAGGAGGCAGGTCGTTATGAAGCTATCCTTGAGAATATTTTTTATGGCTTTTCTGACGTTTTCGGCGTTCGCGCTCTGCGTTGCGGCGACAGAGTCCGATGCGGCGGAGAAGATAAGGGTTGGAGTTATGAAGTTCGACAGCAAAGCCATGAGCTTCGACGGCAAGACAAATAACGTAGATGACCGCCAGGCCGGGATCATTACAGATATGTTTACCCAAATCCTTGCCTCGGGCTCGAAGTCTATCACTGTTCGCGAGCGGAGTGAGATCGAAAGAATAGGCGAGGAAATCATATTGGGCATCGGATCGCACCCAGAGTGCCCAGATAGGATCACAAATATCGGCAGGATTCTGGGGCTCCAGTACATGCTCTACGGGTCGGTGACGGATCTGAGGGAGAGTTCCAGCATGGCCGCTGTATCCATCCTCGCAACAGTCAAACGCGAGACACTGGCCACGATCGAGGTAAGAGTCATAGATGTGGCTGCCGGTGAAGTAATTCTGACTTTAGCCGAGACCGGGGCGGCAAGTAATTCATCGAGCACATTATCTTCCGGAGATATTGTGCTGTCTAAGGAAGAAGAGCTGGGAGATATCAAGGTA
The DNA here is from genome assembly GCA_031273805.1 of Synergistaceae bacterium. Lineage (GTDB taxonomy): Bacteria > Synergistota > Synergistia > Synergistales > Synergistaceae > JAIRKI01. Next base: position 23,193 of record JAISRE010000092.1, on the reverse strand, counting down.
CGCGCCGCGCGCGACGCCTCAGTTCGCCTGGCGCACAGGATAAGGGCAGAGCTGTGCGGGGAGTATGCTTACGTGCTATCAGAGAGCGACGGAGAATTCACGATCGACCAGGGGGAGGCGAGCGGCGCGGAGAACGGCGCCCCGTACCTGGTGTACGTCGACGGCCCAGAGTTGCTGGGCGTGAATGGTAATGCCATAGGGCGTAAGAAGATCCCGCTCGCGCTGCTCAAGGTCACGCGAACTGAGAGCAATCACAGCGTCTGCAAGGTGGCGCCGCCCAGCAATGGGGAACTCATCCGAAGAGGCGACAAGGTGGAGCCGATATTCTCCGAAGAGGCAAAAAGGATGGGACACTGGCACTGGCCGAAGGCTCGCCCGAAAATAGAGGGCTCTGATGATACGTACAATCGGCTGTTCGGTGACGAGAATGATACGCCAAAATAATATCGTGAAGACGCAAGCGCGAGGGGAAATCTAAATCAGCGATTCCAGAGAGGAGAGTTAAAATGTTCTGTACAAAATGTGGAGCGACAGTCGACAATGCAGCGACGGTCTGCCCGTCGTGCGGCAAACCCATGAAACAGGCGCCTCCGGTGAGCGCGCCCGCTATAGGCGCGCAGCCTTCATACGCGCAAACCGTAAGCTCGTATTCCCCGACCAGCAGAGCGGCGCTCACCAACAACGACGGAATGACTGACCGCCAGGCGCTGTGGCTTTCAATCATCAGGGTGTCCGCGTGGGTGTTCTTCGTATTAAGCGTTCTCGGCGGCATCGGCATGGCGTCTGAAATAGGCGATACACTCGGGATTTTCAGCAGAAACACGGGAGGAGCGCAGTTCGGAGCATTTTTAACGTGTGTCATCGGAGGTTTTTTTATCGCCGTTTTTCTCAATATGGCCGGTGATTTGCTTGAGCTGAAGTGCTGCATGAAGAGTCGGAGAAATGGTTAAATAAACAATGGAACTGTTCGACAGAATCGGAAACATCACAAAATCGGCGGTCGATAAAACCGCCAACAAAGTTACTATAGCGCGCGTCAACTCGAGGATAAAATCGCTGAAGTCAGGCATCGAGGCGCAGAAACTCAAAATAGGAGAGATGTACTGGTTCAAGCACAAGGATGACAAGGCAATCGAACCGGATATGGCGGAGTCCTTTAAAGCGATAAGGGCCTATCTCGACCAGATAGCGTCGTGCGAGTCGGAGATTCGCGCGATACTTGAAAGTGAGGAGATGGCGAGGATGGCGGCGTACTCGGCCAACGCCCTCTGCACTCTGTGCGGAGCGCAAAACTCGCTTGACGCAAAATTTTGCTACGGCTGCGGGTCCCCGATGCAGGGCACAGTCGCAATCCCTCAACAAGTGGGCATAAAATGCTCCATGTGCGGGGCTGCAATGGAGGAGGACTCCGTGTTCTGCGGAGTCTGCGGAGCCAAGCGGCAGGGCTGAAGCCGTTGCCGACATAACAAAACTCAAAACCACAGCTTCAAGGCTGCGGGCTCACCCACACCCGCGTATGAGGCAGCGCCTACTTAACACTGGGTTCGGGAGGAATATCCTTTGGCTGATTATTTCTGTGAAAAATGCGGCTCTCCAATAAAAGATTCCGACATGTTCTGCGCGGAGTGCGGCGCTCCAAATTCGCACATGACGAATGTTGCGTCGCCCATTTTAACCTGTTCCCACTGCGGCAGCGCGCTGGAGGATGGCGACGCGTTCTGCCCGGAGTGCGGAGATCGTGTCGCGGGCACTCAGGAGACGGTGACGAGTGCGGAGACCGTGGCAGAGGAACCTCCGACGCAGCAGAGCGAATGGATACCGACCGAGCCGGCAGCGGACGAACAGGGCGCTGAGAATTTTTCGGCTGGGACAATCGAGCCTGCCGAGCCTCCAGTTCCGCCAGTCTCACTAGATGAGCTAGACACGCTAAACTCGCCAGAAATTTCGGCGGAAGCCCCGGTGACTCGCGCCGCGTTCTGTGAGAGTTGCGGCAGCGCGCTGGAGGATGGAGACGCGTTCTGCCCGGAGTGCGGCGCTCGTGTCGCAGACTCTCAGGAGACGGTGACGAGTGCGGAGACCGTGACAGAGGAACCTCCGACGCCGCAGAGCGAATGGATACCGACCGAGCCGGCAGCAGGCGAACAGGGCGCTGAGAATTTTTCGGTCGGTATTACAGAGCTCTCCGAACCAACTCTGCCGACCGGGACAATCGAGCCAGCCGAGCCCTCAGCGACGCCAAGCCCACCGACAGAGGCGGACGCCGAACCTGACGCGCCCTCCAGGGTTTCACTCGAAAAGAGGGAGAGCACACTATCACCTGAGCCGAAACCCATTTCCGCAGCGGCGAAAACACCGATACCGGCGGGCACATTCTGCGATAATTGCGGAGCTCCTCTGGCAGAGCGGGATATATTCTGCCAGGGATGCGGCGTCCGAATAGCCGCGCCGGAGCAAGAGATCCAAGCAGGCTCGCCTGCGCTCACGACAAAACCGAATCCTTACGCGCCCGTCGGCTATGGACAGGCGCCGGTGAGAAACTCCGCGTCATCTGAATATAATGAGCGGATAGTTGACAGACCATCTGATGAACATCCCACCCGAGTGAGCAGAGCCACGTCTAAAAAATCTAAAAAGAGCCGGGCGCTCAAGGTCTTTATCATCGTTTTGTCCCTGTTCCTGGTCGTGGGCGTTGCTATTGGCGGAGGAGGCTATTACTATTTTTTCCATGTTCGAAATAAGGACGTTGAAGGTGATGATGTTGGGGCTCCGGAGATTAAATATCTTCCTCCGAGGGACCTCACTCCTCTGGATATATATCCCGGCGGCAACGAGGGACCTCTGTCCACTTTTCAGTATTCGACAAGCGGTCTGCAGTGGTCAGAGGTCGACTCCAACGGGTACAGCTTTCTCACGGCGTCGGACCCGACACATATCTTCTCGTCACAGCCCAGTCTCAGCGGCAGAATTATCGGCAGCAGCGTCAACTTCAGGGCGGCGCCAAATGTAAGCTCCAGAGTCATAAGCCAGTTTAACGGAGGAGAGGTGGTCAAAGTTGTGCAGCGATACACCTCAATGACTGAGATATATCCGTGGTACAGGATACAACGCGGCGGTCGTGATGGATGGGTTTACGGCGAATATATCGAATTTGTCGATTAGAGCGCGCACGAGTTGGACAAGGAGGGATTGCTATGTTAAAAAAGGACAGTGCGGCGCGGCAGTGCCGCAGAAATTTATCCGGCGGATGGGTTAAAGTGCTGCGGCGATTGGCGCCTGCTTTAGCATTGGTCGTTATGGTCTTTCAAGCGGCGCCCGCCCTGGCTGCGGATGCCGCCAGGAGCGCCGAAGACGCGTCCGGCGCGGTGAATCTATTTGCTTTCGATCTCTATAAAACGCTCACCTCAGAAAACGTATTTTTCTCCCCCTACAGCGTGTCATCCGCAATGGCAATGCTGTACGCCGGGGCGAGCGGGGACGCGGAGCGAGAGCTGCGCGGCGTCATGCACTACGCGGACGGCATCCACGAATCGATGGGAAGCCTGAGCAGCGCTATAACAGGTGAAACGCCGGCGACACTTCTCGTGGCAAACGCCATCTGGCCGGATATGACGATGGAGCTGACGCCGTCTTACCTGCAGACCGTCAGAGAATATTACGGCGTGGACGTGACGCGTTTCGATTTCAAAAAGAACTGGCTGGCCGCCGAGGACGCGATCAACAAGTGGGTCTATGAGAAGACTCTAGGGGAGATAAGCAGCCTGTTCGAAAAAAACTCCCTTGCGCCAAAGGGCAGCCTGTCCACGGCGATCGTCCTGACGAACGCGGTATATTTCAAATCCGACTGGCTTAACTCTTTCGAGGCCGGGAAGACGAAAGAAGATCGCTTTTTCGGCAAAACGGCCGAGAAAAACGTTCCGATGATGTACATGAAGGGTTATCTCGATCATGCGCAATCTGAAGAGTTTGCGATGATCCGGCTGCCCTATAAGGGCAGAACTCACTCGATGACGGTGATTTTACCCAATCGGGACAAGGGGATCGACGCATTCGAGCGCGAATTTTCCCACGCTGAATATTTAGAATATGTGAGTATGTTGAAGACGCGGGAGATGATCGTTTACCTGCCCAAGTTCGATCTCGATCAGACGTTCGATCTGGTTGACGCATTCAAAAAGATGGGGCTCGAGTCGGTCTTCAAGCCGAGTCGCGATAATTTTTCGAACATGGGAAGGACGAATGACAACCTCCCGCTGGCTGTCTCCAAAATCGTGCACAAGGCGAAGGTAAAGGTATACGAGGAGGGAACGGTGGCCGCAGCCGCAACCGGCATCGGGATGGTGACCGCCACATCTTTACGCGAACCGCCCCCCGTCTTCCGGGCGGACCATCCTTTCATCTTCTTCATAACGGACGACAGGACGGGCGCCATCCTGTTTATGGGCAGATACGCACAGCCGTAGCGCTGAGCGTGCGTGAGGGCTGGCACAGCGACAATGCAGGCTCTCACGCGCGGTTATTTTGGCCTTATCCTCCAGCGATACTAAATCAGCCTTCCCGAGGGAGTGTTTGGCTCATCCATTTTGAAAAATGAGAGCAGTTTCTCCATATCGGAGATCATCTCCGATATTCCCTCAGATCCATCCGTAAGGCGCTCTGCCGATTTGGCGAGCCCTCCGACGCCTGAGCGAATATTCTCTCCTGATTTGGCTGTGCTCTGCACTCTCTCGGATATTCTTTGAATTGCCTCAGCGATTTCCTCACTCGACGCAGCCTGCTGCTGAGCCACCGCCGCGAGATCCTGCGTGGCCCCCGATACCTCCTCCATGTAACTGATCATGTTTTCTATGATGTCCGCTGTCTCTCTCGATATATTCTTCGCGTCCTCGGACGCGTGAGTGTTTGTTATAGACATATCGACGACGTTGCTGAGCTCCTCTGTGATGGTCTTGGCGAGACCCTCGATGTTCTTCGCCGCTATGTTGCTATCCTCCGCAAGCTTGCGAACCTCCTCCGCTACAACCGCAAACCCGCGGCCAGCCTCACCGGCGCGCGCGGCTTCGATGGCTGCATTCAGCGCCAACAGGTTGGTCTGATCCGCGATTCCACCGATCTGAGAGACGAAATTCTGTATCTGCTTCGTCCTCTCCGCAAGCTCTCGCACGGACTTGGCTGTCGATGAGGCGTTATCCACGACTCTCTCTATACCCGATACGGCATTACGCACAGACGACATTCCCGCCTCGCCGGCCTTCATGGCGTCGTCTACCCTTCGCGCTATATCCGTCCCCTTTTCCGCCGTCGTCTGCGCACCAGCCGCCACCTGCTGAACTGAGGCATTGACCTCCTCCCCGGTGACAACGAGGGAATTCAGGTTCATCCCCATTTCGTCCACGTTTGAGTGAAACTCGGCGACCGATTCATGCGTCCGCTTCGCGAGATTGGAGAATTCCTCCGAGGTGTCGAGTATACTCACGTTCGAGCTCTTCACGGAGGAGATTATGCGCTTTACGTTATCTGCCATGCCCTGCAGAGCTGCGCTCATCATGCCCAGCTCGTCACTCGAATTTGAGGTGAACGAACTCGTCAGATCTCCGTTGGCCAGCAATTTGATGTTCTGCTGAATTTCGACGATGGAGTTCGTGATAGTGTGGGAGATGAATATTCCAAAGGCCAGACCAAAAACTATGGCTATGACGGAGATTAAGAGGATCCGCATCGCTCCCTCCGACGCCGCGTCCTGAGAGTCGGCGTTCTCCTCCTCGGCGCTCTCCATAAGCAGCGTCGTCAGCGCCGTGAAGGTTTCGATGTACTCCCTTTCGACCTTCTCGACATCCCCGCCGGTTTTTAGCCGCCCGGAAACCGTGTCCAGATCTGTTTTGTTTACTCCTATCGCTATGATCTCATTTCTCTTGGCGATGCATTCAGCGCCTATTTCCCTGAGCCTGCCCAACAACTCCTTCTCATCAGGCGCCAGTTTGTCCTGCTTGATGCTGGATAACAGGGCGTCACTTTTTTTCCTGTTGTCATCGATGTTTTTGATGATCGACTCGATCTCTCTCGCGTCGTCCTCCTGAAGTAAACTGAGAATAAGGCTTCTGTTATGAATGGAGAGGGCTTTGGCCTCAGTCGTCATGATGGCGGACCTGGCATCATTGGAGTACAGGCTCTGAATTCGCTCCGACAACTCCCTGCTGCTGAGGTAAGCGCTGCCGGCAATGATTAACATCAGAAAAAGCATCACTGAGACAAGGCACAGAATCTTTACCATTGTGCGGAGATTTCTAAACCATTTCATAACTGTCGCCTCCAATCAAAAGAGAGAAACTCATCTCACCTGCATGCAAAATACTCGATAAGCACGCTATGTTTTAAGTAAAAATAAATATATTTTTAATTGATTAGCCTCTTTAACCATAAGTATATAAGTTTGAAGCGGCAGGCGTCCATTGAAATTCACCGTAAGCTCATTAGGCAAAAATAGCGATACAGCCTGAAGCGCCAACTGTGATCATATAAGTTGAAATTATGATTAATTTCGTTGCGGATACTCCGAGTAAGTGTATAATTTTAAGAATTACTGTTATAACGAAGCGCAATGGAGGAGGACGTTTGATGGCTGGCTTTTTTCCTGTGTTGAAGACCGAGGATTTTATTTTAAGAGAATTGACCGATGATGATCTCGATGCGATAAGCTCCATATGGGGAAGCGCAAAGGTGACGGAGAAAATGAGCAGCGGCCCTCTTTCACACGAGGACTCCATCCAGATGTTGTACGTGCTTCGCTCTCTCTGGAACAACGACGCGGGCATAAGATGGGGTGTGGAGCACGCCGGACAGCTTATAGGCACGTGCGGCTTTCACAACATCAACAAGGGCGCGCGTCGCGGAGAGCTGGGTTATGAGCTGGACTACAGCTCGTGGGGACGCGGCCTTATGCGCAAGGCGCTTCAGCCCGTTCTGGATTATGGCTTCAACATAATGAGGTTCGAGCGCATAGAGGCATTCCTGAACGTCGATAACGACAGGTCTGCCGCGCTCCTCAAGAAGCTGGGCTTTAAACTGGAGGGGACTCTGCGGAACTACACTCTCTCCCCAAGAGGGTTGATCGACCAGAATTGCTTCTCTCTGCTGAAGTATGATTGGAAAAATAAGTGAACGACATATTGAGCGAGGCCAATTCATTCTCTCCGTGGCTCTCCGCCATCAGGCGGGACATTCACCGGCATCCTGAGTTGGGTTTCAAGGAGGAGCGAACGGCATCTCTGGTCGAGCGCACTCTCGGCGAACTCGGGATCGCTCACAGGCGGACCGCAGGAACCGGAGTGACGGCGCTGATAGAGGGTACTGCGGGCATTGCTGCAAGATGCGTCGGTCTGCGAGCGGATATGGACGCGCTTCCGATACAGGATGCCAAGAGCGGAGAGTTGCGCTCCGAAGTCGACGGCGTCACGCACGCGTGCGGACACGATGCCCACACTGCGTGCCTGCTTGGCGCGTCCCGGCTGATCGCGTCGAGGCGCGGCGAGTTTGCAGGGGCCGTCAAGCTGATATTCCAGCCTGCGGAGGAGACCGACACCGGAGGCGCCCTGCCCATGATACGCGAGGGCGTGCTGGAGGCGCCGCATGTCGACTCGCTCTTTGGACTGCACGTCGATCCCGGGACTCCCGTCGGCGCCGTAAGTTTGGCGCGCGGCTTTATCAACGCAGCCAGCGACATGTTCGACGTAATCATCTCAGGAGGGGGAGGGCATGGGGCATATCCTCACAAGACGACCGACGTTCTTTACGCGGCCTGTCAGTGTGTGAGCACTCTCCAGTCAATAGTAGCCCGCAATGTCTCGCCCGTTCAGTCCGCCGTTGTCACCGTGGGTCTTCTCCAATCTGGGACAGTTCGCAACGTGATACCCGCAGCAGCGCGATTTTCCGGAATTATCAGAACACTCGATCCGGAGGTCAGGGAGTTGGTCGTTCGCCGCTTTGGCGAGACAGTCAGAGGAGTCTGCTCCGCGCTTGGAGTTGACGTCTCACTGACAGTGAAGCCGGGCTATCCGATGCTTCGCAATGATGAAAACGCGTCCGATTTCATAAGACGGGTAGCCGCGGACGTAATTGGGGAGGAAAACACGCTGCGTGGGGCGCCGAGTCTCGGCGTGGAGGATTTTGCGTACTTCGCCGAAGCTCGCCCAAGCTGTTTCTTCAACCTCGGGGTGCGCAACGAGGAGCGCGGCATAATCCACCCGCTGCACTCAGAGCTATTTGACATAGACGAGAGCGCTCTTCCCCTCGGCGCGGCTCTGCTCGCGTCTGCCGCAATTGGATACTGTCAGAATAAATAACCGTTGAAGGACTTTAACTTAATAATAAGAGGAGAGTGACGTCTGATTCACAGGGTAAAATCCGCGCTCCTGGCTCAATTTGCGAATGGAGCGCGTATGGCAATACCTATAATGTTGGGATACATACCGGCGGGACTTGCCTTTGGGGTCCTGGCGAGAGAGGCTGGGTTCTCCGTTTTGGAGACCTCTATGATGTCGCTAATGGTATTTGCCGGCTCCGCCCAGTTCACGATGATAGCTCAGATGTCATCAGGCGTTCCGGGAGCGATGGTGGTTCTGACGTGCGCCATTGTGAATCTGCGCTATCTTCTCATGAACACCTCTGTCGCGGCCAGACTGTCCAGGACTCGTCCGATGCGGAAGTTCATCCTGGGGTACATGACCTCCGACGAAACTTACGTCGTGAATTGCGCGCTGAGCGACCACCTCACACCGGACGAATTCGCAAGCCCCGGTGTGTTCTGCAGAGCCTTGGGAGTCGATGTCGCGTCATACCTCACGTGGTTCCTCTCGACGACGGGAGGTTGTGTCTTCGGGGCGATGCTCGGAGACGTGGGAAAGTTCGGGGCTGATTTCGGCCTTTCCGCCGTATTTATCGCTCTGCTCGCGCCGCGCCTCAAGGACAGGAAACAGCTGAGGGTGGCCCTGTACTCCGGGGTGATCTGCTCCGTCTGCATATTGAACGGCTTCGGCTCGTCGAGCGTCATAATAGCCTCGGCTGTGGCAGCGACATTGGGGGTTCTCCTGCCGTGAGCGGCATAAATACTCTCGTTATCGCTGTGATCGTCGGCTGCTCTCTCGTCACCGTCTTTGAAAAATGCGCTCCTCTATGGCTGCTCTCCCGCTTCAAACTCAGCCCGAAGGCGGAACTCTGGCTCGGATACATACCGGCGGCAGTTCTCACGGCACTCATAATGCCCGAGATCTTCTTCGTCAAAAATCAGGATGCCTCATACTCGCTCTTTATCTCGATCAAAAATGTATTCCTGGCGGCAAGCGTGCCGGCAATGATCGTAGCGTATACCAGGGAGAGCTTCTTCGGATCTGTGGTAGCAGGCATGGCGACTGTCGCTCTGCTGAGATACTTCTTCTAGCTATCTCCCGCTCAATTATTTTTACGACTGACAAGTCACTCAGGCAGAGACTCAAGCCGCCGAATGAACGAAGCGAATCGGCGTCCGACACGATGTCGGACAAGTGGCGAAGTAAGCTCAAAACCGCGTTTTTCGCGCGGTTTTGAGCGGCATGGATGTACTTCCGCCACGGTCCGATTTGCGTAGTGAATCGGGGGCTTGAGTCTCCAGACCCACAACATGAGACAAGCTGATAGTCATAATTATTTTTACTAAAGCCTCAAACTTCGCAGCGAATATGGGCTATAATATTTTAAGGCGACGTAAGGTATTCGCTTACGCAAACAGACGACGAAATTACTCCCGGGAAGTGAACTAAAAATGCACTGGAATTTCCGCGATATTTTACACGGGCCAAATGAGCCTCGATTTGAGGCCTCTGACGGTCCTCTTGTGGTTGAGATAGGCTTTGGCAATGGGGAATATCTGGAGCATCTGGCGACGACCAGACCGGGCTCGACTGTGATAGGCATAGAGATATCTCAGTGGTGCCTCGCTAAGGGCGCGCGCAGGGTGCTGGCCGGAGGGTTTAAGAATGTCCGGCTCATGCTTGGCGACGCCAGATATCTCCTGAAATATGCATTCGACTGTTGCTGCATATCTGAGGTCTTCATGAATTTCCCGTGCCCCTGGCCCAAGAGGAGACATTCCGAGCGCAGGGTGAATCGAAGTGAATTTGCCGAACTCGTGAATTCACGCCTCGCAGCGGATGGGACGTTCACCCTGACCACAGATGTGGATTGGTACGCAGAGGAGACAAGGACCGTTTTTTCCGTCAAATCCTTTGAGACTGGGCCTGTTGTACGAATTCAACCACGCGAATACCAGACGAAGTACGAGCGAAAATGGCTCGAAATGGGACGCGATATATACGAGGTATGCGCGAAAAAAAATGAATTTACCCTTGATTCATCACATATTCAAAGTGAGGAGCAAAAGACAGTGGAGTCGATGGAATCAACCGATATATTCGATGCTGAAAAATTTCGCGAGCTTGTGGAGTCCCTTGAGGACGACTCGCTGGACTCGCAAAATCCGGATTACAGGGTGGTGTTCAGGGAGATATTCTTCGGGACCGATATGAGCGCGCTGATTAAAGTCATCTCGATCGACGAGGGATTTGAGCAGCACTATCACCTGAAGTTGGTACAGACTAAGGACAAATTGCGCGCAAAAATCGACTCGGTCGGACACCCCTACAAAACCCCCGGCGTCCGCGCAAGCCTGAGGCACGTCATGCGCAAGGCCGGAGGGGAACACGTTAGAGTAACCGCCCTCTGAAAAATTTATTTAAGATAAGGTACGCCACGACAGTCAGCGGAGAGAGGGCCAACAGCGCAAGCGCCCCTGTGAGCCCTATATAGTCGGCCAGCACGCCTATCGGTGAGGCTACTATATTTGCAAATCCCCAGGAGACCCCCATTACAAGGGAGCTGGCCGAGCTTCTGTTCTCAGGGACATACTCCTGAGCCATCGCCAGCGTGACCGGGTTTGTGGCGGCGATACACGCCCCGCCCAGCACAAACAGCGCGACGGAAGCCATCCCGTCCATCAGCACTGCGGGGAAGAGAAATATCGGAGACAGGACGAGCATTATTGTTATAATCCTCTCCTTGCCGAACATGTCGGCCAACTTGCCCCCCGCTAAATTTGCGGCTGACCCGGCCACGGTGAACGCAAACAGCACGGCACCGCCGGACTCGAGGCTCCCGCCGCGACTGGTGACGAGGATCGGCAGAAATACCCGTATCCCCTGCGAAGTGGCGTCCCGAACGATTGATATTATGACAAGCGGCAGGCAGATACCGAGCACTCTGCCCGTGCTCCTCCAAAAATTTTCACTCACCTGCTGCCTGGATGCCTGAGGATTGCCGATCAGGCTCTTTGCGGGGAGAAAACACCTGGCCGCAAGTATGGATACAAACACCGGTATCAGCGCCAGCGGAACGAGATTGGGGCCTGCCGTGCGCAGCAGAAACACGCCATAGAGCGGGCTTACGGCGGCGCCAAATGTTCCGGCAAAGCCAAATATCGCAAGATACGCGCCGAGCTTGCCGGAACCGCCGGCAAGTCCTGTAATGCCATGCCCCTGAGGATGAAATCCAGCGGTCCCGAATCCCATTATCGCAACGAAGAGCAGGGAAACCCCATAATTTGGAGCTATGGGGAGAAGACACGCGCCTGCGGCTGTAAAAAAAGGCGCCCATAGGGCGAACGTCGGCTTATCGCGCTTATCCGCAAGGTAACCCGCCAGAGGCTGCACCATCAGATTCACTATCCCGAAGGCCGTGCTTAAAAAACCCGCCTGCCCAAGTGACAGCGAGAGTTTGCCGACTATCACCGGCAAAAAAGTTGGCAGCAGCGTCGGGTGAAGGTCGTTCAGAAAGTGCATGAAAGAGACGGAGACAAGAGCTCTGACCCTGAGCGCCCCCGCTAATTTTGAAACGCGCTGCCCGTCTGAATATACATGCTTTTCCTCTGATTTCACGTCTCATCCTCCGATAACCTCCTGACAGAATCCAGGATCTTGTATCTATGGCGCAGGGCAAACAGCGGCACTACTCCGAAAAGCGGTTCCACAAAGCAAAAGAATAACTATATAATTATACCCTTGAACCGATTAAGGGGGAGCGCCATTGGTCAGGAAAACTACTAAAAATTTAAGGCCGACGTCAAACAAGGTCCTCTTGGCGTTATTCAATATCCTGGACTCATCCGGGCACATGGAGAACTCGTCGTTTCTTGACCTGTTCTCCGGCGCCGGAACAGTCGCCATGGGAGCGGCGGCGCGCGGCGCACGGAGAGTTCTGGCTGTGGAGTCCGACAGGACGCTCGCTTCCGACATATCTCGCCGAATGACCATGGAGAAGTCGGACCAGGCAGTTGCTGTCTGCGTCTGCGCGGACGTGCGGCGGGCAATCCCAAAGCTCGCGAAGGACTCCGCAAAATCAGAGCCTTTCAACATTATTTTCGCGGATCCCCCATACTGCATGGGCTGGATGTCAACGCTGCCGGTCATGATTGCCGATAATCCACAGATTCTGGCGCCTGACGGGGTGTTCGTGATCGAGCGCTCCGCTCGCGAAATGCCCATAGACATTATCATCCCCAGGGATGATAGAACATATGGGGATACAGTGCTCTCATTTTATTGGAACTCAAAGGCGCTGCGGAATAGCTGATTTGCGCCGCTATCGCGACAGGAGGAATAACAGTGACCAGGGCAGTATATCCGGGGTCCTTCGACCCCTTCACCAACGGACATCTGGACATTACGCAGAGAGGCGCCACCATCTTCGACGAGCTGATTGTGGCAGTTCTGATAAACGCGGATAAAAACGCCATGTTCAGCGTAGAGGACCGCCAGATGATGACGCGAGAGGCGGTGGTGCATCTCCCCAATGTGCGCGTAATGGCCTTTGAGGGGCTGTTGGTGGACTTTATGCGCCTACAGCAGAGCAGAGTCATATTACGAGGTCTCCGCGCTCTATCGGACTTCGAGTACGAGTTCCAGCTCGCCCAGATGAACAAACAGCTGGCGCCGGAGACGGAAACTTTTTTTATGGTTACTGACGCTAAATACTCGTATCTCTCCAGCAGAAGCGTGAAGGAGGTGTTCAAGTTCGGAGGGGCGATTCAGGAGTTTGTCCCGCCAGGGGTGTTCAGGAGAATGCGCGAACGGGTATTGCCGCGAAAGAAAGTTTAATTCAAAACAACCAGAAGTTCTTCTTAATTACGACTTACACGCGCAATATTCTGATATAATTAATTAATAAATAATACTGTCACACTGCACCATGCTAATAACTGCCAGCGGGGGGAAACATCTTCATGAAGACGTTGTTTGACAAGACGAGTATTGGACAGTTGCCTGTAAACAACCGATTCGTCAGAGCCGCCATTGCCGACTCAACTTTAGACGGTTACGTCAATGACTCTGTAGTGGAAACTTATTCGAAACTCGCTTCAAACGGCGTAGGCTCTATCATAACCGGGATAAACCTCGTGGATGGAGAGGAACAGATTATGCCGGTCATCGGCCTGTGCAGCGACTCCTTCATCCCCGGGCACAGAAGGATAACCGGCGAGGTTCACAAATACGACGTTAAGATCATAGCGCAACTGGTATACATCGGGTCCTACGCATTCATACAGGGCAAAAACGGCGGTTTGGTCACCCTGGCGCCAAGTTCGGTGTCAAACTTAATAACCGGAACGCTGGCTCGCGAGATGAGGGTCAGCGAAATAAAACTTATCCAGAATAAATTTGCCGAAGCCGCAAAAAGAGCAAAAGAAGCGGGATATGACGGCGTGCAGATACATGCGGCGCATGGATTTTTGTTGAGCCAATTTCTCACGCCTTATTATAATCGGAGAACTGATCATTACGGCGGCAGCGTGGAGAACATGGCGAGGATAATTTTAGAGACATATTCTCTGGTGCGCAGCGCGGTGGACTACAACTTCCCCATATGGGTGAAGTTAAATAGCACGGACGGCATACCGGACGGGATTTCAAACTCCGACTTCCTGTACGTATGCCACAAGCTCGCGGATATGGGAGTGGACGCCATAGAGGTTAGCGGCAACTGGTCGCCTCTCGCGCTCAAACCGGGCCCTTATTTTAAGGATGCGGCTGAAGCTGTGGCACGGGAGAACGATGTCTCTGTAATTTTAACCGGCGGTAACAGAAAATTTTCAGAGATGACGGAGATTCTCAACACCACAAAGATCGGTTTCTTCGGGTTGGCGAGGCCGTTCGCCAGGGACCCGTCTTTAATCAGCAGATTCAAGAGGGAGTGTGAACAGGAGGCGATGTGAAAATTTCACGCCCATAGTTCACTCGCCAGAAGAACAAACCGCCGGGGCTGACAGTGCGAGCGCTCGCGCTCCTGTCATTACCTGCCAGGAGGCGGCGCAGCCACTCCTCGTCATATCTGCCCCCGGCGATCTCCAGCAGATTCCCGACAGCTATTCGTATCATGTTGGTCAGGTATGAGTTCGCCTCTATCCTGAATACCACGAGAGAGCCTCGGCGCATGAGTCTGGCGCCTAGGACGGTTTTGTATGTGTTTGCAGGACAGTCCTCCGTGCGACAGAAAGCTCTGAAATCGTGCATGCCAACGAAGCACGAAGCCGCTCGCTCCGCTCGCTTCCAATCGTAGCGCGAACCCGGCAGCCACAGCACATACGGCCTGATATGAGGATAACAGACTGATGAGTTCCATATAAAATATCTATATTCGCGGGAGACCGCGCTCCTTCTTGCGTGAAATCCATCCTCGACCACCTCCGCCCTGATGGCCGAAATGGACGGAGGCAGCTTTGAATTCAGAGCCGCGACCAGTCTTCTGGGCGCCCAGTTTTTTGATAGATCGATGTGCGCAACCTGCGCCCGCGCGTGCACTCCCGCGTCGGTACGGCCGGCGCCGGTTATGCGGGAGTGCTCGCCCAATTCAGCGAACGCGCGCTCTATCGCGTCCTGTATGCCGATACCGCCGGGCTGAGACTGCCAGCCTCTGAAACCGGCGCCGTCATACGAGAGCTCTATTGCGCAGCGAACCATGTCAGGTATATTTTGAAAACATAGCGATCACAGAATATGGCGAACAGCACGAACACCGAAAGACACGCCAGCGCGGATGAATCGCGTCCACTCCATCTGAGCGGGTTCATCCTGGTGCGTGGAGCCCCGGGGACATAGCAGCGCGACTCCATTGCGACGGCCAAATTCTCCGCTCGCTGAAATACAAGCACAAACAGAGGGACAAGAATCGGGATAAAACTCCTGGCTCGGCGCATCAGACCACCGCTCTCAAAATCGGCGCCCCGCGATATCTGTGCTTTGAGGATTCGGTCCGTCTCCTCGAAGAGCGTGGGAATAAACCTGAGCGCAATCGTCATCATCATGGCCATCTCCGAGGTCGGAAACCTCAATACGGCCATCGGCGACATAAGACGCTCAAGCCCATCGGAAAACGCCATAGGGCTTGTCGTCATCATCAGTATTCCGGCAAAGATGACCAGAAACAGCAGGCGAAGCCCCATCGAGGACGCCACGATCAGGCCCTCCCGCGTTACCGACAGAGGGCCAAGTCTCACAAGCGGGCTCCCGGGAGTCCAGAACAGGTTAAGCACAACTGTTATCAGCACCAGAAATAGAACAGGCCTTCCGGAGCGCAAAATAGTTGTCAGTTTTATCCCCGATAAGGTTGAAAATATGACAAGAAGGCATATCCACAGCGCGAAATCTGGAATGCCGCTCGCCATGAACAGCCCGGTCATCAAAATAATAGTGGCTATTATCTTGCATCTTGGGTCGAGACGGTGAATAAACGACTCGCCGGGGATGAACTGTCCAATGGATAAACTGCTCATAAATCGCATTTATAATCGCCCCTTAAAAACCTCGATGGATTTGATTATCTCGCCAAGTCCGCTGTTAAGCGGAATATCTATGCCCTTCTCACGAAGTCCGCTCACAAAACGCACCACCGGAGGTATTACCAGACCGCGCACAGGATTGTCAACAAGGTATTCAGCCACCAGCTCAGGACTACCGTAAACAACGCATGACCCATTCTCGAGAACCAATATTTTATCGCTCAATGAGAGCGCGCTTCTCAGATCATGCGTTACCTGAACAACTGCAAGTCCCGCGTTCCGCAGCTTACCTAAAAGCTGAGTCAGCTCCTTAATCCCGGTGGCGTCAAGTCCCGCAGTGGGCTCGTCCAATACCAGATAATCCGGCTTCATCGCTATCACCGAGGCTATGGCGACACGTCTTCTCTGGCCGCCTGAGAGCGTAAATGGATTTTTATCCAGCAAAAGCGGATCGAGCCCTGAAGAGGAGACGGCCTCGTCAACGCGCTCCTTGAGGACGTCTCCCCTGCTGCCCCAGTTGGACGGGGCAAACTCTATCTCCGCACGAACGGTCTCGGCAAAAAACTGGGTCTCCGGATATTGAAAGACCAGGCCAACCCTCCGTCTGAACTCCCGGCTGCGCTTCGACCCTGGCTTGACCTCAACGCCATCTATGGAGATTGCCCCGGACTGAGGCGTCAACAACAGGTTCAGGTGCTGAGCGAGCGTGGACTTTCCGCTTCCAGTATGACCGACGATCGAGACCCACTCTCCGCGCTCCACTGTAAGAGAGACGCCGCGCAATGCTGCGCTCTCAGCCGGGGTACCTGTGTTATAGGTATAGCTGATGTCGTCCGCTATTATAGACACAGGGCGCTCAACAACTCCTCCACCCGGGGGCGGGTTCCGGGCGGAACGAGGCTCCTCGTAAGAAGTTCGCGATAAAGCGCTATCTCGGGAGGCTCCTCGAAGCTCCACCTGAGGTACTCCCCATCGAAAAACTCGGTCGGAAGGCCGTCCCAAACCACGCGACCGGATGCCATAACCACAATTCGCCCGGCCTGGACCGCTTCCTCCATTCTATGAGTTATCTGGACTATGGTCATTCCCTGATTGTTCAACTCTCCAAGACAGGCCAGAAATGAGTCCCGCCCTTCAGGATCGAGCATAGAGGTGGACTCGTCGAGCAGGAGCGCCTTTGGTTCCAGCGCCAGAGCACCGGCAAGCGCCAACCTCTGCTTCTGACCTCCGGAGAGCGAGTAGGAACCTCGCCTTCTGTATGATTCGAGCCCGGTTAATGAAAGAGCCCGGTCCACCCTTTTTTTTATCTCGTCGGATGGAATCCCAAGGTTCTCCGGGCCGAATGCCACATCCTCCTCGACGATGCTAGCAACTATCTGATCCTCTGGATTTTGAAAGACCAGAGCGACACTCTGCCTGATAGAACTTATATTGCTCTCGACGGAGCTGTCGAGTCCCATCACAAAACAAGCGCCCTGCGTCGGTGTGAGCAGGGCGTTGCAAATTTTCGCAAGCGTGGATTTTCCGGAACCGTTCGCTCCGACAAGGGCAAGCCATTCTCCTTGCCCAATCTCCAGATTAACCCCATCCAGCGCCGGCTTTTCAGCTCCAGGATAGGAGAAAGCCGCCGTTCTGATGGAGAATATGGGGTTTTGCTCCATCACACTACTCTACTAGCTGTATGACCGCCATCGGAGAGGCGTCTCCGACCCTGTTTCCGATTTTTACTATCCTCGTGTATCCACCGTTTCTCTCAGCATACCTCGGAGCGAGGTTGTCAAACAGAGTCGTCACAGCAGCCTTATGCGGCATACGAGAAATAACAAGACGACGATCCGTAAGTGTTCCTGACTTTGCCTTGGTAATTAGTTTTTCAGCTACGCGCCGCAGCTCCTTTGCGCGCGTAACCGTGGTGACGATACTTCCTTCTACAAACAGACTGGCCGCGAGGTTGCCCAACATTGCGCGTCTGTGTGAGCCATAGCGCCCAAGACGCCGAAGGTTCATGCGATGTCTCATCCGAGTTTGCCCCTTTACTTATCAAATCTTTTATTTGTAGAACCGATCTTCCTCGGGGTCGTCCTCAACTTCCCCAGATAGAGTGAGGTCAAATTTTGTCAACTTCTCCTCTATCTCGCGAAGCGAAATCTTACCGAGGTTCCGGATTTTGAGCAGGTCTGCGCGTGAGCGCGAGACGAGCTCCCCGATATAGTGAACCCCTCCGCGCATGAGACAATTCTCGCTGCGCACAGATAGCTCGAGATCCCGCACCGGCCTGCCATACGCCGGATTGTCCCCAAGTCTCATAAAACCCTTAGATGCCGAATCCATCACTCCGCCCTTTTCAGGCAGCTTGATCATATCCTGACCTTTCTCAGCATGGAGCTCAGGATGATCAGGTGAGACGCCAAGCGCTATGTTAAGGAAATAATCCCTCAATATAATGGACGCCTCTCTTACAGCATCCTCCGGACAGACGACTCCATTTGTCCACAACTCAAGCACCAGACTGTCATAGTCAGTCCTCTGCCCCATTCTCTTGTCCTGCACCTCATATTTTACACGCTTGGCAGGCGAAAATATTGCATCCACAAGAAGCGCGTCTACCGGAAGATAGATAGGTCTCGGTCTGTCCAAAGACGCATAACCCGTGCCGGACTCGATGTAGAAATCCATCGATAATCTGGCGTCGGATCCAAGATGACAGATCACTGCGTCAGGATCCGGAAATTCCACCTCGCTGTCCGCCTGTATATCAGATGCCGTGACGGTCTTCGGCCCCTCTTCCTCCAGGTGCAGTATCCTGAACTCCGAAGAGTAAGAGCGCACGGGGACATGCTTTATGTTCATGAGTAACTCTATCATATCCTCTTTGACGCCTGGCACGGTTGTAAACTCGTGCAAAACTCCGTCCACCCGAATGGCTGTAATGGCCGCACCGGATATCGAGGACAAGAGAACCCTTCGCAATGAATTACCAAGCGTCACTCCATAACCTCTCTCAAGAGGCTCGATAACTATCCTGCCATAGGAAGGAGTGCTTTCCTCTACTATAATTTCATAGCGGGCGTGATCCAAAGTTCCCCCACCTTTCAAAGTGCACTTAAAACGCCTGGCTCAATCGCCGGCGGAAAAAACAACTATACGCGACGTCTCTTTGGGGGACGACAGCCGTTATGGGGAATCGGGGTCGCGTCCTGAATGACGTTAACCTGGAGACCTGCTGCCTGAAGCGAACGAATTGCCGACTCGCGCCCAGGTCCAGGACCTCTCACCACAACGTCTATCTCGACGACGCCGTGATCCTGAGCCATTTTAGCCGCCTGCGCCGCCGACATCTGCGCGGCATAGGGCGTCGACTTTCTAGTGCCCTTGAAACCCACGTTACCACCCGATGCCCATGATAGTGCATTACCCTGCTTGTCGGTAAGGGTCACTATCGTGTTGTTGAATGTGGAGTAAATATGAGCTACGCCATAAGAGACGTGCTTTTTCTCCTTCTTTTTACCCCTGCGTTGTACTCTTTTTGCCACCTGATTATTCCCCCTCGTTATTGCTTCAAAAAAAATGGATTACTTGGCAGCCTTCTTCTTTCCGGCAACTGTGCGTTTGGGCCCCTTACGCGTACGAGCGTTCGTCTTAGTGTGCTGTCCGCGGACAGGCAAACCCAGACGATGGCGAATGCCTCTATAACACCCAATATCCATAAGGCGTTTGATATTCATGCTTATCTCTCTGCGCAAATCACCCTCGACCTTGTAATTATTCTCGAGCTCCGCACGAAGCCTCTGCGCCTCGTCATCGGAGAGGTTCTTAACCCTCGTATCCGCATTGATCCCAGTTGACTCCAGTATTTTTTTCGACGTGGACAGACCGATACCAAAAATATAGGTAAGTCCTATCTCGATTCTCTTCTCTCTGGGCAGGTCCACTCCTGCAATACGTGCCATATAATGCTACCTCCTCGCACCCTGACGCTGTTTATGTCTTGGATTTCTACTACAGATGACCCTGACTACTCCATGTCGTTTTATTATCCTACAGTATTCGCAAACGGTTTTGACCGATGGTCTTACTTTCATTGTCTCAACATCCTCCTTGCCGCCTTATAAATGATATTATGTCCACATGTCAGATTACTTGTATCTGTAAACTATTCTGCCGCGAGTAAGATCATATGGCGTAAGCTGAATCAGCACTCTGTCGCCAGGAAGAATGCGTATAAAGTGCATTCTCATCTTTCCAGATACGTGGGCCAGAACCTTGTGTCCGTTCTCCAGTTCCACTCTGAACATTGCATTCGGCAGGGGCTCGACCACCTTACCCTTTACTTCAATGACATCATCTTTCGCCATACGAACAGACCAACCTCCTCAAGAACAAGCTGTGTTCTCTTAACTTTTAAGACGAGAGACAACCTCTGCAAGCCATCCGTCGTCAAGAAATTTTCCCCCTGCAAGTCGTTGCGCAACCAGGGAAGAGATCCCTCCAGTCGCCTCAACGTGACGTAAATTTTTCCGTTTCGGCCTGGTTGCGGAAATTTTTCTGCCGTCGGCAATCAGGATTCTACCATTTTTCCCCTCAATTCCGACAATGACAAAAACGGAACCTGCATGTTTTCCTCGCTTTACAACAACCAAACTGCCCAGGGGGAACGTTTCGCAGTTATCACAACTCATTCCCATGGTGTCAGTATTTCCGCGCCGTCCTCAGTGACGAGCAGGGAGTGTTCGAAGTGAGCCGCGTCGGAACTGTCCTCAGTAACTACCGTCCAGCCATCCGACAAACTTCTCACTTGCTCCGCCCCGCTCATGACCATTGGTTCTATGCAGAATGTCATACCAGACTTCAAAGTCAATCCATTTTTAGGACGCCCGTGGTTGGGAACTTGCGGCGCCTCATGCAGACGCCTGCCGATCCCATGACCGGCGTAATCTCGCACGAGTCCGCAGCCGTTTCCCAAAACCCACGTCTCTATAGCATGGCCTATATCGCCTATCGTCTTTCCAGGCACTGCCTGTTCCATACCCACGTGAAGAGCCTTATAAGTCACATCCAGCAGAGACTGCCTCGATGGGGTTATCTCTCCCACCGGTAATGTGCGCGCGGCGTCTCCATAATAGCCGTCGATGACGGCTCCGACATCTATGCTGACTATGTCGCCCTCCTGCAAAATGCGCTTCCTGTCGGGAAATCCGTGAACCACCTCTTCATTGATGGATACACAGATAGAACCGGGAAACGGCTTCTGAATTCCCAGCTGCCTGTAGCCCTTGAAAGCCGCTTTCGCTCCCGCCCGCACTATTAAGTCCTCCGCCGCTTCGTCAAGGGACAGTGTGTCCACGCCCGGCTTGATCAGGTCACTCATCAGAATAAGCACGTCCGCGACGATGCGACCGGCTCTCTTCATCTTCTTTATCTCATCAGGTTTTTTTAGCGTTATCATTTTCCTGACGCCTCGAGCGACTCCAAAAACTTCAACACCGAGTCAGGCTCGCCATCCGCATTTATCCTATGGAGCAAATTTTTTTTCTCGTAGTACTCCACAAGTGGAGCGGTCTCCTTATGATACACGGAGAGCCGGTTGCGTATGACGGACTCATGGTCGTCCGCGCGCTGTATGACGCGCCCGGAGCAGGAGTCGCATACGCCCTCCGCTTTCGTCGGATGCGAGAGGACATTGTAAATGGCGCCGCAGGAAGCGCATACCCGGCGACTCGTCAGACGCTGCACCACCACGTCGTCCGATATCTCGAGCAGCACAACGGCGTCAAGCCGCAGGGACATCTCATCGAGCAGCAAATCCAACTCATCTGCCTGAGATACGTTCCTGGGAAAACCATCCAGGATGAATCCTCTGCCCGCGTCTTCTTCGCTGAGACGCGCGCGCATCATGGCAATTATCAAACTATCCGCCACCAGTTGTCCGGCTTCCATGAATTTCTTTGCCGTCTGTCCCAGCGCGGTGCCAGCCCTAACATTCTCGCGAAGTATATCTCCGGTAGATATATGTACTATCGGATGCTTCTCTCTGATCGACATCGCCTGAGTTCCCTTACCGGCCCCAGGCGGCCCTATTAGAATTATGCGCACCGTCATATATCCCCTTCCCGAAATAAACTCTTCCTACAGGAGACCGCCGCTCTTGCCGCGACGTTTCAGGATTCCGTCGTAATGACGCATCAACATCTGACCTTCTACCTGGTGAATCGTATCGAGGGCAACTCCGACAACTATGAGGACCGCAGTCCCTCCGAAGTAGAAGTCTGTTTCGAGAAATCCGGACATAAAGGACGGTATGAGCGCTATTACCGCCAACGCCACAGCGCCGCCCAGCGTAATCCTGTTCATGACTCTCTCGATATACTCTGTAGTCGGCCTTCCCGGCCTGATTCCCAGGATGAATCCACCGTATTTTTTCATATTGTTGGACAGATCAGTCGGATTGAAAACCACCGCCGTGTAAAAATATGAGAAAAATATAATCAGCAGGACATAGAGCACTATATATACCGGATGCTGCGGCGAGAATGCCGATCTGACCATGTCCGCTACCCTGCCGCTGAAAAGGCTGCCTATTGTGTACGGGAAGAGCAGAACTGACGACGCGAATATAATCGGGATTACGCCCGACGTATTCACCTTGAGCGGTATAAACGTGCTCTGTCCGCCGTAGACCTTATTCCCGACCATCCGCTTTGCGTACTGCACAGGGAGCCTGCGCTGCCCCTCCTGAAGGTAAACGCATCCCGCAATTACAAGAACTATCATGACAAGAGCTATAATGAGCTTCAGCGCGTCCATGCCGCCGAGTGTGACCCTCATAACCGTGGCATAGGCGGCCTGCGGCAGCCTCGCCACAATACCGGCATATATCAACATCGATATGCCGTTGCCTATACCGTGGTCCGACATAACCTCCCCCAACCACATCACGACAATAGAGCCAGTCGTCACCGTGAAAACTACAACGACTGCCGACAAAAATCCCTCGGTGAAAATACCCTCTGTTCTGAGCCATGTGGTCATGCCGATCGCCTGCACCAAGGCGAAGAAAATAGTTCCAAGTCTTGTGTACTGAGTTATTCTCTTGCGCCCCTCCTCGCCCTCCTTCTGGAGCTTTTCGAGGGCTGGGAAAATGATAACCAGAAGCTGCATAACGATGCTGGAGTTGATATAGGGCGCGACACCAAGCGCAAATATACTGAACCGGCTAAGAGCTCCTCCGGCGAAGAGATCAAGAAAACCAAGGATGTTCCCCCCGCGGGAGAAAAGCCCCGCGACCGCCTCCGAGTTTATTCCGGGTGTTGGTATGTGCGCTCCGAGCCTGTATATGAAAA
>JAISRE010000090.1 GCA_031273805.1 Synergistaceae bacterium | reverse complement strand
GTGGACGAGAGCCCGGCGCGTCGTCAGTACCGCGATGATAATGATATTCCAGGACTCGACAAATCCAAGAGGGAAAACCAGTTCCACTACTACAACGATCCGGAGCTGGGTGTGGCCGGTAGCTACAACCTGCCGATGGCGATATACCCCGACCCTACGGAGAAGGACCCCATGCAGAAGGAGCACTGGGACAAGAAGGACGGCGACGGCAGGTATATTGGTCCTGTCTTTACTTGGACCGGCGGTTATGACACGCTCAATCCGTCTAATGAGTTTAAAATCGGCGACACGAAGGGGCCGCTCCTCGACAGGAGCCGCAAGTGGTATATTAAGAACAAGTTCATCTGGTACGCGATGAAGGACCACTGGGTCGACTACTTCACGTACGGAGGGCTCTTCGATGTTGCCGTCACGAATACGTCGAGGGCCGGCGCGATGTTCATGGAGAACAGGGGCGGCACCACGATAACGCTCGACTCCTACGGTCTGCCAGCCGCGAGCTACAACGCGGGCTCCGGCGAGGCCGCGGGCTCCATAATCGACTTCTTCTCACCTCCGGTCTTCGACACTGACTTTAAGAACAACCTGTACAAGTCGAGGGACCCATTCGAGGAGATGACGCTCAAGGCGGACGGGCAGGTAGTTAAGTCCAGCAGCAGCGCGTATACTGTCGATGACATGGACGACGTTTCCTTCCCGATAATATGCGAGGGGGACCAGGACAACTTCGTCATCCTCATCGCCTCGGGCATGGACCTGAAGAAGCAGACGGACGACGGCAAGGAGGTCTACGCCTACCACTCCTGGGACGCGATCAAGAACCTGTACGACCACACGGACAGCAGCAAGAAGGGGCCGCTGTACGAGAAGGCCACCGTCGCCGATTACGGTAATAATGGCCGTACTCTGAAGCAGGTGGACTGGCAGAGCCCGATAAGGACCCTCGTGATTGGCGTAGTCGCGAACCCGGGCGATGATAGCGTCAAGAACGACGCTCTCGCGCTGAGGGACGTCAGGGAGATGAGGCGGAACCTTCTGAGAATGGCGGTAGCGGGCCAGGGCGGGGATCCGTACTCGATCGACGACGATATCTCCGACGCGGATGTTAATAAACTGGCAAAGAAGTACAACCTCTCCTTTGCCGACGACCCAATCTCGCTCATGCTGGGCATCGAGTCGGCGCTGAAATACGTCAAGGAGAGCCAGATAGAGCAGCCCGGCAAGGGCGGCTTTACTGAGCCTCCGGACCCAGGTTCGGACACGGCGTACTCGACCTCCTACAGGATCGTGGAGGGGAACCAGTGGATCGGCGAGCTCTACAGCTACACCGCCACGTCCGAGGACGGCAAGTCGAAGCTGACCGTCAACTGGGAGTTTGGCGATAAACTCCTCGAGAAGCAGCTTGGCGTCGACAAACGGGATCTCAAATACTGGAATGGCAGTGAATTCTATAAATTCTCGGGGGACGACCCCTCGTTCAAGAGATTTACCGGCATGACAGATGGCAGGATGTCCGCCGACAACCTCGATGAAAAGAATTTCGGCAGTACACCCCCGAGCGACGCGCTATACAAATGGTTCCAGGGGTACGATTACTCCTATAATTGGGGCGAGAGTTATCCGCGCGCGAACATGCTCTCCGACTTTGGCCAGTCTGAGGTCGTTTACGCAGGGTATCCTCTGGCTGCGGCCGACGGCGGCCTGCCTGGGTACAATGACTGGGCGAGCGGCACAACCGGCAGCAGTGAGAGGCTCTACGCCCAGACGAACGACGGCATTCTGCACGTGATAGTGCCATTGAACGGAGACGAGGAGTCGGCTCTGTTGCCGCCGCCGTCGCTGCTGCCCTCGCGCCTCGCCGCACTGAAGACCATCGTGGACACGGGCGCGGACAAGCTCTACTGGCTGGATGTAATCGGCGAGGACGGAAAGATGCCGGGCTACAGGTCGAACCCGCTCTACACGCTGGACGGCTCCCTTCAGAGGCGGCCATTCGACCTGAACTCCACAGGACAAGCCCGGCAGTGGAGGAGCTGCCTCATCGGCACATTGGGCCGCGGCGGCAAAGGGCTGTATATGCTCGACATAACGGAGCCGAACAACCCGAAGTTCCTCTGGTACAGGGAGAGCCTGGACAGTTATCTGGCGTCGATGAATGCCTCCGACTCCGAGCCGACCTTGACAGCTCACGGCAGCGTGACCGACCCCAAGGAGGCGCCGTACAAAAAGCTCGGCTTCAACAGCCCCAAGCCAGGCCTTGGCGTGAGCGGCGAAACCGCCGAGGGCTCGCAGGTGAGCTTCATCGCTCTCCCCGGCGGAGTGCAGAGCTCGTTCAAAATCTCCGAGAACGGAAATGAGGGCGCGGTACTGCTCTTTATAGACCCGGCCGACGGAAGCGTTATAAGGGCATTCGACAGCTCCGCTTCGATCACCGGATCTTCGACTATAGGCAGCGCTGCCACAGGCGCTTCGCCGTACATGGGCATGATGATCTCGGAGCCGACGCTGGTGAGGTCGATGCAGAGCGCGTATCTGACGGGCAGGGTCATAGCCTCCGACAACAGGGGAAACATCTTCGTGGTGAACATGGTTGGGGATGACAACATGACGCCCCTGCCGACGAGCGGTTGGAACATAAGAGCTGCGGCGTCGCTGCAGAAGGACTCGAACGCCGCTAAAACCGGCACGGACAACTACGCCATACCCTACGGCGTCGGCGTGACATACGACAACAACTCCCTGTGGGTGGGCGGCGGCACATCCGACGTCATGACGAAGCGTGTCCCAGGCTCGGACGCGCCTGACGGGATAATCAGAAATAAGAGCCAGATGATCTTCGGCTTCAAGGCTCCGGAGGGTAACGACGTTCCTCACGTGCGAGGGGTGAACTTCAAGGAGATAACGTCCGCAGACGGCACGCTTGAAAACGAGGACATCGCCCTGGGGAAAAAGGGCTGGTATATGCCGCTGGAGCCCGGAGACGCGCACAAGTTCGACGAGTACGTCTCCACAAAACCGGTGGTGTTTGGCAAGACGATGTATATAGCCACGTTCACCCAGACGGGGAAGATCGATATAGAGAATTACAACCCATGCTCATTCGAGAGGAATGTCTCCGGATACAGCCGTCTTTACGCGCTGGATCTAACGTCGGGCGCCGGTCGTTTGGGCGGCCAGAAGTACGTCGATCTGGAAGGACTCAAGATAACGTCAATAGGAATAAATTCCCTCGGCGGCAAGCCGGGTATCACGATTATATTCGATCTGCTCTCTGACGAGAGCGAGAACAGTCTGAAAACACTCAGCGACTTAGGATTTTCTGACATTTTACTCGGAGGCAGCGGCGGAGCCGCTAAGGGACCTGACCTTACAGGCGGCAGCGTTAACCTGAAGGACAACGAGAACATGGTGAACTACTGGATCGCCAAATAAGTCCAGATAAGAGATAAGGTTAAGACAGAATAAGATACAGATCGCGCGCCTGGCCGGCATATATTCACTCTGCCCGCCAGGCGCGTCTTTTTCTGTCGTCCCCGGCTTGACTCCCTCTGTCGTCCTCGGCCTGACCCCCTTTGTCGTTCTCCGGCTTGACTTCCTCTGTCGTCCTCCGGCCTGACCCCCTCTGTCGTCCCCGGCCTGACTCCCTCTGTCGTTCTCCGGCTTGACCGGAGGACCCACGGATGTGCGTGAACCCTGGACTGTTCAGTGAGATGATTTCACCCGGTGAGCCGGGGGTAGAAATGCGCTCCGGGTCGCATTGAAACGACACTATTTACCAAAAAGTAGTGACAAAACCACTCTGGTTTGCGATAATCCTCAGAAATCCCCTCTGCACTTTGTGAGGCAAGTGAGGCAAGTTGTGAGGGTGGCGTTCGTTTATAAATGGGGTTGCTGGTATACGGTTAGCTTTATTTTGCAATGCAAATTTAAAAGGGGGGTATCTGGAATGGTGAGTATGAGACGCGGCGGTAAGAGGTTTATGGTCCTGCTCGTCCTGGGAGTTTTCATGTCCCAGCTGTCGCTTCCCGTCTGGGAGGGGACCGCGCGGGCCTGGGCCGACACTGTGGACGTCCTCAACTTGAGGCCGCCGTCCAAGTCGGATATCGGGGTTTCTGAGACGGACGCGATAATAGGCGGGAGCAAGGGGAAGCCCAACGTGCTCTTCTTTATAGAGGCCTCGGCTGTGGGGAGCTTCTCCCCGAAGGGCGTCATGCCGACTGTGATAATGCGGAAGGACCAGACGACCAAGAGCAACTGGTGGGACCGCGACTCCGCCGACTGGGCGCAGACGAGGAGTCAGTTGGGGTATACCTTCAACGACATCCAAAATATGATGTCCCAGGCCACGTTCGGGATAGGAGCGCTCCCCGTTGCTTTCAGCGGCCAGAAATTGAGTTATCTGTGGGAGAGGGCGCGCAGCCTGTACGGGCGCGAGGTAGACCTGAGCAACAACTGGAAACATGTGGTTAACAACGATAATAAGACGACCCTGGCCGAGAAGATCGAGCAGGACATCGAGCGCAACAAGAACAACTACTACTTCCCGTTCAGTAAGGTCAACCCGAAGCTGGGGCAGGCGTACGAGAAAGAGGACTCCAAGCTCGCGAAGAGGGGCGCCACCGCCGGCACGATCGAGGTAGTAGAGACGTACAACTTTGACAACTACGACATTATAAAGCCGGATAAATCGTATCCCTACGCGCTGGTCTTCAAGGACCCGAGGTACTGGCAGAATGGCTGGAGGGACGGCGCGACCGACAAAAATTCCCCTCCCACGCTCGACGACCTCGTGCCGAACGACAGCAAGATGTACCAGACGAAGCTCGTCCTCTGGCGTCTGCTGGAGGAGAAGCCGGATCTCTTCAAGGGCATAAGGTTCGGCCTGGCGTCGACCTTCCTGTCGCTCAAGAACAGGTTCGACAGGACGAACGCCCTCCCGGATATCCGCGACGGGTTGTGGTCCATAGGCTACGGAGGCGAGGGGACGGACTACGCCGCTCCGGAGTACAACGGGATATTCAAGACCGCGCCGTACGGTAACTGGGTTAAGAGCGATATGTATTTTGACGGCAATGGCATTCAAACCGGGACTCTCAACAGCGCTGGCGATGTTGCGACGAGCGGAGGGGGGCAGAGGCTCACGTACTGGAACGGCGCCATGTTCCACCCTGTGACCGGCCAGGCTGGGATAGACACGATGCGCAACGGCGCGACGTTCCCGCTCTGGCTGAACGCGCCCCTTGGCGCTCACTACAGGACCCACGTATACAACCCCCTTGGGACTTTCAAACAAGACGGAAAGACTTATATGGGGATATGGGAGCAGAGCGGCGAGTGGGGGGAGCCGATCAGGAACCGCTATAAGACGCTGAACAGGGCGTCGCTGCTCGTGCCAATCACGGATTACGACCACGTCTGGGAGAAGGGCGGAGTGAAGATGACCCAGGTCGAGAAGTTCAAGATGTGGATCGACGGCCTGGCCGACATAAAGGGAGGGATTGACACTCCTAATCCGCATACGGGCGCTATTGTGCGTCAATATCGCGATGATATAACCGGTTCCAGATATATTAAATCAAGGAGAGAAAACCAGTTTCACTACTACAACGACCCGGAGCTGGGGGTGGCAGGCAGCTACAACCTGCCGATGGCTATATACCCGGACCCGACCGAGCTCGACCCCAGTCAAAAGGAGTACTGGGGCAAGGGGGTCAGCGCCGGCAAGTACATCGGCCCTGTCTTCACGTGGACCGGCGGCTATGACTCGCTCAATCCGCCTAATGCGTTTAAGATCGGCGATACTAAGGGGCCTCGGCTCGACAGGGATCTCAAGTGGTACAGGAAGAACAAGTTCGTCTGGTACGCGCTGAAGGACCACTGGGTCGACTACTTCACGTACGGCGGATTGTTCGACTACGGCGGAACAAATACATCCAGGGCCGGCGCCATGTTCATGGAGAACAGGGGCGGTACCACGGTAACGCTCGACTCGTACGGCCTGCCCTCGGCGAGCTACAACGCCGGCTCCGGCGAGGCGGCGGGCTCCATAATCGACTTCTTCTCTCCTCCTGTCTTCGACCCCGACTTCAAGGACAATATGTTCAAGTCGAGGAACCCGGTGGAGGAGATGACGTTCAAGGTGGACGGGAGGGTCGTTCCGGCGGGGACTATGACCGACAGCGAAAGGCAAAAAGTAAATTTTGTCGTCGACACTAAAACATATACCGAGAAGGACATGGACGACGTCTCATTTCCGATAATATGCGACGGGGCCCAGGACAACTTTGTCATACTCATCGCCTCCGGCATGGACCTGAAGAAGCAGACGGACAACGGTAAGGAAATCTACGCCTACCACACGTGGGACGCGATCAAGAACCTGTACGACCACACCAGCATAGGGTCGCCATTGTACGAGAAGGCCACCGTCGCCGTGTACGGCTCCGGCAATGAGCGCACCGGTCTGGGGCAGGTGGATTGGCACAGCCCGATAAGGACCATCGTGATCGGCGTAGTGGCGGATCCGAAAACATTAACGGCAGATGATATCAAGAAGAATTTAGCGCCCGGCCTGATGATCAAAAATGAGGGAGAATACCTCGCCAATTTAAAGAAGGACGTCAGTGAAATGAGGCGGAACCTCCTTCGGATGGCGGTAGCGGGCCAGGGCGGGGACCCGTACTCGATACCCGACACTCTCTCCGACACTGAGGTGGAGAGGATGGCAAAAAATTATATGCTCTCCTTTGCCGACGACCCCGTCTCGCTCATGACAGCCATCGAGTCGGCGCTGATATTCGTCAAGGAGAGCCAGATAGAGCAGCCCGGTCAGGGCGGCTTTACGGAGCCGCCGGTTCCGGAGCCGGACGCCGCGTACTCGACCACCTACAGGATAGCGGAGGGGAACCAGTGGATCGGCGAGCTGTACGGATACAAGGCCACGTCCGAGGACGGCAAGTCGAAGCTGATCGTCGACTGGAAGTTTGGAGAGGAACTCCTCGCAAAGCGCGGCGCCCGGAACCTCAAGTACTGGAATGGCAATGCTTTCACCGGTTTCTCGGAGGGCGACATATCGTTCAAGAGATTTACAGGCATGACCAACGAACGGATGGACCCCGAAAACCTCTTGGGCGATACATTCGGCGGCACACCCCCGGACAATGCGCTCTACAAATGGTTCCAGGGGTACGATTACTCCTATGCGGCCGGCAAGTCTTATCCGCGCGCGAACATGCTCTCCGACTTCGGCCAGTCTGAGGTCGTTTACGCACGGTATCCGCAGGCTGCGGCCGACAGCGGTCTGCCTGGGTACAATGACTGGGCGAGCGGCATATTCGGAAGCAGTGAGAGGCTCTACGCCCAGACGAACGACGGCATTCTGCACGTGATAGTTCCATCGAACGGAGACGAGGAGTCGGCGCTGCTGCCGCCGCCGTCGCTGCTGCCCTCGCGCCTCGCCGCGCTGAAGACCATCGCGGACGGGGACAAGCTCCACTGGCTGGATGTAACAGGCGAGGACGGAAGGACGCCGGGCTTCAGGTCGAACCCGCTCTACATGCTGGACGGCTCCCTTCAGAGGCGGCCATTCGACCTTAACTCCACAGGACAAAACCCACAGTGGGGCAACTATCTCATCGGCACATTGGGCCGCGGCGGCAAAGGGCTGTATATGCTCGACATAACGCAACCGAACGACCCGAAGTTCCTCTGGTACAGGGAGAACGTGGGCAGTTACCTGGCGTCGATGGAGGCCGCCGACTCTGAACCGACCTTGACAGCTCACAGTAGCGTGACCGACTCCAAGGATGCGCCGTACAAAAAGCTCGGCTTCAACAGCCCCAAGCCCGGATTGGGCGTGAGCGGCGGAACTGACCAGGGCTCGCAGGTGAGCTTCATCGCCCTCCCTGGCGGGACTCAGAGCTCGTTCAGAAAGTCCGAGAACGGAAATGAGGGCGCGGTGCTGCTCTTTATAGACCCGGCCTACGGAAGCGTTATAAGGGCATTCGACAGCTCCTCTTCGATCACCGGCTCTTCGACTATAGGCAGCGCTGTTACTGGCGCCTCGCCGTACATGGGCATGATGCTCTCGGAACCCACGATGGTGAGGTCGCGCCAGAGCGCGTATCTGACGGGCAGGGTCCTGGCTGCCGACAACAGGGGAAACATCTTCGTGGTGAACATGGTGGATGAGGATGACAACATGACGCCCCTGTCGGTTGGCGATTGGAACATCAAAGCCCTGGCGTCGCTGCAGAAGGACTCGAACACCGCCCGAACCGGTACGGGCAACTACGCGCTGCCCTACGGCTTCGGCGTGACATACGACAAGCAGTCCCTATGGGTGGGAGGCGGCACGTCTGACGTCATGACGAAGCGTGTCCCCGGCTCGGACGCAATCGACGGGGTAATCAAAAATGAGAGCCAGATGATCTTCGGCTTCAAGGTCCCGGAGGAGGATAACGCCGCTCCTTACGTGCGAGGGGTGGACTTCAAGATGATAACGTCCGCAGACGGCACGCTTGGAAAAGAGGACATCGCCACCCTGGGGAAAAAGGGCTGGTACATCCCGCTGGAGTCCGGAGATGCGCACAAGTTCGACGAGTACGTCTCCACAAAACCGGTGGTGATCGGCACTACGATGTACATATCAACGTTCACCCAGACGGGGAAGATCGATATAGAGAATCGCAACCCATGCTCATTCGAGAGGAATGTCTCCGGATACGGTCGCCTTTACGTGCTGGATCTGACGTCGGGCGCCGGTCTTTTGGACGACGGTCAGAAGTGCGTAGATCTGGATGGATTCAAGATAACGTCAATAGGAATGAATTCTTTCGGAGGCAAACGTAGTCCTGTGATAAGGGGCGATAAGCTCTATGATAACGATGACATCGAAAAAATATTCAGAGGCGCAGGCTTTAAAAAAGTGGAAACTAATAACGAGAACGAGAACGCCTATGGGGGACCTGAATCTGGCAGCGGCGGCGGCGTTAACTTGAAAAACAACGAGAACGTGGTGGACTACTGGATCGCCAAGTAAGGCTGAATACTGAATAAGGTTAAGACAGAATAAGATACGGATCGCATGTGAGTCTGACAGAGATTTGATCTGCCGGACTCACCGCATCTTTTCCTGTCGCGAAAGATGTATACCGCTTCGACCACGACGGTTTCTGGAAGGATTTGCTCGACATATTTTTTGTGATATAATTGATACGTAAATAATATTTAGAGGACACTTGGCCACTTGAAGTTTGCTCTTTTTAATTAAAAGACGTGGGGGTATGGGCATGTCTGAGGATTGTAAGGAAAACACAGAGACCTCTCCGGCATTTAATGTGAGCGATGCTTTGGGGCGTCTTATGAATAATAAGGCCCTATATAAGAAGCTCCTCGATAAATTCAAGGAGAGCTATGAAAGTTATGACGAGAAGGTCGTTGAGGCTTTTAATTCGGGCAGTTTCGATGAGGCTGTACACCTCTCTCATACGATGAAGGGGCTTGCCGGCAATTTGGGCGCTACGGCTCTTCAGGAAGCCAGTCTGACGCTCGAACTGATTGCACGAGGCGCAGAGCGGACGACGGAGTTGGATGCCGCGTTGAAAAAATTTGTATTTGAGCTGCAAAGGGCTTTGCAAGAGGTGCGTAATGGGGTAGATATGGGTTGATATGGAGGTGGATTGTTTATGAAAATTAATTCCGGAATAATTTCAGCGTTGTCCAACATAGGCGCGTCGACCATCACCACAAAGCACGCGCATTATGCGGCGTATGCCGCCTCAGTGCCTGATGGCGACAGTGCAGGCGACAAGCTGACGATTGCCTACGCCAATTTGAGCGCCTCCGATTCAAAGATAACCGACTTTGCGATGGTCATGGAGATGATCGAGTCCACGAAGGACAAAATTATTGAGCGTGTGGATGTATCCGTACCTGGTCAGGCTAATCAGACAAAACAGGACATTATCGATCTTATCCAGTAAAAAATAGTAATTGAACGCGTGACGGAGGGCATTAACGTTCCTTTAGATGCCGACGCCGGTGGTGCGTTGCGCCTTATGCGTGCGCTTGTACTCGTACATTTTTTCGTCAGCCATGCTGAGCAGTTCACTGGCGGACATGGTGTTGTCCGGCCCCACTTCGATAACGCCATAGCTCATGCTGTGATTGTAGAAAGATTCAGGGTGATCGTTAAGGCTGACTAACCGTGATCGCAGCAACTCCAGGCGTTCCTCTGCAGCGCTCATGCTCCAGCTCTGAGCCAGCAGCATAAACTCGTCCCCGCCCAAGCGGCAGATTATCGCGTCCTTTGAGAAGGCCCTCAATATGTCCACTACGCATAGAATATAATTGTCGCCTTCGGCATGGCCGTATTTGTCGTTGACATATTTGAGGTTGTCCATGTCGATAAAACAAATAATAAAGTAGCATCCATGTTTAAGCCACTTATTAAGCACGTCCATTCCATAGTGGCGATTGAACTCCTTGGTGAGAGTATCCCGATAAGCGACGTTTTCCAGCTCCTGGAGGTGTTCCTTTTCATGACTGATGTCCGTGAGCACAAAGGCTAAGGATTTATGCCCATACCAGTTCAATGGGTGTATAACCACGCCAAAATATTGAGTGTTTTCGTCGCCTGACAGCTTCAACTCGATGGTCTGTGGTTCGTCGCCAAAATAATCCGCCTGAAACTCCAACAGTTGCCGCAATTGCGATTCACATTTTTCGTCAAAAAGTATATCCTCTATCGTGTGGTTGACGAATAGCCATTCCTTGTTTTCTTTATCCATTACTATAATCCACTGCGATATTTGTTGGGTGATGGCCTCGAATAAGTTGTTGCTCTGCGTCAGCGCCAGAGCTTTCTCATGGCTTTGCTGAATTTCCTCCAGCAAAGCCGTCCGCTGTTCTTCGAGCTGCATGACCATTGTGTTGAAGGCCTCCGAGAAGTCTCCCATGAAGCTTACTCTTTGCTTATAATCTCCTTTTGCGACCTGTTGTGTCTGCCATGTCAGATGTTTGAGCGTGGCGTGCAACGACTTGAGCGGAGCTGCCATCTCGTTGCCGCGAGAGGGCATTTTTCCGCTCAAGTCGCCATTTGTCAGATCTTTCGCCAAGCTGGTGATTTCTCTTACGCATTCGACAAAGAAGACTATTCCTTTTCCAAAATCCTGAAAATCGGGCGGGAGATGCTCTATGTCCAGTTTAGCGTGAGAGGGGTTGTATATTACATCCCGTAAATAATCGAATAAAATTTTGCTTGTCGGGTCCGTAATATTCACCTCCACTCACGACACGCCGCCAGTTCGTATGCGTTTATTCGTTATTATTTATTGAACTACGCTCCCATTAAATCTACAGACCCTGTCACCGTTAGCCCAGCAGTCCACTTCGCGCACTTCATATTTTTTGCCGGTATAGGATTCGAGTATTCCGGCGATGAAACCCTCATCGTAATTACACACTGTCTCGTCAGTGACCGGAAGTCCGCTGCAGTCCAGGTCCTGTCCGACGGTCAGCACGATGTTGCCGTTGGAGGGGTCGAAAGCCTCCATGCGCAGGATGCCTATCTTCAAATCCGCAAGCGTCTTGTGAAGGTTTGCCACAAAGGCGTCGAAGTCCACCTTCAAATCCAGCACGTGAGACGCAAATTCTGTCCCCGCCAGGAAACCGGCCTGCCTGAAATAATCGTTGGCCTGCTCATTGCCGAAAGCCTTGGTCAATACGTCCAGCATGGTGTATTGCATCAGACGATACACGAGCACCGGCATTTCTTCGCCCAAATCTCCGCGTCCTTCTTTGATGTCCCCCAGATTTTCCCAGGAGAAAGAAGAATGTCCCTTGTCTTTCATGAATATATTTTCCACAGTATACCCCTCCTATTTGGGTTAGATATTTTTTTGAATACAAAATACCCACTGACACAGGGCGCCTTTGCGTTTCGCTGTCGCGGCTGCTGTTATGAACAGGGGATAAAGGCTCTTCTAAGAAAGGAATCATTGTTCATATTCTGTAAATTCCAATCGCCTTTATAATAGTTCATTATTGCATTCTAAATAATTTTACCATAAATGTGAGAAATTGTAGACCTTGCCGCAGGTTAACGGGTTAACCCATGTCGTTTATCCGGCGTCCCGTAAGGCCCCGCACTTTATAAGGAACATTCGCGCCCAGGCAGATATATTGTGCTAAAATATCCCATGCGGTGCACGGGGTAAAATCCTGTGGCATTGAGCTTTGAACTGGATATATGCGGCTGTCCGGGGTAGTCCCGGACGATATAAGGCAATCAGTCCTTCCCCAACACGAGCATCAGTGATTCCCCAAAGAATTGAGGAGTATTATGACCAATTACGAGATCTCGGTGGTTTTTACGCAGGAAGATTTTATTCTGGATCGAGTTCCCACGTCTAAGAAGGATTATTTTTTTGATCAGTCGATGCTTGACGAATTCTCGCGCGACAAATTCAAGGCATTGTTCGACCTGGGATTTGCGGCAAAAAACGCGCGATATACGGTCACTCTCTCTTATCTGCAATATATCTCCCGCGAGTTTGCTCATGCCCTTTCACGTGACAGCGATATAGAGATCACGAGGGCGTCGTCCCCTCTCTCCGAAGGGACAAAGCTCGATATTCTCCACGCCGTGCCGTATGGAGTGGGAGTGGAGTTTGTGGATGGCTCCTGGGTAGAACGCGTATGGAACGGTATCCGAGAGGTGGCGGACCGCGAAATCAAGGTTTTTGCCGGCGATGTGAGCGAGTATCTGCGCGGCAAAAACTCCGCTATGAACGTGGTTGGCCGGGTGTTCTTCCATCTCGTCGAAAATAAGAACGACGACAGTCCATTCGCGTTTTTGTCGACATACAGCACGGGCAGCAACGAACGTCTCCAGCATCTTCCTCTAAAAAACGCCCTCCTCGAGTACAGGGGCGAGCAGGACAAGCTCCTGCTGCTGCTCTCGACTGTCAGCCGGGCAGCGGAGAGGAGTGAATTCATCTCCGAACTCGTCGAGAGCGGTGAGCTCTTCTCACCGCTCCGCTTCGACGCGGACGAGGCGTACACATTTCTGAAGGAGGTCCCGCTGTATGAGGAGTGCGGCGTGGTCTGCCGCATACCAAACTGGTGGAAGAAACACGGCAGCGTCAAGCTCTCCGTCTCGCTTGGCGACAAGGCGCCTCCCATGGTAGGCATGGAGGCTATTCTGTCGTTCAAACCGGAGATTTATCTGGGCGACGAGGCGATGTCCAGGGACGAGGTAGAGGCGCTTCTGTCCCAGACCAACGGACTGGCTTTCATAAAGGGCAAATGGGTCGAGGTGGACCACGACAGGCTTGCTGCGGCTCTTGAAGCTTTTGACAGGGCGGCCGGCATGCAAAACGTCACCTTTGCCGATGCCGTTCGAATGCGCCTTAACATTGGCGATAAGGCGCTGGAGGACCTCAATGCCGATGTCGAGATAACGAACGGCGAGTGGTTGGAGGATGTGAAAAATCGCCTGAAGAACCCGGCAAAACTTGGGAATTTGTCGACCGGAGGCGCTTTTCTGGCGGTTTTGCGCCATTATCAGCAGGCAGGCCTCAACTGGCTCGGGCAGATGAGGACGCTCGGGTTCGGTTCGCTGTTAGCCGACGACATGGGTCTTGGCAAAACGGTCCAGATATTGGCCCTGCTGGAGTACATGCGCAAAAATGGCGGGGGCAAAACGCTCCTCGTCATACCAGCCTCTCTTTTATTCAACTGGCAGAACGAGGCGGACAGATTCACGCCGGAGCTGAAATATGCCGTCATCCACTCGGACAAAAAGGAGTTCAGCCTGGATGACGCCGACCTGTTTATAACGACTTACGGAATGGCCTCCAGGCTCGAGTCCCTCAGGTCTGTCGAGTGGGATCTTATCGTTCTGGACGAGGCTCAGGCGATAAAGAACCCGGGTACAAAACAGACGAAGGCCGTCAAATCGCTCAAATCCTCCTCGAAAATCGCCATGACCGGCACCCCGGTCGAGAACAGATTATCCGACCTCTGGTCCATCTTTGATTTCCTGAACAAGGGTCTGCTAGGCAGCATGAAGGAGTTCGACAGATTCGCGAAGGGTCTGAAGGACGATATCAGGGGTTACTCCAGGCTGCGCGACATCGTCAGCCCATTTATCCTGCGCAGGCTCAAGACCGATAAGAGCGTTATATCGGATCTGCCGGACAAGATAGAGGTCAAGGCGTTTACGGACCTCACCAAAAAACAGGTTGTCCTGTACAGCTCACTGATAAAGGACATAGAGCGTCAGCTCCTGGAGGTCGAGGGGATCGCGCGTAAGGGCTTGGTGCTGGCGAGCATAATGAAGTTCAAACAGATATGCAACCACCCAGACCAGTATCTGGGGCAGGCTGTGTTCGACCCGGCGTCCAGCGGCAAATTCGAAAAGCTCGCTCAAATTTGCGAGACGATAGCGGAGAAGCGCGAACGCGCCCTCGTTTTTACTCAGTTCAGGGAGATGACGGCCCCTATAGCCGATTATCTGGAGTCCGTGTTCGGCAGAAAGGGCCTTATACTGCACGGCGGTACGGGGATAAAGCATCGCGGTGAGCTCGTCCGGCGCTTCAACGGCGACGATTACGTCCCGTTCATGGTGCTGTCGCTCAAGGCAGGAGGCACCGGGCTCAACCTCACGGCGGCAAATCACGTCATACACTTCGATCGCTGGTGGAACCCGGCTGTTGAGGACCAGGCGACTGACAGGGCGTTTCGCATAGGACAGAGACAAAACGTCCTTGTGCACAAATTTGTAACAGTGGGCACGATAGAGGAGAAGATAGACGCTATGCTGGAGAAAAAACAAAAGATGGCGGATAATGTGATAACGTCGAGCGGCGAGGCATGGATAACCGAAATGGACGATGCCGAGCTGATGAATCTCTTCAGGCTGGAGGCGAGAGCATAATGTGGGGTTATCGCGACTATAAGCCTGTCTCAGAGCGGCGCGCTGAAGCCCGGGTGCAGCTCGAAAAGCTGAAAAAGAAAACCCCCGGTATCTCGCCCGTTATCATAACCGGCAGTAAAATAGCCTCCACATGGTGGGGCGTCGCATGGAACAAGAACCTGGAGAGCTACGCCGATTACGCGAACCGCATAGGGCGCGGTCGCTCGTATGTTAAAAACGGCATGGTGCTGGACCTGCAGATTTCACCTGGCAGAATAAGTGCATTGGTGCAGGGTTCACGCAAGACCCCATACAAAGTGCATATCCAGATAGATAAACTGTCCGAATCCAGGTGGAACGCGATTGTCGGACAAATCGGCAGGAGGTTCTCAGGCGCGGCGGAGCTTGCCGAGGGGAAGTTCCCGGAGGAGATGTCGCAGATATTTCTGAAACAGGGCGAGGGGTTGTTCCCGTCACCGAAGGAAATTCACCTCGACTGCTCATGTCCTGATTGGGCGTATATGTGCAAGCATATCGCCGCCGCGCTTTACGCCGTGAGCGCGCGGCTCGATCTCGACCCTCTGCTGTTTTTTGTGCTCAGGGGCATCGACTTCTCCGATCTTCTCAAAAAATCGGTGGAGGAGAAAATTAGCAATCTGCTCAAAAACGCCGATAAGAAGTCCAGAAGAGTGATAGACGACGCCGATATCGCCGGGCTGTTCGGAGTGTAACGGGAAATCATGGATATAAGATTTGGTAAACTGCGATATTTCGCAGAACTGCCTTCACGTAGCCGCGAGTCTCGCGATAGCCGATGTCCTCAACCCACTCGTCCATATTGGCAATGGGGTCCTTGCTCCATCGGGTTACCGGCGTGCCTCCGGCGTTATAGGCGGCGAGAGCTCGCGGAGGATCGTCGAATCTGGCGATCAGCCCGGCAATGTGATTAGCTCCAAGCAGGATATTGTTCGGCGGCTGTAAATAGGAGTCGGCGGCCATCTTCAACTTCGCCGCCTCGCTTCTGGCTGTAGCGGGCATCAGCTGCATAAGGCCATATGCGCCAGCGCTGCTCGTCACGTCGGGCTCGTACATGCTCTCCTGCCTCATAATGCCCCATATGACTGCCGGGTCCACACCGGTCTTCTTTGACGCTGCCAGGACCTCCCTTTCAAATGCCCTCGGATAAGAATTCTTGAGCAGCTCTGACGACGCCCTCTCATCCTTTGATATAAGTCTCTGGAGTGTGGCGCATGCGCGAGCCGCCGAGGAAAAATCCTCCTCCCATAGGGCGAGCCTCACGGCGCGATACAGGGATGGTATGTCGGGGCTCGAGGTCGCGTCTCCTGGCATATTGGCGCCCTCCAGCCTTGCGTAGGTGACAAATCCCCACTCCTCGAGGTCGTTTGACGTTATGAAACTCTCCGGTATGCCGTTGGACCTTATTCCCCCATCAGCGCTCACCAGGAAGGTGTAGTACTCAGCCGGGTAGTCCTCGACCAGTTTCTTCCTGATCCTCAGTGCGGCGACCGGGCTTTTGAGCTTTTCCAGCGCTTTCATGTTCCAATAAAGGAGTCTGGACGCGAGCTCCGTATTTTTGAGTTCGGGAGTATAGCCCGCAGACCATTGATCCATTGCGATTTTGTACTTGCGGGACTTCCATGCCTCCCATCCCTTTTCCCAGCGGAGTGTGGCGGCCTGTGTCGTTGCGGCGTGAGTGCTGAATAATTTTTTCATGGCGTCGTCCGCAGTGCGTCCCTCGCTGAGTCTCGTTATGCTGACGAGCGCGTCTGCGGCGACCTCGGGATAATCCTTCTCTCGCGCGTCGGAGACCCTGCCGAGCAGTTCTACTATATCGTCCTTTTTGCCGCGCGACGCCATAGACTGAAGGCGCTGCACCGATCTCTGCGGATAATCGTTTCCTTTGAGAGCTATTTCCGACCACAGCGTGTACGCCAAATCGTCATGTTTCTGTCGATATGCGGAATACGCGTAGTAGTAGCGGGCGGCCTCCCCGTATTCGATGTCCGCTGAGGCCAGTTTGAAGTGGGAGATGGCAGAGTCGTACCGTCCTCTTATGTACGAGTTATATCCCAGCGCGTACTCGGCTCTGCTGCTCGAGCCGGCGGGGGCCGTGCTGAGGAACAGCAGCGCACCCGCGTTTGACGGGGATGCGATCAGCAGAGACGCCGCCTCGTCGAGGCTCACGCCGTTGAGTGTTATCATCTGGCTCAATGCCTGAACTGACCGCTTTTTATCGTTGGCATATTCGAGCATTTTGCGAAACCAGAGCAGTGAGTCGTCTGGTTTCGACAGATCGCGGGCCAGCCTGCCCATAGCGTATGCCAGATAATACTTGATCGGGGTTGGCGCGTCCCTCCATAGCTCTGAGCCGGCTTCGAACGCCTCTGCCTTTCTGCCGGTGCGCTCAGCGCCGAGGATGAACAACATTTTGGCGTATGGAAGAAGCTCATCGGGAAAATCCTGCTGTATACTCCCGAGTACGGCCACCCCCTTCTCGTATCGTCCCTGCCGCCAGAGGGCGTTAACATAGAGGGACAGCTCCTGAGTGGATAAACCGGCACTGTTTGAGCCGGGGGATATGTCATCGGAGGCAAAACGCTCGTACAGCGCGTCCATCGTCCTCCAGTCGCGGGCGTTGAACGCCTGGCGCATATCATAAGCGACTTGGGGCTGCGCCGCGATTGCAGTATTCGCGTATGAGAGGAGCGTTATAATATATGTGAGCAAAATAATTATGAAAAAATTTTTTTTGGAGAGATAGGACATGTTCGAAGTTTCACCTTCCTCTGATTATAAAGAAAATAGCCCCCGTCTCATGAGGCCGCCGGAAGTATCGATCGCCGGATTCGCTGCGGCAGTCGGTTCTCTGGCCGCCATGGTCTCGTTCGAGGAGGCCGTTCTCTCGCCTAAGCCCGGACTCGTCGACCCGAACGGCAGCGGCAGCCACGCCGACATGAACTGGACGACGTTCGTCAAAGGCGCATCCGCGCTTGCCCCTCATTGGAGGGACCAGGCGCTCATAGGGGCGCGATGCTCATATTATAAACCATTGGACGGTCTTGCGGCATGTTTGCGGGCCAAGGGACAGGAGATGGAGCGCGTCATGTTCGGAGCGACAGACGGAGTCAATACCCACAAGGGACTGATATTCGCCCTGTCATTGATTCTGGGCGCGTTCGGCCGCTGTTTTGCGAAACAGGACTGTTCCACAGTCCGCATACTCGCAACGGCCTCGGAGATCATCTCTCCGTCTGTTCTGTCCGAGTTCGAGATCATTAAACTGAAGGAGGGAAGAAACGAGCGTCTGACCAACGGGGAAAAAATTTTCGCGCGCTGCGGTGTGGGAGGCATAAGAACCGAGGCGGCCAACGGTTTCCCGTCGCTGATATTGGGGCTAGAGGCGCTGGAGGGGGCGATCGCGCGCGGGGCTTCTCTGCGGGACGCCGCGCTTGCGGCGCTGCTCGTTATTATGAGGGAGTGCGAGGACACTAATATAATCCATCGAGCGGGAGTGGATTTTTGGCGCGGAGAATACAAAGAAAAAGTTTCGGCAACGTTACATAATTTTAATCCACTAAAACCATCTGGGTATGAACCTCTGCTCGATCTGGACAGGCTGCTGATAGCGCGTGGCGCCAGCCCCGGAGGGGCTGCTGACCTATTAGCCTGTACACTTTTTGTATATCGTAGTAAAATTACAGACAACAGTTTTGAAAACCATTTGATGGGGAGGTTAAAGGTTTGAGCCTTGGACGAAGATTGAAGACGCTGCGGAAGAACGCTAGTTTGACGCAGCAGAGGCTTGCCGATATTGTGGGGGTCAGCCGCATATATGTGCAGGCGCTGGAGAGCAACAGGCGTATGCCCTCCATCAAATTGCTTTATCGTTTGGCGGACGCGCTTCAGGCTTCCGTAACAGACATCGTGGACGAATATCCGTTAAATGGCGGCAGGATGCAGCTGGAGGAGCTTCTTTCATCCGGTGAGGTAGATATATGGTTCCGCAAGAAGAGACTGACTGACGCTGATCTCAGAAGGATCGAGAATGTCATAGGAGCGGTGCTCGAGGAGTGGGAGCAGGATAGCGCCGGCTCTAAGCACTCTAAGAGCGAGGGAGTGAGGAACTCTGACTGAGGAAGAGGATATTTTTCTTGACGAGGTTGATTCGTTTGAGTTCCCGACGCCGCCTGAGATCATTCCGGCTTGGGCGGAGAGAGAGGCTGAGCCTTGGCGCGGACTCAGAAATTTCGACATAGAGGTTCAGGCCGAGAGGTATTCCGGATTGGAGGTCGAAATTCGATCTGTTTCGCTTCCGTTTGGCGTGTGGGGCCTGCATATCGCTCGCAAGGGGAGAGCCAGGTTATGCGTAAACAGCGCCCTCCCCGATATATGGCGGCGATTTGCGCTGTTTCACGAGCTGTATCATCTTATAGCCCACTCGGAGGGAGAGTACTTCTGGAGGCAGACGTTCCATCCGATCTCGCGCTTCGAGAACGAGGCTGATTTGTTCGCGTGGGCGGTCATGCGGCAAGAGTTTGCGGAGGATTATTGATTGAGCCGCCAGGGTAAGGGTATCGAGAGGCGAGTTGTGCGATTTATCCCATTTCAGGGATGCGCCAGAAGATGTGTGTACTGCGATCAGAGGATAATTACCCATGACGCTTCAGTCGGCGATGAAGTTTCCCAGTCGGCTGTAAGGGATGCACTTTCCTCCATGAGCGAGGCGGTGGAGCTGTGTTTTTTCGGAGGCAGTTTCGCGCGTCTGGAGCCGGGCCTGATGATGGAGTACATGCGTTCAATCGAGTCGGCGCCTCATGGCAGCGTGGTCACCTTTTCCTCATACCCCGGCGACTTTAACGGGGAGCGCGGCAAAGCGCTGATAAAAGCGCTTCGAAATTATCCGATAGGGACCATCGAACTCGGCATACCGTCGTTGGACCCGCACGTGCTCGAGGTGTGCGGACGTCAGGACGACGCAGGGGACATAAAAAAAATTCTGGCCGCGCTTCAGGATGAGGGATTTCACATTGGAGTCCAGACGATGATCGGGCTTCCGGGGCAGACATTTGAAAGCTCCATTCTTGACGTCGAAACGCTGGGAGGCGTAATGTATCCAGATTCATGGGATCTCAGAATATACCCCTGCCTCGTTCTCAGAGGCACTGAGCTAGAGGCCATGTACCGACGCGGCGAGTATCTGCCTCTCGAACTGGATGAGGCGGCGCGTCAGAGCGGCGCTCTCCTTCGTGTGGCCGAAAGACTGGGTTTCAACGTCA
This sequence comes from Synergistaceae bacterium, assembly GCA_031273805.1. GTDB lineage: Bacteria > Synergistota > Synergistia > Synergistales > Synergistaceae > JAIRKI01. The sequence goes on along the minus strand of JAISRE010000090.1, from coordinate 2,611 downwards.
TCAGAGTCGGTCTGCACGACTCCGTCTCCCTCAAAAAATCCGTCGTCGCGGGACCGTATCATCCCGCGTTCGGCGAGCTGGCGCGCTCGGAAAAACTGGCTCTGGAGCTCTTCGAGAAACATCCCAAAGGTCCGTGGACTGTAAAATCCGCCATGATATCTCAGCTTACAGGGCATGGGGCAAAAGGACTCAGGAGGCTCGCGGAGCTAGCCTCGATGCCATTGCGCGCGGCGGAGAGCTTAATAAAGATTATATAATTATAATAGAGATTATATAGGGAAGGGGGATATGTTTTGAACATCGTCGTTCCAATCAAGCAAGTTCCGGAAAGCAGCAATGTAAAAATGGATCCCGAAACGGGAACCGTTATTCGTAAGGGGATTGAAACAGTTGTCAACCCACTTGATCTGTATGCACTCGAAGCGTCACTGCGGCTTAGGGAGCAGCACGGCGGAACGGTTACGGTCATCTCGATGGGGCCGCCCCAGGCGACACGGGCGCTGAAGGAAGCGGTGGCTATGGGGTGCGACGCAGCAGCGCTGCTGTCGGACCGCCGTGTCGGCGGCTCCGATACCTGTGCCACTTCCTACGCCCTGGCGCAGATGATCAAAACTGTCGGCAAGTACGACGTGATCATCTGCGGAGAACGGGCGACCGACGGCGACACCGCCCAGGTCGGCCCGGGAATAGCCTCGTGGCTCGACGTCCCGGCGGTCACCTACGTGTCGAAGATCGAGGAGATCGAGGACGGGCGCGTCCTTATGGAGCGCCTGGTCGAGGAGGGGTATCAACAGATCTCGACCTCCATACCCTGCCTCGTCACGGTGGTCAAAGAGGTCGCCACTCCGCGCCTTCCTACGCTGAAGGGCAAGATTCGCTCGATGGAGCTGAATATTCCCGTCTATTCCGCCGATGACATCGCGCTCGATCCTAAATACATAGGACTCAAGGGTTCTCCCACAAAAGTCGTCAGGATCGACACCCCCAAAGTCACCCGGGGCGGCAGGACGATAGCGGCCCAGGACGACGTTTCCATCGAGGCTGCGGCGGACGAGTTCATCGATCTCATTGAAAAGAAGGGGTTACTGCAATGAGGAAAGAAATGCAAAATGAAGTATGGACGCTGGCCGAACAGTTTGACGGCAAACTCAAGGCGGTCTCATACGAGCTCCTCAGTAGGGGACGGTCGTTGGCGGATAAACTGGGGACAAGCCTGACCTCGGTCTTGATCGGGGACGGGGTTTCCGATCAAGATCTGGAGGCTCTGATCAGACAGGGCGCCGACAGGGTATACGTCGTGCAGAGCCCGGAACTGAAGTACTTCGTATGCGAAACCTACGGGAGAATTTTGGAAAACCTCATCAAGGAGTATCGACCCTCCGTGTTGTTGGCTGCGGCGACCTCCATGGGAAGAACTCTGATGCCCTATACTGCGGTGAAAATCCCAACGGGCCTGACTGCTGACTGCACCGAACTCGATATCGAAGAGGGAACGGGCAATCTGCTGCAAACCCGCCCCGCTATCGGCGGCAACATTATGGCCACCATCAAAACTCCCGATCACCGGCCCCAAATGGCCACGGTGCGTCCCAAATCATCACGCCCCCTTCCGGCGGACGCCTCCCGCAGGGGGGATATCCTGCGCATACCACTGGACAAGGCCCTGGTCGACGCTCGGACCCAGGTGAGAGGATATAGACATGAGGACTCGGACACCCTGGGGCTGGACGAGGCGGATATCGTGGTGGCCGGAGGCCGGGGCCTCAAGAAGGCCGAGAACTTCAACCTCATTCGATCCCTGGCCGGGCGGCTGGACGCGGCGGTGGGCGCAAGCAGGGACGCGGTGGATCGCGGCTGGGCGTCCTACCCCCATCAAATAGGACTAAGCGGCAAAACCGTATCCCCAAAGATCTACGTCGGCATAGGCATATCCGGCGCCATTCAGCATCTGGCGGGAATCAAGACCAGTGAGACCATCGTGTCAATCAATTCCGATCCCGACGCGACACTTCATAAGTTAGCGGATCTCGCCATTGTGGGCGACGCGTTCCAGGTCATTCCCGAAATTCAAAGACGACTCGATGAGAAAAGGAGGGTAAAACATGGCTAAGAACTCCTATAATCCGGTCACTCAGGACGTCATAAGGGCTCTTTTGGAAATCGTCGGTAAGGGCAACGTTCTGACGGACGCGGAAAAGCTCGAAACCTATTCACACGACGAAACCGACGCCGCTATATACGGGCATAACCCCGAGGCTGCGGTCACCCCTCTTTCAGTCGAACAAGTCGCCGCAGTGGTGAAGCTGGCAAACAGGGAGCGAATCCCCATCACCCCTCGCGGAGCGGGGTCAGGGCTCTCCGGCGGCGCGATTCCCGAGTACGGCGGCATTATTCTGTCCCTTGAAAAAATGAACAAATTCCTGGAACTGGACAGGGCCAACATGGTGGCCGTGGTCGAGGCCGGGGTCGTGACCAACGATCTGGCTAACGCCGTGCAGGCGGAAGGGCTCTTTTTCGCGGGTTATCCCATGAGCCTTCAGACCTGTATGATCGGCGGCAATATCGCGGAGAACGCCGGCGGCGGCAAGGCCGTCAAGTACGGCGTGACGGG
>JAISRE010000074.1 GCA_031273805.1 Synergistaceae bacterium | reverse complement strand
ATAACCAGGAACAAACTAGATTTTCGCGCCGCTCAGATAAAAATCATATCGCCAGAAGAATTTTTGAATATCATTGGACATTGAGGATTTATAAAAATGTCAAGAACCAGAACAAAGTTTGTCGCTAACCAGTGATATATTCACCTCTATAGCCAACCAGTGAATATTTCATCCCCCCCTCGTCAGAGGATCCGTGGTCGGGGGGACATAATAGCATGAGTTTTTCACGTTTTTCTACTATAAATCCCGTTCGGTCTTTGAGGGAGCTTATGTGAAAAAATAATTGCATTTATGTAAAATTTTTGTTATGAGGTATATATTTTCTGGACGACCACACAGAAATCAGCACATCGCCAGAACATAAACTGCTGTCAGCTAATTTTTCTCATATAAAAATATGCACTCATTAATATAAAAATATTGACAAAAATATTCAGGGGTGTTATCTTGTACTCGTAATATTGAAGAGAGGGGAAAAATATGAATACCAATCTTGAAAATTTAGTGTCAATGGAACAATTTTTAGACAATCCCGATGCTGTTTTGCAGAAGGTTGATGAGAATGGGCAAGCGGTGATTTTATATAAAAATTCACCTGCGTATGTCATTACAAAGCCGAATTTTATAACACCTACTACCTCTGCAAACGAACGAACGCTTAAATTACACGAGGCTATGGAAATTGTTTTAAAAGACATTCCAACGCACACGATGCACGCCTCAGATTTAGCAGATGAAATTTATAAACGAGGACTATATTTCAAGAAAGATGGAACAAAAGCAGAATATACCCAAATTAGTGCAAGGGCAAATAACTATAAAGATTGGTTTGAAAAAATTGGTGGAAATGAGATTAAATTAGCAAGAACACTTGAGGAGTGATATAAAATGTGGATAATAGGCACTATTGTTCTTCTCTCTATCATCGGGGGACTCGGCGGGTTAGGCGCTAAGGATAAGTTTCGTGGCAATAACTATAACTCAAGACCAGAACCTTGGCGAAGCCGAGGGCCTAGACATAACTGGTTCAATAACTGGATCAAGAGAGCCTGTAAGAGGGCCCGTAAAAACAGCTGGCCACATGTTCGACACTACGACAGAACTGATTACGTCAAGAGAGGGGATTACGATGACTACGAAGATATATAAAATAGCCCTATCATGGTGTACTCATAGTAATCCTTGCATCTTCTATAATTGAGTATAGAATTAATACTCATGTTACGGCAAATCATAACTATAATAGTATGAAATAAAAGGAGGGAAATAGAATGAAAAACCTAACTTGGGACGATATCCAAAAACAATCTGATACTATTCTTTCTTGCGGACTTTACAAGCTAAAAACTCAACCATTTTGCGATTTAGCAGACGTAACCGAGAAAGGTTCTGGAAACTATTTAATTTCTCTCGACGAAGTTCCTTTCTATATTGGAGAGGGAGAAGATCTGATAAAAAGACTCAAACAGCAATTCAGACCGACAACTTCAACTTTTTATAAAAACTTCAAAAAACACGACTCTTCAAATCACTCACTTGTAAAGCCAAGTATCGTCAAGTTTAAAATTCAGTTTATATCAACGATTATCGGACGAAAAGAGCTGGAGGAGTTCGGAATAGTGAATTTACCAACAAAACTCAACCACTTTCAGTTGGGAAAGAGAAACAAATGTGTTATTGCTGACCAAAGCGAACTTTGGGATATGGTGCAACAAGACGCTTCCAAACTTATTAAAGAGGGTGAAAACAGCATTATAAAATCAAAATTTACACACTGGTTCGACACTATGATTATCAATTCAGCAGGACTTTACCTTGTTAAGGATAAATCAGACAATCTAATCTATATTGGAGAAAGTTCAGACGTTGGCAAAAGGATAATAACACATAGTGGCAAAACATATTTTTCTGCACTCAGGCGACATATCGGGACAGTGATATACAGCTTTCAGTTGCAGGAATTAAAAGGTAAAAAACGTTACTTCAGCGAAACAGAAGATAAAAAAATAACTGAGTTTTTAAAAACCTGCACGGCAACAGTTTACCCCATATCTTTTGGACGCTATGAACTTGAAGAATACTTAATCAGAACATATAGACCATTGTTAAATATAAAATGCAATAAAATTTGCACATAAAAAAACCGCCAATATGGCGGCTTTTAAACTTTCCCCTGTTATACCAGAGTTTTTAGAACCTTTATTGCGCCCTCGTAGTCGGGCTCGTTGGTCTGTTCGCTTACGACCTGAGCATAACGAATAACGTCGTCTTTGTCGACGATGAATATCGAGCGGGCAAGGAGACGCAGTTCCTTTATCAGAACGCCGTACCTGCTGCCAAAAAGAACCTCCCGATGATCCGAGAGGACCACCGTCCTGTCAATATTGCCGGCCGCGCAGAAGCGCTTAATGGCAAATGGGAGATCTACGCTTATATTCAATATGACCACGTCTTCTGTCTGGCGAGCGGCCTCCTCGTTAAACCAATGAATCTGGATGTCGCAGACAGGTGTGTCGAGCGAAGGAGTTACAGAGATTACCTTGATTTTACCACTGAAGTCCTTCAGCTCTTTTACAGCAAGATTAGCGTCCAAAAGCGCAAAGTCCGGAGCTTTATCACCGGCCTTTATCTCCTGGCCGATTAAAGTCAATGCGCTGCCGTTCATTGTTATGATACCCGTACGTTCCATTGTTTACCCCCCTTGAGCTGTTGTTTGAGATTACCCCGCGATGTTTTGACTTATTTGGCAGAATCATATTATGCCATTTATAAATAAATCCACACGTCGGTTTCACTCAATATTATTGAAGGTTACCGCCGTGTGGATAATATGTAAATGGTAAAAACACTACAACGCGCTCGTTATTATCCTCTCGAATTGCTCGACCTCCAGTGACGCTCCGCCGATCAGCAGACCGTCTATGTTGCTTTGTGAGAGAAGAGAGGCGCTGTTTTCCGGCTTGACCGACCCTCCATAGAGTATCCGCAAGGAGTCAGACGCGGCTATGCCGAATTTGTCATATGCAAGCGTGCGAATGAAATCGCACGCGTATTCAGCGTCGGAATCACTGGCAGTCTGTCCTGTGCCAATGGCCCAAACCGGTTCGTAAGCAATAACGACCATCTCCCCTATCACATCACTGGTGAGGGAGTTCCAAGCTGAATCGAGCTGCGAGCTTAAGACTTTCTTCATATTGCCAGACGTGCGCTCCTCCAGCAGTTCACCGACACAAAATATGGGGAGCACTCTGGATTCAAGTGTGGCGATCAATTTCTTTTCGAGCAGATCGAAGTCCTCTCCGAATACGTGGCGCCTCTCGCTGTGTCCAATAATGACGTATTTACAGCCGGCATCCTCCAGCATGGGAAGCGAGACCTCTCCTGTGTACGCCCCGCTCTGCTTGTGATGAACGTTCTGCGCTGAAATCTGAATAAGGTTCGTGCTCTTTGCCGCAACCGCGCTCCCGATGGAGGTAAACGACGGCGCCAACACTATCTCTATTTCCCCGGACGATACAGCGGAGACCGCTTTTTTACCAGTCTGGTCGGAGGACAGCCATGTCTCGAGGCTGGAGATAAAGTTACTTGCCTCTGCTTGGTTGTTGTTCATCTTCCAGTTGCCCGCTATCATTTTTCTGCGCATCTTGTCGCCTCCCTACGGGATTGCTGGTTTAATATCCTCCGCGCAGGCATACTCGCAGGCGAGAGCTGCGCCCGAGGATATGCCTGCAAATCTCGCCCATAGGACGGACAAATATACTCACCGTAAATAAAGGTTATCAAACCAGCTGTTCCCTATATAATATAAGGCTCCACTCCAGGCAGGACCTTACCCTCGAAGAATTCCAGGGATGCGCCTCCGCCTGTGGAGACATGAGTAACGTCGCTCTCGTATCCGAATTGCGCCACTGCCGCTGCTGAATCCCCTCCTCCAATAACCGTAAGGGCGCCCCTCTTTGTGATGGATGCCATTTCCTCGGCAATTGCCTTTGTTCCAGCGGCAAACAGCGGTATTTCAAATACGCCCATCGGACCGTTCCAGAGAACCGTCTTCGCTTTTCCCAACTCTGCCCTGAACGAGTCAATAGTCTTTGGTCCGATATCCAACCCTATCAGATCCGGCGGTATGGCGTCGACAGATACGACACTCGGCTTTGCGTCAGGCGATACCTCGGAGGCGACTACCACGTCGGCAGGCAGAAGTATAGACACGCCCTTCTCTTGCGCTCTGGCCGACATCTCTCTCGCGAAGTCCAGCTTGTCCGCCTCACACAGTGAGCGTCCTATCTCAAAACCCTTGGCCTTGAGGAATGTGAAGGCCATTCCTCCTCCGATTATTATGGAGTTGACCCGGTCGAGCATATTTTCGATAACGCCTATCTTGTCGGATACCTTGCTTCCGCCCAATATCAGCACGAACGGTGGTTTCGGATTGTCACGCGCGGTGCTGAGCATATCTATCTCACGAATAACCAGAGGTCCGGCATACGACGGCAGAAAATCGACAACTGCCCGTGTCGATGCGTGAGCCCTGTGCGCCGCGCTGAATGCGTCCATTATAAACACCTCGAATGGGGCGGCGAGTTTCTTCGCGAACGACGAGTCGTTCTTCTCCACATCGGGATAAAAGCGCAGGTTCTCCAGGAGAATTACATCTCCTGGGGACATCGAATCGACTGCGGCGGATACTGGCGCCCCTATGCAGTCCTGCACGAATGAAACTTTCTTGTGAATTATCTCAGAGAGAGCGTCAGCTACAGGCTTTAGCGAGTATTTAGGTGCGACGGAGCCCTTTGGCCTGCCCAAGTGCGAACAGAGCGCTATTTTTGCCCCGAGTGAGGACAGCTCGCCTATAAGTGGGGCATGAGCGTTTATCCTCGTCGCATCCGAAACATGGCCGTCTGCTGACAGAGGCACGTTAAAATCGACACGAACCAGTACTTTTTTACCGGATACATCGGATGGAGAGAATGTTTTTAGCTTCAAAGTTTACAGCCCCTTTTTGACGATTAGGTCGATCATGTCGACGACTCTCGTGCTATAACCCCATTCATTGTCATACCAGGACAGTATCTTGATCATGTTGTCTATGACAGTTGTGTGCTTTGGGGCGAATATGGAGGAGTGAAAATCACCGACGAAGTCCATAGATACCAGATCGTCCGGCTCGTACGCCAGGATACCCTTAAGCGGTCCCTCGGCATATTCCTTAACGGCAGCGTTGATCTCGTCCTTAGTCGCGGGCTTGGCAAGTTCCGCAGTGAGATCGACCACCGATACGTCAGGAGTGGGAACGCGAAGCGCGAAGCCATTCAGCTTGCCCTTGAGGTCCGGTATAACCTCCGCTATCGCTTTCGCCGCGCCGGTGCTGGTGGGTATTATCGAGAGAGCGGCAGCCCTTCCGCGAGTGATTGCGCCAAGGCCCTTCCGCGGCGGGAAGTCGAGCGTTACCTGATCATTCGTGTAGGAGTGAACGGTGTTCATGAGGCCCTTCACTATTCCAAAGCGCTCATGCAGTACCTTGACGACAGGAGCGAGGCAGTTCGTCGTGCAGGACGCGTTGGAGATGATGTTGTGACGCGCCCCGTCATACGACTTCTCATTGACTCCCATGACTATAGTCACATCCTGATTTGTAGCCGGCGCCGATATAAGAACCTTCTTTGCTCCGGCCTCGATGTGCGCACGTGCCTTCGCTCCGTCTGTGAAGCGCCCCGTACTCTCTATTACGATATCCACGCCGAGCTCCTTCCATGGAAGCTTGGCTGGCTCCGCCTCAGCAGTCGCCTTTATATTATGGCCATTTACAACCAGGTTGTCACCAGAAAGCTCGACAGTACCGTCGAATCTGCGAAAAACCGAGTCGTACTTTAGAAGATACGCCAGAACATCCGGCGGTGTGAGATCGTTTACAGCCACAACCTCAAATTCATGGTCACCACGCGCGAAGAACGAGCGAAGAACGAGACGACCTATGCGACCAAATCCGTTAATAGCTACCTTACTCTTTGCCATTAAAAAACCCCCCTTTAGAATTGTAATATTTTTTTGAAGATATTTCCAAGCCAGACCAAATCTTATGAGACTATGTTGTGTTAAAGAAATCCCATCATGTAGTGAGATTAGCAAAAAAGACATAAACGGTCAATGTCACAATGACTAACATATTCAAAATAAGCCCGGCATGAACGAGACTGATGTAGATGTACGACAAATTAAGAGTCCGGCTCTATTGAGTCAGATCCTCATGCGCGACTCTCAAGAGATCGCCCAGCGACATTGCGCTCAAGACATCTCCGTGCGGTTTATAAGGCATCACTCCGTCGAAATACTCAGCCACGCCGCCCAGACACCCGATGCGCAGGTGTGACGAAAATGGACGCAGGAAGCTCCAGCCCATCTCGTACGACTCCGGATTATAGCGCATATACGCGCTGATGAATTGGCCAAGCAGCCAGGGCCACGCCATCCCGCGCAGACGAGCTTTTTTCTTCTGGTCCAGTCTTCCCTCCGCGCGGCCCTTGAATTTCTCGTGGTGCGGGTCAAGCGTGCGCAGCCCATACGTAGTGTAAAGCTCGTTCCAGCAAGTGGTGAAGATCACCTGTCCCAACTCCTGCCTCAACACCGAGTGGGGCAGGGATACGGCCAACAACGCGTTAGGACGTATCGAGTCATCGCGCTCGCCGTTGGATGGGTCGACCCAATCATAGAGATATTTATTCGATTCATTCCAGAATGTCGACTCGAACGAGGACGAGACCTCAGAGGCGAGTGACGCGTACCGCGTCTCGGACTCGTGATCTTTGGCGGAGGCGGCAACCGACTCGACAAACCTGAGAGCGTTGTACCATAGGGCGTTTATCTCGACAAGATAACCTCTCCGCTCGACAAGGGGTTCTCCGTCGACATCCCCGGACATCCAGTGGCGGGTGCGCTCACCGTTAAAATGCTTTATCAGTTTCGAGGACGAGTCCATAACGGCGCCGAGCTCCAGTGGGCCCTCGATGTATTTTTCCAGCACTGCCTTTATCGCGGCGAATTTTTCTGTTGCATAGCCCAACCCCTCGCTGACCGAATATTTTTCTGTTGCGTACAGGAACCAGAGTCCGGAGTCTATATCGCCGAACGCCTCGTTTCCCTGTGCATTTATGGATGATGGCATAAGCCCGCCGGAGGAACTCGCTCGTTCCAGCCAGCTGTCCAGTATGGCGTTAGCGGTTTGAGGTCTGCCGGTGGCAAGGGTAAGGCCTGGAAGAGCTATGAATGTGTCTCTCGCGCGCCGCTCGACAGACGGAAATCCGGAGAATATGGCAGGCACCGCGCCCTTATTGTCCGCAACAAGGTGATAGGATGACTGAACCATATCCTGAAGGGCGCTGAAACTATTACCTGTGAAGACATTTTTGATAAACGAGTTCAGCCTCTCTATTGTCTCCCGCTCAAGTGATTCTATTTCGGAAGAAGTGTACGCAACCGGTTCCTCAGAGAGCACGACATATAATACGTCACCGCACTTCATCTCAATTGTGCCGAAACCCGGCGACCAGAGTGAATCAGTGGGGTGTTTATCGGGAAGCGGGTTATTTTCATATATTAAATTCTCAATCCACATGGGCTTTGCGGACCACTTTACCTCGCTCGCATTGCCTGTGAAGGAGACATGGCTTGTATATCCCCTGCCCTTGACGTTTATTATCCCCCCGGATATTGGATTTGACTCAAAGGCTGAGTCGTCCTGTTTCTGAGTGAGCTCCTTGTTTATTCTATGGGCGAATAGGGGGCGAATATCTATGCAAACAGGCTCGGGGGACGCGAGAAGCTCGTATTTCACTATGGCGCAAGTACCGTTTTGTGGCATAAATATGGATTTTTTCAGGAATATGCTGTGAATCACAAATAGCATGTTCGGATAAGGCGTTGCCTGATACTCCTGAAGATATCTGTAGCCGTCCGGATAAATTAAATCCTTATAACGGTTTGTGGAAAGATTGTATTTTTTGTTGTGCGCGTATAGAGTCTCCTCTAGTTTACTCACTAAAACCGTGTGATGCTCTGAGTCGGATGGGCGTACTACTAAAAGTCCGTGTTCGCTCCTTGTGTTTGCCCCTACGACCGTGGAAGAACCGTAACCCCCAACTCCGTTCGAGACAAGAAACTCCCGCTCCACTCCCTTGTCATATGTATTTACGTCTGCCTTTCCAAGGTACATGGTAATCATCCCCTTCGTGTAGTCTATAATTATCCCCCTTTATGAGGGACTCTAGCTTTCTCCATCTGTACTCTACAGTGCTCTTGCTGACAGGCTTTGACAATATCTGTCCCAGTTCCCCAAGTGACGCGCTGGGATTCTCTCTGCGCGCGATTGCGAGCTCCGTAAGCGATGGCGTGAGGCGGTCCCACAGTCCGCGTGCGTCCAGCGTCTCAATCAGCGCCATCTGTGCCCTTGCCGCACTGAGGCTCTTGCTGATATTGGCCGAGTCGCAATTAACCATCTTATTAGCCCGATCCCTGAGAGAGCGCATTATAGCGGTCTCCTCCAGCAGAAGCGAGGTCCTCACCAACCCCATTTTGGACAGGCACGTGACGATCTTCTCCTGATCCCGTATCATGTACTCGTCTCCCCCCCGGTTTGTCCTTATACCCGGGATGATTCCGACGGAACCCAGAACTCTCTGAATCCGGCTGCCAATGTTCTCCTGATTTGCAATGCGCATTGTCATATAATAACCGCTCTGAGGCAGATATATCGCTCCACTCCCCCCCCAAGTGCCCCTGAACCACGCCCATCTTCTGCGAATCAGATGAGAACCAAAAAAAACATCCGTATTTCCGGCAGATAAAAACTTCGAATAAATTTCCAGGGGAATGCGGAACAGTACTTTTCCGCGTAACTTATCAAATTCGAGAACTCCCCCATCAAATGACATTTTCCCATCAAATGCCTCACGGTTCAAGTCCTTCCAGAGTTTGACGATTCTTCGCGCGGCGACGAGTTTTCGGATGTTTACAACTGCTGCTCCATTATCGTACGAAACCGGAAGCGTCCCCAGGAAACCCGATATCTCCTCTGCTGCGTCCGCCGTGGGAAGGCTCAAAAGTTCGTCCCACAGGATGGTGTTTATCTTCTCCATCTGTGAATCCTACCCGTGCGCCGGATAGCCATTATCGTCCTTTGCAATCCGCATCAAAATCTCGGCCAGGTTTTGCGAGTGATGCCTTAAATACTTACTGTCTTTTATATTTACCAGGTCGGCATACACTATTCTGCAATTATTGCGCTCCAGATAAAGTTCCTCCTCCCTCGAAAGATATAGCGGCTCCGCCCCTCTCTCCCTGTAGCGCCCAAGATAATCCTCCGGTATGGGGGTGTGATTTACAATAATATAGTCCGGCATTTCGCCCAAAACACTTGCTATCCAGTCCAGGTGCGCCGAAATATTCATTCTCTCCGTCTCACCCCGCTGTGTCATGAGGTTGGCGACGTACACTTTCGGGACTTGCGCGTTGCGTATGGCCAACGTAACCTCCTCCAGGAGCAGGTTAGGCAAAATGCTCGTGAAGAGACTCCCCGGTCCGAGTACGATCAGGTCGGCCTCTGGGATCGCGTCTATAACGTCAGGCAATGGCTTGGCTGAGGTCGGTTCCAGCCACATCCTTTTGAGTTTGCCGCCGTTGTCGGAGATTTCCAGCTCCCCCTTCAATGATTTTCCGTCCGAGGTCTCGCCATGAAGCACAACGGTCTCAGTTGTAACCGGCAGCACTCTGCCTCGGATGGCCAGCAGTCTGTTCAACTCCTCAACTGCCCTGCTGAAGTCACCGGCAAGCTCACAGGCCGCCAGCAGTATCAAGTTGCCGAGGCTGTGTCCCTCCAGCTCCCCTCTGTCGAAGCGAAAGTTGAGTATACGGTTGAGGGAGTTATCATCCTCCGCCAGAGCCACAAGACAGTTTCTGACATCTCCGGGAGGCAGTACGCCCCACTCCTGGCGAAGACGTCCGGAGCTGCCCCCCTCGTCAGTAACAGCTACCACGGCAGTTATGTTCCTTGAGAAGCTTTTCAGTCCTGACAGCAGTGTCGATAGCCCTGTACCACCTCCAACACAGACGAAATTCGGTCCCTGAAGCAACCTTGTCTCCACGATGCTGCCCATTATGTCACTGCGTTTGTGGAAAGGACGCCCCGGTGAACCCTTATGATGCCGGCTTCTCTTTATCGGAAGAAGCGCGGTTATCGCGCATCCTATAAGAAACCCAATCGCTAAAAGTACCGGAGCGCTGAACATCAGAAACTCTCCAGGTCTATATCGCGATGATTTGTCACTGTCACATGTCCCATGTCCGTGACACACTTTGAGAGAGACTCCGCAATGGCGACCGAGCGGTGTCTGCCGCCGGTACACCCTATAGCTACGTGGAGCTGTTTCTTTCCTGTGTTTTCATATTGCTTGAGTATAAATTCCATCAATGATCCCAGCCTATCCATAAAGGCGTGCTTCTCGGGAATTCTATCGAGATACTCTCTGACAGACACATCCCTGCCTGAGAGCTTTTTGAGGGTAGGAACATAGTTTGGGTTCGGCAGGAACCTCACATCGAACATATAGTCACAATCTTTCGGAATGCCATTTTTAAATCCGAATGAGCTGACGATGACGGTAAACGGCTCGTCGTTCAAGTTGAGCTTTGAGAGTATTATCGAGCGCAGATCACCCGGCAGGAGTGATGACGTGTCGACTGCGATATCGGACTGTTCTCTGATATCGTATAGTTTCGAGCGCTCGCGCTCTATTCCCTCGAGTATGGTGATTCCCTCTCCGAGAGGGTGGCGTCTTCTTGTTGTCTCGAATCTTCGCACCAGCCAATCGTCTGAGGCATCCAAAAAAACCAGGGTGACATTGGCGCCGGTTACTTCAAGTTCCTTTATCGACGAAAGAAGATCCCCCAGAAGATCCTCCCCTCTCACATCTATAACTATGGCGACGCCCATCGAAACGGCCGATCTGTTTCTTGAAAGGGCCTTCATCAATGACGGCATGAGGACGGGCGGAAGGTTGTCAATGGCGAAAAACCCGCGATCCTCCAATATCTTGAGCGCAGTGCTCTTTCCAGCCCCTGAGAGACCGGTTAATATTATGCAGCGTTCGACTCTGTCCATATCAGTGATGACCACACTCGCAATCCCAGCCGCTCAGTGTTTCCACACCGTGCCTCAGCGCGGGAGCGACTGCCTCGAAGCATTGCCGGACAGCTCTTTCACTGCCAGGAAATGCCACTATAAGCGTATTGCCTCGGATTACCGCAAGGCTGCGGGAGAGATAGCCCCTCTCAGTGTAGAGCATCGCATGCGCTCTCATGATCTCCCCAAAGCCCGGAGCTACCCTGTCATGTACGTCCATGAGCGCCTCCGGGGTTATGTCCCGACTCGATAATCCGGTACCTCCGGTTGTAAGTATCAGCTGCAAATGCTCTTCATCAGACCATCGGCGCAGCTTCTCAGCTATGGCGCCGCGATCATCCGGCAGAATGTCAGAGCAGGTTATTTCAGATCCAAGAGCGACAACAAGGTCGGCCAGCGCTGGTCCTGACAAGTCCTCCCTCTCGTTGCGCGCTCCCTTATCGCTTATCGTGAGAACACCAACCTTTAGCGGACGACGGAGTTCGATCCTGTCAGATACGCAAACGAATCCCGGACAGACAACCCCGATCTCTGAATTCTCATCGGCCCAGAGCATGGTCGTACCGGAGTTGATCGCTACGAATACTGAACGGGGGATCATAGCACCCCTGGCTATAACTATCGCTAATCTGGCGGATGCGCCCTCAGTGGGCTCTCCGGCAAAACGAATTGCAACGCGCGCTGGTTCTCCGTTCACGCGCAACTCGCCATTCGAGTTGCTGTGCATATAAACGAGCTTACACCACTCACCGGACCTCATATCATGGAGCCCAAGAATTTTCAATTCTCTCACGTCCTCTTTGTCTCCTGAATAAGTTCTGATCGAGGCCCGCTCCACTCTCCGCTCTTTCCTCCGGATTTCTCGAGCAGTCTCAAATCCCGTATTACCATTCCCTTATCCAACACTTTACACATATCGTAGAAGACCAGAGCTGCAACGCCAGCTCCCGTCAGAGCCTCCATCTCCACGCCTGTAACATCCTTCGTCACTACTTCGCACTCCACTCGCAAGAAGTTTTTCCCTGTTTTTTCCGTATATTCTGAGGACTCATCGGCTATATTCCGCAGTTCGCAGCGCACTTTAACTCCTTCAAGCCTGATGCTGTGGCATAGCGGGATGATATCAGGCGTTTTTTTTGCTCCCATTATCCCTCCCAGCTCGGATACGGATATTGGATCTCCCTTAAACACATGGCGCTCACGGACTGCAACATAAATGACATCCGTCAATTCTATCCAACACTCGGCCACCGCTTTGCGAACGGAGATTTCCTTTTCACTCACATCCATCATCACAGGCCTGCCGTCGGTGTCAAAATGTGTCCAGCTGGTCATTATTATACTCCTACCCCCCTATGTCGGACATGCGACCTTTCCCGTCCCTTGCGTCATTCCATGAGTGCGGTTTCATATCGATGCAGGCGATTATCTCCCGCCTTACAGCTTCAAGGTTTCGTTCTCTGATTATATGCAGCAGAGGAATCTCATTCCCGCTGAAAAGGCACGATCTCATTCTGCCGGAGGACGTGACTCTGAGCCTGTTGCACTCTGAGCAAAAGTGGTTGGATACCGCTTCAATGATCCCCGCCGTCTGCCCGCTGGCGGAGTTTGTGTAATACCTGGCAGGTCCATGAGGAACCCGGCTGTCCGGTGAAAAAACAGGCTGAACACTGTTCCAGCTGCCCATCTCCTCGAGGACGCTCAGTATCTCGGCTGCCCCCATAAATCTGTCGCGCGTCCACACATCGTCACATAGCGGCATGAATTCTATGAAGCGAGGAATAAGCCCGTTATCCCACGCAAAGTTTACTATGCGCGGCAGTTCAGAATCGTTAAAACCGCGGATCGGCACGGTATTGATCTTTATCGGCGATATACCTATTTCAATCGCGGTCCTTATCCCGGAGACAACATCGCCGATATCGCCTCCCCTCGTCATCTCCCTGAACTTGATGGGGTCCAAAGTGTCAAGGCTTATATTCATGCTCAAGCCACGCACCTTTGCGAGATCTGAGATATTTTGCGTGACGAGCGAGGCATTTGTGGTGATAGAAAGGCTCATCTCGGGGAAAACCTTTCGGAAGTCGATCAAAAATTTCGGCATTCCTCGTCTCACGAGAGGCTCACCTCCAGTAAATCTTATCTTTTTCATTCCCAGCCCGGAGAGAACTTCGGAGAACCACAATATATCCTCGTACCTCATTATTTCTGTGTGAGATAACGGTTTGACGCCATCTTCAGGCATACAGTAGACGCAGCGATAGTTGCACCTGTCCGTCACCGATATACGCGCGTAGTTGACGCGGCGTCCCCTCGAATCAATTATACCCGCCACGCCCGGACATCTCTTGTCAGGTTAGTGAGGCAAAAAAACTGGCGCTCCTGCGGAGGCGCCAGTATACAGAGGAGATTATCATTAAAAGTCCGCAGGCCCTTACTAACTCCGTCATTTTGATGACCCGTCACGGTACGGGAACGACGGCTACCGGGTAGCCCTTTTTCTCCAATTCAGTGGCCAGTTTCGCTGCGTTTTCCTTGGAGTTCCCGGCGTCCACCCTCACCCTGTGAAAAGTTTTGCCTGATGAGTCAACTCTGCTTATAGAGGCGACATACCCCTGTTTTTTGACCGCTGAAAGAAGAGTTGACGCCCCCTCCTGTTTGACGAAAGCGCCGATTTGCACCGCCCACTTACCATTTGTTGCCTGGGAAGCCCGCTGTGTATTTCTCTGTGACTTTGTCGCGTTTGTCTGTGCCGTAGGCGTTTTGCTGTCTTTGCCCTTTGCGGAGTCGGAGCGCGTGGCCGTACTGCCTGACGGCGGAACGTAAGGCACCCTCGCCGCTTTTCCGTTTGGCGCGATCGGGCCCGCCAGTATGACGGATTGACCGGTTGCGACTGCCTCCGGCGCAACTGTACCGAGAGATGTTAAAGTACCAGTCTCCTCCTGTACGGCGGGCTTCTGCGGAGGAGTTATCTGCGTTTCCGCGCCCTGAGGCCGCTCACTCGCTTCACTGTGAATGACCTCTATCCCAATCTTATCAGGAGGGGTCAGGAAAAAAAGTTTTATGCCGACGAACAACAGCCCAACCGCTATTACTGCCGCAACAGGCAGGGCAAAGTGACCGAATGTGAAACTTGAGCTCTTTTCCTTATAGGTTCTGGCTCTCCTTGATGTAGCTGCCATGACAATACCTCCTCATTACAACATTTTACGATTCTGTATATTTATCAGCGCTTCAGCGCAAATTACTCCTCAGCCCCAAACGTCTGAATTCCTTCATTGTTTCATTTCTATCCACGCGCTCCATCAGATACCTGTATGAAAAAGCCGACATTCCTTCAGTCGCAAGAAACTCCGACATCGCAGGGGTTGCCCACGAGAGCGCGTATTCCAGACATGCCTCTTTGACGCTCGCCTTCTGGGCAATTCCGCGCAGTGAGCCGCCGAATGATCTCGAAAGAACCGCGTACTTGCTCTTTAGAATTTTCTCTCCATTTGCTCCGTCCCCTCCGCCAAAATGCTCGTTTGCCCACCTTGTCCCAGGCTTTGGAACGAAGGGAGAGATCGTTGCGGTTACACGCAGCCCCGTAATGTTTCTCACTCTGTCACAAAGTTTCGATATGGACATGATGTGTTCGTCATCCTCTCCAGGCAGCCCTATCATGAAGTATAGTTTAACGCTGCGAACACCCTCGTCCTTTGCCATATACAGCGTTTCAATTATATGGTCGTTCGTAAAATTTTTCCCGCATTTCGACCTCAGATCATCATCTCCGCTCTCCGGAGCAACCGTGACGCTGTGCCTTCCGCCTCGGACAAGCGCTCTCACCATATGTGCCGTCATACCATCAACTCTGAGTGACGCGAATGAAATTCCAATCCCTCTGTTCTCCGCGAAATTCAACAGCTCGTCCAACTCTTTATAATCCCCAGCCTCCGGCGTTACAAGACCAATTTGGTTAAAGTCACAAACTGATGCGACTCTGATTATATCCCGCTTTACAAGCTCCAACATCCTCTGTCGCGGCGGGCTGAAGCACGCAGGCAAGGTACAGAACCCGCACCCTCTGACACACCCCCTCTGCAGCTCTATCAGCAGTGTTTTGCCAAATGCTGTACGCGGCGTAACCCAGTTTCCGCAGCCGAAATCGAGATCGATGTCCCGCCTCGATACCTCAAGACGATGTGTTCCATGCTTGTGAATCGATGGAACATATATCGAAGGATGCTGGGCTAAAATTGGTAACACTCTCTCCCGCGAGTCCTCTGAGCGCATAGTTTCCACAACATACCGCGTGGCCTCAACCCCGTCGCCCAGAACTATGAAATCGGCTATGCCCGATAAGAGAAACGGGTTTATGTATGTGACGGCGCCTCCCGCCCCGACAATGAAGTTATTGTTTTTGCCTGAGACGTCCCGCTCGCGTTCAACTCTGGATGGGGATATTCCGCCTGCCTCCAGCCATTTAGCGAACACATACGCGTCTCCTTCATAGGAGATTCCTCCAAGAATAACCTGAAATCTCTCAACCAGCGTATCCCTCTCCACTGAGCGGTGTGAAACAGGTGACGCGAAAAAACGCTCGACAGAGACGCCCTGCTCGCGGAGAGTTCTGTATATGTAATGATACCCAAGATTTGCCATCCCCACTGAGTAGTCCGCAGGGAAGAATAACGCGCACGGCAGATCTCCACCTGCCGGTAGGCCTACTGTCGGACTCTCGTCAATTCTATAGTCAGACCAACTGGCCCACTCTGTAGCTTTACTTCCCAAATCAACACCTCATGTCAAGGAGCGTTTGCCTGAAACATGGTATCAATCCTGTTTAGATAGATGCATTTAAAGTCTCTGCGCCGCATCATAGAGTAATCGAGCAACGACAGAATAAATACTCACGTGAGCAAAAGTTATTTAGATCAACCGTCCCCTAACGTTTTTTCTTTCTGTAGAATGAGGGCGTGTCCAACTGATCCTTTGGAATCCCCTGCGCGCTGAACAGATCCTCTCCTTCAGTCCCGGTTCCGGTGAATCGAACCTCGGTCTCGCCCATCTCAGGCCTTGTCTTGAGGGGTATCGCCGCGCCCGATTTTGGAGCTGGAGGTGATTGGGCGGCGAGGGTGGCGTCAGTTATAGATACTCTCGCAGGACGGGACAGCGTTCTGCCGCCAACATTGCCTATTGCCGACGAGCCGGCCTGAGACGCGTCCTGGTTTATGATGTTGTTTTCATCGAAACCGGTCGCTATGATAGTGATCCTGACTATGTCCTCCATGTCGGGGTCGAATACCTGACCCCATATTATATTGGCGTCATCGTCACTCGCATTATTGATGATCGTGGCCGCCTCCTCAACCTCGTGAATCCCTATCTTGGCGCCGCCGGATACGTTAAACAGCACTCCCTTGGCTCCAATCATCGGGACCTCCATGAGCGGGCTGTTTATTGCATTGTGTGCGGCCGTGGACACCCTGTTTTCACCATAGCCCTCTCCTATACCCATGATAGCCGCGCCGGCGTTGCTCATTATTGTACGAACATCGGCGAAGTCAACGTTTACAAGGCCTGGTTTAAGGATGAGATCCGTTACTCCCTGGACAGCCTGATGCAGCACATTGTCAACCATCTCGAAAGCCTTATTGAGCGACGTCTTCTTGTCCGATATGGAGAGCAGTCTGTCATTAGGGATGACTATCAGAGCGTCGACCTGTTCCTTGAGACGTAATATGCCATCGGACGCGTTTGCTATACGACGGCGTCCCTCGAACATGAAAGGTCTTGTCACGACGGCGACCACGAGCGCTCCCGTCTCCTTGGCGATGTGGGCGATAATCGGAGACGCGCCTGTGCCTGTGCCCCCGCCCATTCCCGCCGCCAGAAAAACCATATCGGCGCCCTCGAGCGCGGCTCTTATCTCATCTTTGGACTCGGTGGCGGCTCTCTCTCCTACCTCGGGATCTGCGCCGGCGCCGAGGCCCCTTGTCAGATCCTTCCCGAGGATTATCTTTATGGATGCCTCAGAGAGATCGAGATGGGCATGATCAGTGTTCGCAGCGATAAACTCGACACCTCCGACACCCCCCTTCATAATGTGATTCAATGCGTTGTTGCCTCCACCGCCGACGCCCACTACTTTTATAATCTCGCGGTGCGAATTGTTGTTGTCCATTTGAAAAATTCTCTGCATCAGCTCTCCTCCTAACCAGCCTAAAAGAGGGTTAATAAGCGGAATAACTTCCTATGAATCTTTAGCGTTTATTCCGAATTATGCCATAAGCTGCTTGGGTTACCTTATATTAATGTTAATGGCACTAGAACAGCTCCTTCAGTAGATCCTTGAGATATTGCAAGATTCCCTTTCCTCCGAACAGCGGATCTCTTGAACGATCATCGTCATGCCCATTGCCGCGAGGTCCCTTGATGTTGCTTGTCATACTGCCTCCGCTGTTTTTAAGCTGTTCAAGCGATTGTTCAATATAACGAAACGGATCGCGCTCCTGCTCCAGAGCGTAGCGGATTATCCCGGCGGCACAGGTATACTCCGGACCGTTTCTCCCTGGGGGCATGCGATTTGAATCGAGCGGAAGCGAAACGCGCACGGGCATATTCATGACCCTTGACAGGTATTGATCTATGCTGATACTCTTGGCTCCGCCGCCGGTAATGACAAGACCCGCCGGCAGCATCGATATTCCTGCCGCAGATACTTCTGTGCTCACGAGAGCCGAAAATAACTCCTCCACCCTGCATTGAACTATATCTGTGAGTTCGTCCATCGAATATGAATAGTTCCTGCCCATGTGCTCGAACTCCAATTTATCCGCCTGGAGGTCTGATTTCTCCGAGAATAGGTCTACCTCCCTTTTTATCTCCTCAGCTTTATTGATCGGTATCTTCAGTACCGAGGCCACGTCATTCGTTATGTGATCCCCGCCGACTGATACGACCGCAAGATGTTTCGGCCTCCCGTCCGCGAATACCGCCACTCCGCATGTTCCCCCGCCTATATCCACCGACACGACGCCGGCCAAGCTCTCCTCCGGAGTAAGCGCGCCCAATGCGGACGCCAGAGGCTTTATGACAAATCCGTTGACTGTCAAGCCGGCTTTTTCCACACAGTTATATACATTTTGCACCGTAGCAGTGGGCACTATGACCGATTCAAGGTCGATATCCAGCCTAATTCCGGTCATACCGAGCGGGTCATCTATCCCAGTGTTGCCGTCCAGATAATACTCCACCGGAATTGTGTGAAGTATTATCTGATTGTTGGGAACCGCAACGTTCGCCTGAGCCGCCTCGATGACGCGTTCTATATCGAACTGCATAACGGTCCGGGGATTGCGCCCCAGCGATATCATTCCCTTTGTTCGGACGCTCTTTACATCCCCTCCGCTGAAAGATACGGTAGCATCTGAAAGTTCGAGACCCACCATGTTCTCGGCATCCATAATAGCTTGTTTCAACGAACGGACAGCCTGATCCAGATGTACTATCAAACCCTTCCTTATGCCATTGGACGGCGCTTGCCCCATGCCTATAATCTGCGCTTCGCCCGTCGGTCCGTCACGCTCGGCCACTACTACAGTTACCTTGCTGGTCCCTAAATCCAACCCCACCAGGACTTCCGGATCCCTGTAACCGGATGTAGTTGAAGTTTTTTTAAACAATGCGGGGGTCCCCCTATCGATAAAAATATATTTATTCCTCAAGCTCGAACAGGTTTACATTATTCCCCTGTTGGTAACTGTAAATCTCATGCCGGTGAACGTCGCGTTTATAATTAGCCCCGGAGGCATTCCACCGGTGTTTACCGGGTAAATTTTTTCCAGAGCCGCCGCAAGCGACAGCCAGTCCGAAGCATCGTCTTTAACTATAATTTCGCCGGTTACCCGCTCCTCTGAACCCAATAAAATCTGCACCACCGGACGACCGTCTATTTTCTTCGCCAGAAGACAGTATATATCTTCATTCCAGCCAATTTTCTCTATAGTCTTATACCATTTCGCTATTTTGCTCAATGGTAAACTTGACGGATAAACGTCTCCCATCTGCTTTTCAGGATCAATGGGCATCGCCAGATCCGCATCCCACGACAAAATCGGACGATTCGGGAATTTGAGGCCTTTTACCGAAGCACTTGACGGCAGATCGGCTCTCCACATCCTCTTACTGGTGGACAGCCACCAGAGTTTGGAGTTCCATGACACGCCAAGAAAAACATCGAGAGGCAAGACGCTCACCCTGTAGCGCCCCCATCCGACTACCTGGAGCTTAAGGTCGACCGGATAGTAATTCGTAATGCTTCTCGTAAAAGTTCTCCCTTGAAACAGCAGTGACGGCCAGAAAGTATTCGCCGCCTCGGGTACCTGCTGCCAGATTACGTGATCCGGCAAAACATTCCATGGGGCAATTTCAAGGTCCCTCAACCTGAAGAATCTGTATCTCTCCTCGGCAAAATACAGAACACCGCACAGTATGCTAAATAATAAAAGATACCCTTTCCATCTGCGTCTTTTAGCGCCCGACATATATATCTTCCTCTTGGATGCCCAATGTCTTTATCTCAAAACTCAATGTCACGCCGAACATCTCGAAAACTCTCTTTTTGCAGATAAGAGCCAGCTGCATAATATTTCTGGCTGAGCAGGCGCCCATATTCTCTATGAAATTCGCGTGAGCAGCCGATACTCTGGCGCCTCCTACAACCAATCCCTTGCACTCAGCCCTGTCCAGCAACATACCCGCGCTGTGACCCTGCGGATTTTTGAAAACACACCCCGCCGTACGATGTCCGCACGGCTGAAGCCCTCTGCTCTCCAATGCCTCTTTCACCGCCGCCAGCACAAGCCCTCTGTCTGATAATGAGAGTTTAAGCTTAGCTCCGATAACTACCCTCGAGGTATTCTCCAGAAGACCGCATCTTCTGTAACCCCATTTCATATCGTCGGCTTTCCACTCGTGTTTCGAGCCATCCTCCTCCACTGTTTGCACCATAACCACGCTCTTGTCCATAGCGCCCCTCAACGTGCCCGCGTTACCGGACAGAGCTCCGCCAACGGTGCCTGGTATCCCAGCGGCAAATTCCAAACCGCTCCATCCCTCTTTTATTGTCAAAGCCAGCACTTCTGAGAGTTTTGTGCCGGCAGCGCAATCTATAAACACATTCTCCCCATCGACGGAAACCCTTAAATCCCTGGTCTCCGTGGTCCGAAGCACCGGAATATCTATCACGCCGTCCCCTATAAGGACATTCGACCCGCCTCCGAGCGTGAAAAAACTACTGCAGCAGGTTTTAAGCCATCCGATCGCTTCTATAAGTTCATCTCGTGAACGCGGGGTCACAAGCGTTTTGGCATATCCCCCAACCCCCCATGTCGTTAATGGCGCGAGGAGCTGATCGTGGAGAATAAACGCCCCGACGCTATCAGGCGCCGACCGTCTCGACATTCTTAACGGAGACTCTCCTTTTCAGGTTCTCCAGTATCTGCTTGCTCAGGGACTCTATACTGCCCGCGCCTACCGTCAGCACCAGATCACCGGGTTTGACGGAGTCACAGAGCGATTCGGAAGCCTCCTGGAAGTCACCGCATACTACCACGTCGTTCCTGCCCATTGTAAAAAGTTCATCCGCTATCAGGAATGATGAAACGCCGGGAAGCGGAGGCTCGTCTGCCGAGCATATCGGAAGCAGATAGATGTGCGCCGCCTGTCGCAGAACAGAGGCAAAGTCATGATATAACGCCTCAGTTCTCGTGTACCTGTGAGGCTGAAACACCAGATGAACCGGACGCTCCGGGAAAGTGTGCCCGACCGCTCCCATTGTAGCCGCGATCTCGCGCGGGTGGTGCCCGTAATCATCGTAGATAAGCACATTTCCCACGTCGCCGATGAATTGAAGCCTTCTTTTTGCGCCTCTGAATGTTCCAAGAGAGTCAGACGC
The DNA here is from genome assembly GCA_031273805.1 of Synergistaceae bacterium. GTDB lineage: Bacteria > Synergistota > Synergistia > Synergistales > Synergistaceae > JAIRKI01. The sequence goes on along the minus strand of JAISRE010000074.1, from coordinate 34,873 downwards.
CGATTGAAACGATACGCCCATTCTGTCGCTGGCTGCAATTGCGGCCAATGCGTTTAGAACATTGTGCTCTCCTGACACCTTTAGACTTATATTCCCCACAGGAGCGCCGTCATGATTTACCGAGAACTCGACTCCGCCACCGGACAGATGCCTTACATCTGTTGCTCCCCAGTTCCAGCCAATACCCCATCCATAGGTCACGGCATCGCGGTGATTTCCGGACTCCAGCAGTCTCTGCACACCTTTATCCTCACCGCACACAACGAGCGACGACATCTTTTTTCTGCCGAGAGCGTACCTATCGAATGCCTCTATAACAGAGTCATATGTTGGATAGTGATCTATGTGATCCCAGTCCACATTTGTAATGACAGCCACGTCAGGCGAAAAAAATTCAAACGAACCATCGCTCTCGTCAAGCTCAGCCACCATATATTCCCCGTTTCCCAACTTTGCGTTGCAACCGATATCGGATGACTCTCCCCCAATCGCAACGGTTGGATCCATCCCAGCGCGCTCGGCTATCAGCGAGATCATCGACGATGTGGTGGTTTTCCCATGCGTGCCGGCCACACCGACGCCCCTTCGGTTGTTGAATATAAGGCTGAGTATTTCAGCCCTTCTCGCGACACGTATCCCTCGCCTCCTTGCCTCGATAAGCTCTGGATGATCCTGAGCTATCGCGCTGGTGTGTATTATAAGATCCGGTGCATATAGGTCCAAATGTGCCTTATGGTGCCCGAGGGATATATCGACTCCCTCGCTCCGCACCTTGTCCGCATAGAAAGTGTTCTCGGCGTCGCATCCGCTCACAGAATGCCCCATAGAGTGAAGCAGCAGAGCAAGCCCACTCATACCGGCGCCGCCGATACCCATTAAGTGTATGTTTATATGATCTTTTATATCAATGAAGGCGTCTGCCCTCAAAATTAACCTCTCCCTTCATGTAATAGGCCGCAAAATCCCATAGTTTACCACATATTTTTTCGCCAGCTTTGCTTGCATTATACAACCTTTTGACAGTATGATTATCTTCTGACAGACAAATTCTGTAGAGATCGTTTAATTTACTGGCTAAATCACTCAATGACTCTGAAGATTCATCCCAAATTCTGACCGTGGGAACAGAGGCTAATTGCTGGGCATTTTTCATTTGATGATCATCTGCGGCGCCCCTCCACGGCACTAAAACAGCGGGGATTGTCAATGCCTCGACCTCCGACAGCGTTGACGCGCCGGCCCTGGTTATCAACATGTCGGACAACGCGTAAAGCGGCGAAATATCCCACATCCGGGGAACGTGTATCATATTGTGCCGTACCTCAGTCGGGGAATCGACCTCCGGATTCACCACGAGAAATCTCCAGAGCGAGAACAGCTCCATCCGCGACAGGCTGCTCAACGTCTCAGCCAAATGACCACTTCCCAGCGAGCCAGTCATGACCGAAACAACCGGACCTCGGAACCCGTCATCAACGATATCGAGCAGCTCGAGAGCCTCGTCCCTCCGCATATCCCGAAAACGCCTTATCGGCACACCTACTCGCTCGTAATCGCCGGATTTCAGCGGAGCGCATTCCTCCCAGCCTGACGCCACTCGTACGTTGAATCTGTGCGCAAGCCTTGTGGCCTTGCCCGCGCGGGCGTTCTGCTCGTGAAATACGGAACGTACGCCCTTCAATCGGCAGATCAAGAGCGCCGGTATCGAGACGTATCCGCCGAACATGACGCACAGATCGGGAGATTTCTTATTTACGCATCGCCATACCTGATAGATGCTTATCAACATATCAAACCAGCGCTTGAGTTTCTTGGCAAAAGACGCTCCTACCGGCGAACCCGCTATCCTTATCACAAATGGTTCTATTCCGGAAACCCTGTATATTTCCAGCTCCATCGGCCTTGAGCCGGAAATATAGTTTACGGTGACGCCCTTTTGTTCACGGAGTATCCAGTCGCCAAACGCCACGGCCGGCAGAATATGGCCCCCTGTTCCTCCCGCAACCAACAGCAAAGAGATTGACGAACTCTTGACAGCCCGCATCTCAGGCCTCCGCCTCTCTGTATTTTCTGCAAAGCCTCAGCAGTATTCCCACGCGCATCCACATCATGACGAGCGAGCTTCCCCCGTAACTGATAAATGGCAGAGGCATTCCGGTAAGAGGTATCAAGTTCGTCACCCCCGCAATGTTTATGCAAAATGGTAAGATTATTGTGAGAGCAAGCCCCCACACAAGCGCTGTATCAAAACCTTCGTCAACATGTATGTAGAGCGAGCGGCACCGGGAAAGCCACATCATGCAGAGAACAATCACTCCGATAGTGCCCGGAAGCCCCAGCTCCTCCCCCAATGCCGCATATATAAAGTCCGTTGAAGCTGCCGGAAGGTACTGCAGTTTCTGAAATCCGTGTCCCAGACCTGAGCCAAGTATTCCTCCATTTGAAAAGGCGATGAGTCCTTGTATTGTCTGAAATCCCGTGTCAAGCGGATCCTCCCACGGGTTAAAAAACGCGTCCATCCTGCGGAGCCTGTATGGTTCAAGTTTGATGAGCAGCAACAGCATAGCGGCGCAAATGCCGCCGGTCAGCAATGGCAGCTTCCACCCGAAGCGTTCGACATACATACCCATGCATATCATCAGGATGAGTATTGTTGAGCCAAGGTCCGGCTGCATAAGGAGAAATATGGAGGATATTACGAGTATCACCAAGGTCAGGACAAAGCATTTGTGAGGATTGAGCTCATTTTTCTGGGAAAATTTAGCTGTTATCAGCACTGTGGCAAATATTAAAATTTCTGAGGTCTGAAACGAAATACCTGCCAACCTCAACCAGCGCCTGGCGCCGCCGACTGACGTTCCCACCCCTGGGATCAGCGTAGCGATCACAAGTATAAGTGATAGAAACCAGATCACGCTGGATGTCTTGCGCCAGAAACGAACGGGTATGCTGTAGGTCATCAGCATCACGCAGATGCCGAACGAAAGCCACTGGAGCTGCCGTATCCCGGTGGTAAACGGAGTGCCGTACAATTCATACGAAGCGCGGCTCGTGGTCGATGTCACCATCAAAATACCAATGCCGCTCATGATAAGAGGTATCAGCCAAAGCAGCGGGTCTATCTTGAAAATATTATTTTTTTCTTTTAAAGTACTCTCACCGACCGGCACTTTCAGTCTCCTGTGTGCATTTAAGCACTAGCGACGCGAAATGGTCCCCTCGCTCGTTATAGTTTCTGTACGCATCCCAGCTGGTGCACGCGGGGGACAGCAGCACGACGTCACCCGGTTCAGCCAGACTGACAGCAGTCCTCACCGCCGACTCCATCTCTCCTGCTTCGTAATAATTCAAGTAGTCGCCGTTTTTAAGGACATCCGCCATTTCTGACGCCGCCTCTCCTATCAGGATTGCGCTCTTTGCGCAGTCCTTGAGCGGTTGGACCAGCTCAGCGTAATTCTCTCCCTTTCCTCTGCCTCCAAGGATGACTATCTTCCTGCCATCTATCGACCTCATAGCCGTAATTGTCGCTGCTATATTTGTCCCCTTGGAGTCGTCGACGTATCTGACGCCGTTTGAGATCAGCACAAGGCTGCATCTGTGAGGCGGGGGGGTAAACGTCGAGAGAGCGCTTCTCGCTGACGCCTCATCACACCCCAGGAGTTTCAAAGCCGCCATTGCCATTGCGGCATTCTCCATATTGTGAAAACCCAGGAGCTTCACGTCTTCGAATCTGAAGAGTTCTCTGCCGCCCATTTTGACAACTCGTTCATCGGAGTTCAGGGTGACGCCGCGCTCTCCCCCGTTTTCCGTCCAGTCGAGAGTGAACACGCCGCCGCCGTGTGCTTTAAGAATCTCCGTGTCCCTGTTTTGCACAATCGAGAAACCGCCCTCACCCGCCATGTTCAGTATGCGGCTCTTTGCCGCCGTGTATTTATCGTATGAACCGTGCCAATCGATGTGATCGGGGGCTAAATTCGTGACTATCGCGCCCGCTAGCTTAGCGTGGGATACCCAGTGCAGCTGAAAACTGCTGAGCTCAACCACCACAAAGTCAAAGCCCTCTCCAGCCACGTCCGCCAATGGACGGCCGATATTGCCCGCCACAACCGCGTTATGTCCGGATGACCTGAGAAGATGGCCCAGCAGAGATGCTGTGGTGGTCTTTCCGTTGCTTCCCGTTACTCCTATGACTCTGCCTTGAATGTGAGGCATTACAAAATCTATCTCGCCCAGCGGGGTTACGCCTCGGTCAGCAATTTTTTTCATTATATCGGCATATGGAGGAAAACCTGAGCCCAGAACGATACGCTCGCTATCAAAAATTCTGTCGGTGTGACCGCCCGACTCATATCTGATGTCTGAGGCGCCGAGAATCTCCCGCACATCCGGCGGAATCTCCCGCATCTCGGACAGCAGTACATCGCAGCCCATCCTTCGGGCCATGAAAGCGATCGAGAGCCCGCTTACTCCGGCGCCAAGCACCGCTATACTCGAGCAGTGAGGCTGTTCACAGACAGACACTTGACAATCCTCCTCTTAAAGCAGTCAAAATAAAAATAGTTGAAATGGCCATGCCAGCTATGTGTACGAGCCAGAATCTAACTACTATTGATGGTTCCTTCCATCCCGCAAGTTCAAAGTGATGGTGCAAGGGGCTCATGCGAAAGACCTTTCTTTTGAACCCTCTGATTGCAATTATCTGGATTGCCACAGCGGTCAACTCTATCCCAAACAGGAAACCGGCTGGAATGACGAAGATCAATGACTTTCCGGCAACACAGAGACTCAGTATTATTCCGGCCCACAGGTGAGATCCGACATCCCCCATAAACAGCTGCGCGGGGTTTGAGTTGTGCCAGAGAAACGCGGTTACTACAGCGAGCGCGAGCGCGGCGGATACAACTAACGAGGCTGACTGCGCCCACAACAGCACCGATATCAGGGATATCGCCACCGCTCCTCCCGCGAGCCCGTCAAGCCCGTCGGTCACATTGACGGCGTTCTGAATGCCCACACCCAGAAATGCCAGCAGCGGAATACCATAATGAGGTTGGAGCATGATGTCAGGGGTAAGGTATATCCCGCCTCGAGAGATATAATATGCCCACGGAACAGATATCGCTATCTGCAGAAATAATTTCTGAAGACTCCTCAGCCCTTCACTCGACCCGCTTCGATATTTGAGAACGTCATCTATCAGACCGACTGCCGCTGCAAGCATCGGATAGGACCATATATAAAACATAGTTTGCGCGTCCGCAACACCGCACAAATATGCCGCTAATACCATGAAAGGGACGAGGATCAGGGCCACTATTCCCCCCATACCGGGCGTACCCCGCTTTTTTAAATGAGACTCCGGCCCGTAACTCTTTATTGCCTCCCCCACATTCAGTCTCCTCATTATACGAATCAGAAGCCCCTGACAGTAGAGGGCTATTGCAAAAAATATCAATGAGAGACACAGCGTCTTAATTATCATTTCGTTCTGCCTCAAAATATTTCAGGAGTCGGTCCAAACCGTAGAAACGCGACCCTTTTATCAGGATAATTGACTTTGGAAGAGATTTAAAATCAAAATTTAAAATGAATTCATCAACGGTTCCCCATATTCCCTTCAAGGCATCAGATTTTGTCTCCGCCTCGCCCCATTCGGAACCTATCAGGTAGAGCTCGTCCAGCAGGCTCGCCCTGCTCCTTATGATCTCGTGCCAGCGCGCGGATTCCTCGCCAAGCTCGCGCATCCCGCCCAAAATGGCTATTCTCCTGAATTCTGGCTCCAGCTCGAGCTCGAGTAAATTTTTCAGCGCGTGAGATACGGAGGAGGGATTGGAGTTATAGCTTTCATCGACAAGTATCCCCCCGCCAATCGCTTTCAGTAACACACCGCGTCCCGAGGGTATTTTGAATGACGCCACCGATTTCATAAAATCCTCATCGCGCGCGCCAAGTTGAATCGAGGCGGCATACGCAAAGGCGATATTACGGGCATGTTGTCTGCCAAAGACATTGGCGTCACAGGAAAAATCCCTGTCGCCGCGTGAAAGGCGCATCGAGAGCATGGGGACTATAGTATCGCTCACGCTCTGCCTTACATCGCGAATCTGCACGCCGGAGTCCGAATATCCCACACTGATGGTATTGATATTCCCTCTGTCTGGCGCAATATCCTTCATATTCCTGGATATTGCCGCAGCTAAATTTTCGTTATCAGAATTATAAGACAAAAATTGCATACTCTCTGATTTCATTATTTCCATCTTAGCTGCCACCACACCATCCAGACTCTTCAACCCATCCAGGTGCGCCGGCGCGGCTTCCGTTATTATCCCGTGCGTTACCGGAAAATTTTTCACGAGTTCCTCTATATCCCCTATGTGACTGGTTCCCAGCTCAAGGATCAATACCTCGGTATTGCGCGGCATTGCCAGTATGGTCATGCCGCAGCCAACCATAGTGTTATAGCTCTTTTTCGCTGAGTGAGTGAGAAAAACATCCTTCAGCGCGGACCGGAGAAACTCCCTGGTTGTGGTCTTGCCCACGCTTCCGGTTATACCAACTACCCTTGGAGAAACTTTGTCCAGCCACGCCCTGGCCAGCTTAGCCATTGCCCCAGACGAGTTCGAGACCACCAGCATGATTGTATCCAGACCGGACATCTCGTCCTGATTCTCCTCAAAATAGGCTGCGTCCAGTATTACGCAGGATGCGCCTGACTCGACGGATTTTTTTATATAATTATGCCCGTCGTCACGCTCTCCAGGCATGGCTACGAAGACATCTCCTCTTTCCACGTCTCTGCTGTCGCACCTGAAATTTTGAGACATGACGGACATCCCCGCGTGACTGGGGAAAAAATCAGCTCCGGTAATCAAGGCCGCTTCAGCTATTGTAAAGAAATCCAAAATGCGCGTCATCTTTCGGCAAGCTCCACTGAGCGGTCGAGAGCCCATTCCAGAACTGTGCCTGAGTCACTAAAGGGAACCCTGTGATCCTTGAACTCAATAAAGCGCTCCGGCCCCTTTCCGGCGATAAGTACGATATCGCCGGACTTAGAGGAGTCAAGACAGAAGTATATGGCCTCGCGTCTGTCCAATATGGTGTCCACTCTGGGCGCGCCCTTGTGGGATATTACCCCCTGTTCAACATTGCGCGCTATGTTCGCCGGATTCTCGCTTCTGGGGTTGTCGGTGGTGATTATCACGTGATTGGCGTATTGCGCCATTATTTTCCCAACGACCGGCCGCTTGAGCGGCGATCTGTCTCCGCCCGCTCCCCACAGCACCTTCAATCTGCGGCGGTTAAAGCGCGCAAGGGTGTCAAGAGTCTGTTTCATCCCATCAGGACTGTGCGCGTAATCTACAAACACAGTTATCCCGTTGGATAGATTATAACGTTCGAGACGTCCCGGCACATTGCGGCACTCTGAGACGCCCCTTTGTATTACATCTCTATCCATACCAAGCGAGTCCGCTATCGCTATGCACTCCAGTATATTGGACGCATTGTAGTCCCCTATCAGCGGAGATGTTACCGTGAAGAGCGTTCCGTCCGGACATGACACCTCAAGCGACATGCCATTCAGATCATGGAGGGCGACAACGGCGCTGTAACAGGAATGAGAGCTCCTGATATCGTCAGTCAGAGAGTATGCGCGCGTATTATCCGGAAATTCTTCCAGCAGTCTCAGCCCATATTCATCGTCGGCGTTCACCGCTCCGATACATCCTTTGCCGGCGTATTTCGTGAACAGGAGGCGTTTTGCGTCGAAATAACTCTCCATATCAGAGTGATATTCAAGATGTTCGGGGGTGAGATTGCTGAAACCGGCTCTGTCGAACAGACATCCCGCGAGTCTGCCCTGGTCGAGGCCGTGAGATGAAGTCTCCATGACACAGTACCGCGCGCCGTTTGCCACCATGGCGGCGAGCATCTCCTGAATATCCGGGCCCTCCGGCGTGGTGCGATCTGCGGATATTTCGCTCCTGCCGTCGTCATACACGATGGTGCCCAGCATACCAGCCTTTGCGCCGCCCGCGCGCACAATAGATCTGATAATATACGCGCACGTTGTCTTTCCGTTTGTCCCTGTCAAGCCTATCATGGTCATCTTGTCCGACGGGTTCCCGTATAAAATTGCGGCCGCCTCACCCATGATTGCCCGTACATTCGGTGAAATTATCTGGGGAACATCGAACGGAAGTCTGCGCTCGCACAGGAGCGCCGCAGCGCCTGATGAGAGCGCGTTGCGCGCATAGTCATGACCATCTGAGTTTTCACCCGATACACACGCAAATATCACACCTCCGGAATCCGGGGCAACTCTTCTGCTGTCGTATTTCAATTTTACAATGTCAGGGTCGGCGAGAGAGGCGTTTTCCATAGTCTTCTCCGCTCCCCTCATCTTGTGAAACAGATGGCTCAGCCTCACAGCACTCCCCCCCTTCAGTGAATTGCCCTATCCTTGTTGTTTTTTTGCCAGTATGGACAGCTGTGACATGTCCTCCACAATAGCTCTGAAAACAGGAGCCGCTATCTCTCCCCCGTAATATCTGCCCTTGCCCGGTTCGCCAAGAACGATGAGAAGTATATATTCCGGTTTTTGGTACGGCCAAAAACCAATGAATGAGCTGACGTATTGCCCCTTTGAGTAGGCGCCCATCTGGGCAATCTGAGCTGTGCCCGTTTTTCCGGCGAGCGCTATGTTGTTGACCCGCGCCGCTTTTCCTGTGCCCGTCTCAACCGTCTTGTAAAGAACATCCCTGATCCATTCGGCGGTATCCTGATTCAAAACCGATGTGCGCACTCTCCGTTTACCCTGGTATATCACTTCGCCATGCGCGTTTTTGACCTCTGATATGATATATGGTTTTAACAGATCTCCGCCGTTTGCGATAGCGCTGATTGCCATCGCAAGCTGCAGTGGAGTGACCGCAAGCCCCTGACCGATTGCGATATTGGCTCGCGCCATACCAAGCCACTCCTCCGGAGAGCGCATCAACCCCTCCTCTTCCCCTGATATCTCCACGTCGGATTTGACCGCGAAGCCAAACTGCTTGAGCATGCCATAAGATTTGAGTGCGTTCATCTTATTTCCGATAGACGCCATTCCCGTGTTGCACGATTTTATCAGCAGTCCTTCAAGCGTCAGGTCTCCATGTGCGCTGACATCCCTTATAACTCCGTCCGCGATCGAGGTCCGACCGACGCAGTGAAAACGATCTCCGTTGGAGACAAGCCCCATCTCCTTCGCTATAGCCAGCATTATCGGCTTGAACGTGGACCCCGGTTCATACACCCTTCCTATGACATTATTGCGCAGAGTCTCCTTATTTCCGAAACTTTTCCGGTCGTTGAGATCCACCCAGGGATAACTGGCCATTGCCAGTATTTCACCTGTCTGGGGGTTTACACAAATACCCGCGCCCCACTTAGCACCGCTTGACTCAGCCCCATCCTTCAGCTTCCATTCCACTATCTGCTGCACCTTCGAGTCGAGAGTGAGTTGTATTGAACCGGCGCCCGCCTGAAGCAATCCTGCATTGCTCCCAATGAAGTCCAGCAGATTGCCTCTGGCGTCGCGCACAAAGCTGCGCCTCTGCGGAGGAGAGTACAGCACCTTGTTCCACGACATTTCCACCCCACTTAGACCGTAGTCGTCTATGTCGCAAAAACCTATGACGTGAGACGCGAGTTCTCCATGTGGATACATTCGCCTGCTCTCTTTGACGGTGAACAACCCCGGCACCTTTCTTTCGATCAGAGGCTGCGCTATTTCACCGGGTACCTTTCTGACGACCCAGTGAAACCTTCCTGGCAGTGAATGTGAGAATTTTTTGGCATTCTGTACCCCTATATAATCCGCAAGTTCATCGGCGCTGGCGGGCTGCCAATACGATGGATCGACAAAAAAACTCACAGAAGGAACGGATATGGCTAGAGGAATGTTATTTCTATCTCTTATATCGCCTCGCGACGTGGAGACGTCTATCTGAGCCCAATATTGATTCTGCGACTGTCTCAGTATCCGTTGATCCGGAAAGACGTGGACCTTGACGGTCTGGCCCAGCAGGATCAGCAGAGATAATGAAGCGAATAGCCAGGCAGTCCATGAATTCCATGATTCACGAGGCGGTTTATTTTTAATCTTTGGCATTGGCTATGCCCGTGAAGAAGTCCAGTATACCGCCGAACTTGCCGGAAGCCCCAGGCATTGCGGGTGTGGAGTCCGCCAAGGTCATTCCGGTATCGATATTCTGCCCGGAGGAGTTCAGCCTTATCGTCTGGATATCACTCGCCGTGACCATTTTCAGCTCCATCTTCGCGTAGTTATAAATCCGTGACGGAGAAAGGAGTGACGCGTGATACTCCTCAAGCGACGCAAACCTGCTGTTTACTGTCTCTATTCTCTTTGTCACCGTGGCCAATCTATGTTCCAAATAAAGTCCATAAAGCCGCATGCTGCCCAACGACATTGAGGAAAATAGAACTCCCAGCAGAATTATCATGCAGATCATCGAGTGAGGACCTTTTTTTTCGTGTTTTGGAATCGGAGCCTTCATCTTAATGTACCTCCTGAACCTCGATAATCTTCTTTAATATCGTTTAATATAAATGCCCTTAGCTTTGCGCTTCTTGAGCTTCTGTTACTCTCTCTCTCGGCGTCCGTCGGAAGAGTCGGTTTACGGATGAGCATATGCCCGTAATTCTCATCGGCCCAACTCCTGAAAGTTCTCTTTACTATTCTGTCCTCCAGAGAGTGGTATGATATGACAATTATCACTCCTCCGCCCCTTGTGACTTCATACGCGCCCAAAAGCCCCCTGGGAATGACGTCTAGCTCCGAGTTGACCGCTATGCGAAGCGCCTGAAAAACCCTGCGAGCCGGATGTGTGCCCATCTTTCTCTGCACTGGCGCGGGAAGAGTTTTACGTATTAGCGAGGTAAGTTCCATACTTGTCGCCGGAACATTTCCCGATGCTCTGGCTCGAACAATGGAGCGGGCGATTGCAAACGCGTGGCGCTCCTCGCCATAATCCCTGAATATTCGGGTCAGTTCTCTCTCATCGTACTCCCTGACGATGTCAACTGCCCTAAACAAGTCGCTTGACGTATTCATCCGCATGTCCAGCGGGCCGTCGTTCTGGTAGGAAAAACCTCTCTCCGGGGTCGTGAGCTGCATATTTGAGACCCCAAGGTCGAACAGCACGCCGCACGCTCCCTCCTGTTTCTCGGAATCGCTTAGAAAGTCCGGCATCTCGCTGAAATTCTCCCCAACGATACGGACTCTGTCGCCAAATTCGACAAGCCGCTCACCTGCCAGTTTTCTGGCGCATTCATCCTGATCAAAACCAACCAGGTGCATGTTTGGATATTTTTCCAAAATGGCGAACGAATGCCCACCGCCTCCAAGCGTGGCATCGATAAATAACGCGGCTCTGTCTTTAGCTACATGCAACTCCAGGATATCCAGAATCTCGGAGAGCATTACAGGAACATGTGGGTTCATAATCCAGGCACCAGCCTCGCCAATTCAATCGGAATGGGATACATAGCGTTTATAAATTCATTCCATCGCGCAAGATCCCAAATCTCCAGCTTTTCAACATTTCCATTTACACTGACATCCTGTGTTATATTTACTTTACTCCTCAGCTGCTGAGGAAGGAGGATGCGACCCATCGAATCTATCTCCATATTATGGGCGGACGCGATAATTGCCCTGCGAAAAATGCTGACATCGTGGTTTGACATTGCAATCTCCGTCAGCCTGGCGACCATTATCTCCCACTCGCTCTTAGGATAGATGGATATGTACTGATCTCCCACAAGGGCAGCTACGACATGCTCTCCCAGCTCGTCGCGAAAGCGGGCCGGGAGCACGATTCTCCCTTTAGCATCGAGCTTGTGAGTATAACTGCCCTGAAGCAGCATGGATTATTTATCACCTTCTTTAATTTGCCACTTTATGACATAACGTCCTACTTTTTGCCACATTAGCATAATATTCTGCTTGATGCAAGTGTCTCGAGAAATATCCTCATAAAAATTGTTTCAAAAACCAGCATTACTATTTGTAAACAATATTATTTTTTAAATATCTATGTGATGGATTCTGATTGGCCTTATGACTGAAAAGCTAATGATGCGCAAATCGATTCTGGTCGATGAATGATGATAATTGAAAACTAATTGTAATCTATATTTTTAGCATATGAAGAATAATTGAAGGGGTGATGAGGATTGAAAAATCTCCTGGATCCGCTTCTGGTCTGTAGTTCTCTTTAATTTTTATGCACATGCGCGCGCCAAAGTTTTTTTACTGATTTTTTGCAGTTCAAGAGGAGGCCGGTCGATAAACCGTCAATCAGGCGTCGGGATATGTATCCCGACGCCTGATGTTACCAGTTTTTAGGTTGAGCTATTTCGTCAAAACGATTTCCTCGTCATCTTTTGTGATAAGAGTGAGTTCATCCCTCTGGAGCCTGAATTTTACAACATTGGACAGCATACGAAGAAAATTGTCCTCCTGGTCCATCAATTCACCCCTGCCTGCCATCTGGGTCGTCGCTCCCTGCCCTATTATGATTCTGTTACCGTATTTCATCCACTGAGCATTGTATCTGTTGACTGATGCTTTTCCGCTGACTCGTCTGTCAGGATGGAAGGTTACGGTGACGTCTGAGCCCTCTATTATATCCTCGCCATTTAAGCTCTCCACTTTCCACTCGACTCCGGTGGGCGGGTCCTGGTCCGCAAGCCATATGCCCCCACTTTCCATCCACGACTCGTAGTCATCGTACTCCTTACCGCGAATCGTCAGCATCGCCCAAGGTCCCTTGCTCCAGAACACTGTGGTCGGATCGCCCAACGCCTCGTATTTCGCGCCGGATGCTGATACAACTTGTTTCATAACGTAGTTTACGCCATCTGCAGTGAGAATCAATCTGTCTTCGTTCTGAGATTCCCTGATCAGTACGTAGCGGGTTATCTCACGACCGCCTATAGAGAGCTTTGCTGATTCACCTGTGCTGGAGAAGTAGGTCGAGGCGTCGTCCGCCGATTCATACCTCTCTCCAGAAGGCGAGTCAACGCGGTTCATTACGTGCATCTTGCCGCCAGAGTATACAAAGAGCTCGCCCGTCGCGGAACCCGAGTCCGCAAAAGAGCTCCCCGCCGTAATTGCGATTATCATCACGATAACTGCAATCCACATCGAGTCTCTCGAAATTTTCCCAGCCATACCAGTCATAGCGCTCATCTCCTTCAGTTAAAAGCTGTATTTTAAGAAATAACCTTTAGCCGCAAGGTAATCCCCTAAAGAATAAATATATTTTACCGGCCATCAAGAAAAAATAAACCGAGAATCCGCACATTGACATGAAATAATCTAATCAGAGGGTGCGCTATTTTGATTCTGTTGACCGAGGCTCTTACATGGTTCTCAAGATGTTTTGGACTAAACGATGCCTGCCAAGCGTGAAAGGCTGGCCGTAAATCGCTCGTCATCCTCCTTCGAACGTTTGGCAGGCCCCTTTGTCCTGCCTCCGGCTCGACGCAGCTTCTGCCCAAGACTCCGCTCAAAGAGCAACTGGTCGATGTTCTCATTAGTGTAAACGAAGCCGTTCTGGTTGACAACACTCGCTCCTTTGGCCAAGGCCATTGCCGCAAGACCAAAATCCTGCGTAACCACTATGTCGCCGCCGGCGAGATAATTTACCAATGCATAGTCCACGCTGTCGACTTGGCAGGCCACGGTGATAATTGTGCTGTATCCATCGTCCAGCTCATGAGCAGTGTCGATAAACATCGTAACCGGTATGCCGCGCAGCTTTGCAAGCCTGACGATTATTTGCTTTACCGGACACGCGTCCGCATCTACCAATATCCGCATATTGCCTCCCATTACGTGATCGTTTGTTAATTATCCTTGGGGCCGAAGAGCAGCCAGAGAAAAAAGGGAGCCCCGAGGAATGATATTATTATGCCTACAGGCAGATCGGCCGGGGCCCAGACAGTGCGCGCCGCTGTGTCGCATAGAACCAACGCGGACCCGCCGGTAAGCGCTGTTATGATTGAAAGCGTCTTGTGGCGGGATCCCACAATTCTGCGCGCGACGTGGGGCGCAATCAAACCCAAAAACGCTATCGGACCACAGTTTGAGACGACTATTGCCACTGCTATCGATATGCCCACGAAAAGCAGGCGCCTCGTCCGTTCTATTGCGACTCCCCTGGTGGAAGCTATCTCATCCCCAAAGAGCATCAGATCGAGCTCAGTGGAGAAAAAGAGGGCCAACGCGAGCACTATTAAAAGCGACGGAATAACCCGCAGACCTTCGTTCATGCCAACGACCGATATTCCACCCATCGTCCATGACAGCAGACTGTACGCCTCCACTGCTCCGCCGGTATATTGGAATACCATTATGAGGCTGGAGAACAGCGAACTTATGGCGACTCCGGCAAGGAGCAGCGTCGCGTCCTTTGTTCCCTTCACCAGGCGCGAGAGCGCCGATATTATGCCGATGGACAGAAGCGCTCCGGCAAATGCGCTGATTTGAAGCGCGGCGCCCCCCAAAATGCCGGCGCCAAACCCAAAGCGTATCGCGGTGGCTGCCCCAAGCGCCGCCCCGGAGGAGACGCCAAGGATAGATGGCTCAGCGAGCGGATTGCGGAATATCGCCTGGAAAACCATGCCGCACACGCCAAATGTAGCGCCGGCACACCACGCCAGTATCACCCTGGGCAGTCTCAACTGCCAGAAAATCCTGGATTCAAGTCCGGATGAGCCCCAGACGCTGGACGGAAAGATAGGTTGCGCCCCAAACCAGGGACACACCAGCAAAATTATCAGTGACACTGCGAAAAATATCACGACGCGGTATCTTTTCATACCAGTCGCAAGACTCCTTTGCTTTGAGTTGGCGCTAACAACGGATATCCGCTTTCGCACGAACATCCCGGGAAATACCACTCGAATGAGACGCCGTATATTGATTGAAGAAGAGATTCATCCAGAATATCATTCGGCTGTCCCCCCCAGAGTACCCTTCCTCCGGAGAGCGCCACTATGCGCCTCGATGAGCGTACCGCCATGTTAATGTCATGAGTAACCGCAAGCATTGTCACGCCGCGCTCAACATTGATGCGAGTCATGACCTCCGCCGTCTCGGCCTGATGAGCGTAGTCGAGGTAGCTCGTCGGCTCATCCATCAGTATGATCCCGGTCTCCTGGGCTATCGCCGACGCTATCATAACCTTCTGGCGCTCACCGCCTGAGAGCGAGTCCATCCTGCGATCTGTGAGGCTTCCGGTGTCAGTCATATCAAACGCCTCCGACACGGCGCGGGAGTCCTCAGCTGGTGAAGAAACGCCTCGCCATGAGTAGCGGCTCATCTCCATGAACTCACGCACAGTATATGGTATATTTTGCGGAGAGCTCTGCGGCACATACGCGATCAACCGCGCTCTGTCCCGCTCGCTGATAGATATGGAGCGCCTGCCGTCTATGTCGATCGTTCCGGAAAAATTCTTGTAAATTCCGGCGATACACTTGAAGAGAGTGCTCTTGCCCGCTCCATTTCGTCCAACAATACAGATAAAATCTCCGGCAGACGCGGAGAATGTGATATCGCCCAAAATTGTGCGTTCATCCAGCAACAGCGACAAACCTGAGACTTCGAGAGAACCTCCGCCATCTCTCATCCTGTAATCTCACGCGCTCCTTCACGAATCGCCCTTATGAAGGCCTTTAACAATAGAGGATATCGAGGCCCGGGGCGCAACGAAAAATCTCCTTTGATAATAGCGACATTTCCTTTTATTGCCGCTCTGAGGTCAGGAATGGCGCGCCACTGACCGAGTATCTGCTCCGTCGGAATATCCGCTGATCCATGCTCTCCTATCAAATCTATTATTATATCCGGGTCAAGGCGCAGCAGCCCTTCTCGGGATATCTGCAGGTACGGGACATTGGACTCCACCACGTTCACCGCTCCGGATTCCCTGATGAGATCGTTGTAAAATGACTCGATGCCGGCGACATATAATTTTTTAAGTTTGTCATCTGCAGGGTCTCTCCCCACAACTATGAGGACGCGCGCCTCGGGACCCGACACAGCCGATTCGGATAGAGCCCGCACGGCGTCACTCAGCTCTTTTACTTTCTTATCAGCCGCATCCGCGACACCGCAGGCATCGCCAACCGCCAATATTGATTTGCATATCTGCTCAAAATTATCCTGATAAACGATGACTGTATTGTACCCCATTGCCTCGATACGCGCATTCAAGTGTTCGTTGAGATTTGAGATCAGAACCAAATCCGGATCGAGAGCGGCGAGCATCTCCAGGCTGACGTTCATCATGTCGCCTATCACAGGCTTGCTCCTTGCCTCTGGAGGCCAGTTACAGTATCTCGTTACACCTACAACCCTGTCGCCAAGTCCCAACGAATAAAGGATCTCCGTTGCAACCGGAGTTATGGAGAGTATCCGGGCAGGATTTTTCACGGCATCCCGCGCATATCCCACTGACGACCCGAAAAGCGCCAGGATGAATAATATTAGTATAAAAAACTTCAGTGTGTTTCTCAATAACATCAGCTCCTGTCTCAGAATGTTGCAAACATGTCACAATCCGGCTATGCCGAGTCAGAGAGATAACATACGAGACCAATTTCCAGAATAGTTTTTAAGGACAACAAAAAGGTCCTCGCCGCATTCGCGAAGACCTGGGTTTCGTATATCGCAATTTAGACACACAAACATATAAGATCTAAACTGCAACATGTAAGAAGCCTTCGCCCTGTTGCAAAATTCCGGCCTGTCTCCTGACTTACGGCATACAACTTAGCCTACTCTCGCACCTTCCCGACCTCCTATAGCGGAGGTCAGTGGCCTGATCGCGGTTTCGTGCCGATTACAGTAACGGGGTTGTCCTGGATTTTCACCAGATTCCAGTTCACCGAAACATCTATGGAATCACCGATATTCGTGTTCTCCCGAGTAATGCAGTAGATTCGTCCGCTTCTCGAGTTGTTTGCGGCGTGTACTTTACGCCGCAGCAACTGCGCATAAAACGGGAATACACTCATTATCACCGGTTATTAAATCAGTGGTTCCCTAACATAAATATTGATTCACTCGATAATTATATTTGTTCAACCCTCAGTTGTCCAGCATCTGAATTTATCCCAAATTCAGCGTATCGAGCAAAAAACAGTCTCGCCATCGAGGTTCAAATTTCAAATCTTCTCTCGCCGCACTCTGCTCACGAAGTCCCCCTGACTTCGGAGCCACATATCGACTCCCCTGCCGTAGACCTCGGCTGTTACGGTGTAGGTCCCATCCCTCTCCCCCACTATCTCTGCTGTCGGAAGACGGTCCAGGACGGCTTCTATCGAGTCGCCTTTGAAGTCGAACGTCACTCGTTCCAACTCGCCCGGATACATGAACTGGACTCGCTTGCGAAACTCCCCGTCGCTGAACTTCTTCTCGTGCGGGACGGAAAATTTTTCTCCCGTGATTCTGACGTCCTCTATCCGATCTACACGGAACACTGCGGGGTATTCGTGGAGACCATTCGCAAGGTATGCTATCAGGTAAAAATAAAATTCAGAGAACATGACGGCGACAGGCTTCACCGTCCGCTCTCCGCGTGCGCCGTCCTGCCGCTCGTATGTGAATTTTATGATGTCGTGAGCCTTAATCGTCCGCGACAGCTCCCATATCGGAGAGAGCAGGTTTTTGCCGTGGCGGGGCTGGACGTAATAAAACAGTTCGTTCTTAATCATGTCGCGCACGAAGGGGCGGTCTTCGGGAATCGCCTGACCGATCAGTTTTTCGGCCAGCAGCTTCACCTCGTCCTTGGGAAACGCGCGGCTTTCGAGAACTATTTTGACGAGAGCCAGCACTTCTTCGTTGGACAGCCATTCACGCTCGCGGCGAACAAGAGAATAGGCATTGTGGGCTTTGTCATACTCGATAACCGCGCCGCCGCCTTCCTCCGCGACATACGCGCGCAGGTCGTCAATGTCCCGCTGAACGGTCTTCTCCGAGACGCCGAACATCTGGGCAAGACGCGGCTTTTCGACCGCCGCGCCCTTGTTTAAGGTCTCGTACATGCGGAGCAGGCGGAAGGACTTGTCCTCTTTGGGCATGGGCATTATTCCTATTACTTCCCGCCTTTCGTATCAAACAAAATCTTCAACGCTATCCTTGGTGTCGAAAATTATTTCATCGGCGATATTGAACAAACACCATTTTTGATTGTTGTAATCTAAAGAGATATAGTCGTTATCGCCAACATCAATAATCGGAATCAGACCCTTTGAGATAAAATCGACCGCCATGTCATCACTTGCGTCCAGTATTTCACCAAGCGAGAGGATTCTGAATATGCTTTTGTCGTTGAGTGATGTGGATTCATCACTTACGGATAAAATCTTGATTGCCTCAAGCGGCAATTTTGCTGAATATTTTTCTTCGATTTTTTTAACAGAGGTACTATTTGCAGCATAATTTTGGAGAATTTCCTTGAGTTTCATGATTGGCCTCCCTGACTTATTTTCTCAATTTTTCCATATGGACTGTCTGGCGAATGGATACCTTGCTTGTCAAAATGATTGGAAGCGTGGATTGGAGTAATATTTCCCGCATTATTTTCACCGCCTTGCGACAAAGGCTGTATGTGATGCGCGTCGTATCTGTCGCCTTTAGCGCGAATAGGTTTACCGCTTGGCGAATATACATCTTCTTCGTAGCACGGCCAATCTCTGACGTTTTTTTCCTCCCACGACTTTATTAAATTTTCCTTGTTGTTATTAAACTCTGTCCGCTTTTCAGCTACCGCTTCAGGCGATTGCTTTTCCCACTTACGATAAATGTCATCTATTGTTTCGGGGCAGTCAGAATTTTTCTTGAGGTCATCGTAATAATCTTCTATCAACTCTTTTTTGCTTATTTCTGGACTTTCTCCGATATCTTTTTTTTGAACATCGGCGGTTTTAGCCAAAGACCTTTCATAATAATTCCCTTCGTTCGAAAAAGTCTTGTTTTTTGCCTCTTTAGCGAGTGGACTATCAGCAAACTTTGAAATATTCGCATCTGGGTTCTCTATGCGTGAAAAATTCATAACGCGCTCCCCCTTTGACTTTCAATACTTTCAAACCAGTTGAAGTAAATTTTCTCCCGGCATTCGTGTTCATTTTGGTTTGCCGCGAAATCCCGCAGCAAGCACTGACTCAGCGCGCGTACGGCTTTGTCGTTCGCGTCCGGAAACACACTAATAACTATGTCCGCGACTCGTCTTGTAAGTTCAACGTTGCTGATTGCGACGGCAACCTCGCTTTGAACTGCCGCGCGCGCGGCGAGTATGTCGGTCACTAACGCGGCGAGCCGCGCAAATTTCTCGTCGTTCCAAATCTCTAATTTGTCGTCCGTTTTATATTCCTCGATCAAATTTTCTATTATGAGCTTATTGCGAGACGTAATATTCAATCTCGTCAAACTTCGCTCGATACGCCTAACGTCAAATTCCAGGCGTTCATCCAATCGCCCCTGAATCAGAAAACTCACTAACTCTTTTTTTATATCGTTTTCACCGACAGTCACGCTATCTTGCCGAAATACATAGGGCTTTTCTTCCACGCCGCAACGGTTAATTTTCATCAGTATCGGCTCGACCCAATCATTCTGATATACTGCGGCAACCCCGCGTTCCAGTTTCGCCAGTTCATCTATCTGCTCGCCATTCAGGCTCGCGGCTTTGCCTGTGAGTTCGCGGTCGCTGTATTCAGGCAGCCGTAAAATAATCTTGGTGTTCGTATTGCGAATAACCGACATATCCAGCAGACCGGGGGATTGGTCGGCGATTATAAAACCCTCGCCGTATGTTCTCATCTCGGCTATAGAATTAGCGAGCAGTTCGACCGATTTGCCAAGCAGATTTGCCCCCTCTGACGATTGCTCTGTCGATGTGCGTCTGAGCAAATTATGCGCTTCCTCCAATACCGTGACGTGCTTTAAAACAGCGTTGGACTCCGCCGCGAGGGCCATTCTATACTCTTGCAGTTTGATCACGAGCAGCCCCATTATGAGCGATTTTGTCTCAGTCGAACCGACCCTGCTCAGGTCAACAATTACATTTTTGTCGAACATCTCTTCGTCCGGCAAGTCGTCGCCGCAAAATATCATCCCGTTGATACCGTTGGTCAGTGACTTTACGCGGGTGCAAAGCGCGCCCGAATAATCGCCTTTACTGTCTGATGAATACTTGGATTCCTCAATGACTTTTTCAATTTGCTCAAGAACATCAGCGAATACGGGAAACGCGCCGCTGCGGGTATTGGTTGATTCGGCTAAATCCCAGCCCGTGCCCATATACGCCCGCTCCATCGCTTCTTTCAATATGGCGGGCATAGCCGCATACATAGGCCAGCACACGTTGAAAAGCTCAACGAGCCTGTCCAGATGTTCTAAAACGTGAATTTCATCGACTGGGAATCTAAATGGATTGATCTTCAGCAACCGTGATTTTCGAGGATTGGTTCCATATACCGCGACATTTCCAAACTGTCCGAATATGTTTTTGTATTCACCCTTGGCCGGTTCTATCACCAAAAATGGAATATCAACTATGCGAAGCTGATTCAAAATTTCACATACTGCGTTACTCTTTCCCGAACCCGTTGATCCGGTGATGAACGTATGCATGGTGAGGCTGTCGACATCCAGCGGAACACGTGTATTCGAGGATTCTTCCCGTCCCATATAATACAGAACGCCTAATTCCAGTTTTCTGCCGGTAATTGGCGGCACATTGCGCCCAAAGGGCGTCATTTCCATTACAGTCAGCCCGTGAACAGATTTTTTAGGTAAGGCAAACTGAATTGCCAGTTCCTTGCCGCTGACCAACGACGACGGGCGCACCTTCATGTCCTGACGATTTTCATTCAAATAAAACTCGGGATGGGAAAACGCCTTTAAATACCGAAGAACCTGCTCCGCGCATGGAGAATGTTCATATCCCGGAAGTACTATTTTCTCCTTTGGCGGCCATACGTTTACATGTGATGATTGCACAAATGAATCATCGCCGCGCATAAGCGCGTTGTAATGTCCGGCTACGGACAGCGCGTCCTCGCGGCTATCCGTAAGTACATATGCCGCGCACTCGAACGCCCCATAGTTTTCACACACATCCAATCGTTCTATATATAAATTTATTTTATCCATAAGGCTCTTGATAGAGCGGTTTTCAGCGCTTATCTGCAAGCTGTTTCCGTGTTCTGAGCTGAAGCCTTTAGAAGTTGTACTCCCTGTATTTTCAGACCAGTTGTGCATAATAGAATCTCCAAAGGAAATCCCATTCGAAGCGCCATAGGCGTTACTTTTGTTATTATTATAAGAAACGCCGCCGCCCATAATACCAGGAAAGCCTATGTTCATATTCCCTCCGAATCCCGAGCCTTCGGTGTGGCTCGTACTCGTACTGTGAGACTGAGAACGGGTAATACCCTCACTGATTCCTTTCGTTATTCCTTTGGTCTGCGCGTCAGACAGCGTAAGCGACTTAGACTCGTTCATGGTTATGGAGAAACCTTGAAGTGACGAAAGCTGTGAATACAGCATCTCATAACCCTGTTTCGCCGAGCGGATTTGCCCGCTGCCTACAGGATCTGCAATCATAATTATTTTATACCTTTTGCCTCTCAGTGAATTAGTGAGGTTTTCGAGTCCTTGAACATACGCCTTTGAGTTCCGATCGTCTTTATTCCTCAATGACACAATACCCGATACCGCCGCAACCGATTTGTTTTCCTCGGACAAACTCTCCTGCAAATTCTCTGTTTCGGATTCCGAAAGCTCACGAAGAGTGGAGCCGCTGAAATTCCCGGCCATTGCGCCGGAAAACGCTTCTTTAGCGGCTGTGCGTAATGCCTTGTCCCTATCGTTTTCTGTGCGTGCGTGTTTTGCCACAACTCCGATATAATATTTAATTTCCTTACCGTCACTCTCTACAATTGTTGTCAGAGAACAACCGATGGGAGAGACGGAGTTGGCTACTGTCACTAATTTATCCAGAAAGTTTTCTTCTCTGTCAGTAACCAGCCGTTCCATTCGGAAGAATGTTCCGCATTCTTTCACGTTAATATCAGTGATTTCACCATCGGGCGGCGCAACGGTCAAAGCAGACAGACGTTCTAAATAGCTTTTGTCAATGACGGTTTGCGCGTTTACCAATGCAATTTCAAGCTCTGACGCCAGTCGGCTCTTTTGCTCCGTTATGGACAGATCTGTGCTCATTGGCGAACATCCTTCTCCGCGTTGTCTATTTCTTGAATATATGCGGTCAATCGCTTAATATTTGCGTCTTTCTCATCGAGTTCGCCAAGAATTTTGTCGAACTCGGCGTTAATATCCCCTAACAGCGATTCCTGCAACCCGTCGCCGATGCCGGACAGCGACCTCTTGAACTCATTGGCGCTGCGCTCGAACTCGTCAGTCATCGCGGCGAAAGCGGTGTCTACGGCGCAGGCAAGCGCGTTCCGCAACGCGGACTGTTCATCGCCTTCCCGCAGCTGTCCGCTGAACCTCGCCGCAATCGAGTCCACCGCGCTGCTGCAATCCACCCTGATGACAGGGAATACAATTTTATTAATCTGTTCCTGCACCATCAACCGAAACAGAGAAGAGTCATAACGCTCGTCGCCTAAATCGAAGTTATCCGCAACCAGAGCCAGCAGACGCCGCTTCATCTCCTGGTGATTCACCGCTTCCGAAAAGGCTCGCTCAATAAGCCCTTCGCTGTCCAACATAAACCGACGGATGTTATCCACCGCATCGGACGCCATAACGTATGTGTAGGACACTTCATATGTATAGTGCACCGTATGGGAACTGCCCCACGAAAAGGGGTTGTACCACTTGCTGTCCGACACGCGATACGAGTCGTTTTTCGTCTCCGTTCCCGAGCGTGTTTCTATTGTTTGATGTTCTTTCGCGGCGGCGCGCAGCTCGCGGACGCCTTCGATTTTCTGCGTCTCGATCTTTGCGAGCCATTCGCCCATTGCCGTTTGAATATCCGCGCGTATGCGGTTAATGCGGTTCTGAACGTCGGCCTTCAAACCAATTAACTGTTTTCGGTCATTGCCGGAAAGAACTTCCAGCCGCCTTTGAGCTTTCTCCCTGAAACCGGAAATCAGACCGTTCAGCTCTTCCCGCGCGGTAGGTATAAATTTCGCGCACTTGTCCTCCAGAATCGTTTCTTTTTCCGCTACGATCTCGTCCTGTATCGCTTTTATCTCAGCAAAGTTGCCGACAATCGGCAGTTCATCGGATAAATTCGCCGAAAACTCATTCAGCGCGTCATAAACATTGCGTTCCTCCGCGTCCAGGCTTTCAGCTTCGCGCCCTACAATATTCTGCACCATAGCGGACACGAACAGCGGCTCGCGGCAATTTCCTATAACGCGGATTATATCCTCATTTGCACCTCGGCTGCGCAAATGTCTTTCATATTCCATAACCTTTTCACGCGCCCTTGCCGTGAGCTTTGAGCGCACGAGTTCGCACGCGGCCGGAATATTGTCCGCCGAGTTGTCATCCCCCCCGAAGGGATCATTAGGATCTATTTTGCGGAGAACATCCCTGAGGCCGCTGTCAAACTTGCTGCCAACCAACGTAAGCCGCTTGACGCCCTTTTGCGGCAATTGGGTGGAGAGCAGCGTCCAGTCGCTCTTATCCAGAAACGCGCTGCAAGGCGTGAGGAAAAACACGACATCGCATACCTCGATAAATTCTTTGGTGCGCAGCGTCCGCGACACGATGGGGTCGTTCAATCCCGGCGTATCGACGATGGACAGCCCCTGAAACAGTGGATTATTCACATACAGCACGACAGCCTTGACGAGCGCCGTATATTTTCCGTTCTCGCCCACATAATCATTAAGCCGGTTCATCAGCTCGTCATAACTGCCAAAGTTCACGCGCTCTTTTCCGGCTTGCAGCCGCGCGGCAACATCGATACCGGATCCCTCCGCCATCTTGAGCAATTCACGCGCCGATTCATATTCCGCGCCATCCAGCTCAATCCGGGCATTGTCGGTGATGACTTCCCAGTCCTCCTCGTTGTAATACTCGATCTCCATCGCGTTCTCGTCAGCGTACTCGATTTTGGTCAAAGCAGCGGTTTTGGGTGTGGACGCCTTGGGCAAGACATGCTTTCCGTCAAAAAGCAGCGTGTTCAAAAAGGACGACTTGCCCGCCTTAACCTGACCCACAATGCCGATGTTAAGCCTCCGTTCCGTATCGAAAAGATCTTTCGACTTTGCTTTGAACCGCGTTACAAATCTCCCTAATTCGTCAGCGTCCTCTTCATCCATCTCCGCAAACCGCGCGGACAGTTGCTCCACTTGTTTTGTAAACGCATCGAAACGCCTGGTTTCATCGTTGGTAAGCTGAAAGATTGCCATTTACGGCCCTCCTTTGTCTTTTGCTTATTTCTGGGATATGTCGTCGTAAAACGGGCTGTCAATATATACCTCGTAGACTTTAGGCGAATCAGCATTCTTGTTTATGGGGACATAGGACACGAAACCATTTACAGGGGCTACAGTTTTTTCGCTTATGTCTTTCCTATTGCCTTTTGTAGCGTATATCCTTTTCCCTTTCTTCACAAATCCGGTTTTGACAGCCATTATATGTTTATACGACGAATATCCGCCCACATAAACCCGTTCCAGCCACTCAGCGGGGATCAAATGCGAAAGTTTGGAGAATTGTTTCTCGCACACAATTATGTCAAAACTTTTTTTGTCCAACTGCACTATCGCCGCCGCCAATTGCGCCACAATTTTCACGTCTTCATCGGCGCACCGAAATATATCCACGGCATCGGCAATCATCCGTATATATTTCTCGTCCGCCTCGCCGGACAGGTGTACAAGCACAAGACTGTCCAGTATCAGGGAATAGCGCAGGTCGTTCAACCGGTTTGCCGCATCCTCCATAAAGGAGGCGTTTATGTTCAGCCGCTCCGCCGCAAGCCGCTCGGCATTCCAATCGCTGCCGCTGCCGACGCCTATGCGCCTCGCAAACAGCAATTTTTGCGCGTCGCCGTCCGTCAGAGCTGCTAAAAATCGCATATATATTTGTCTTGTCAAGGCGTCAGCCGCTTTAAGCCACTTGTTGCAAATGGGGGCGGCAGTCGCCTGCCGCTCGATACGGGCAAGCTCGTCCACCGGCGCGGTATTCGTTGCGCTTGCCGCAGTTTTCAGTCTGCCCAAATCCTCGGAAAGCCTCGTCAGTTGAGTTGAGATGCTGTTTAACGCGTCTTTTATTTCGTCAATGGTCTTCATCTTATCCCAATCCGCCTAGCATAGCCTTGCCGAATCAATGACCTTGTTATTTTCCTCTTTTGCTACGTGGGAGAACAAGACCCGCTTGGGACCATCAGGGTCTTTATTAGTTCCATAGTAGTAGTGCCAGCAGTTGTGAAACACGTTGTTGACGCACCGACGTATTTGACCGTCCGATATTATAGACGATGAGGAATAAAAATCTGAATTCACCCCGCCGCAGTTGATAAAGCCGCACGAGTCGATATCAACCTCAGTGCCTGTACCCTTGTTGCACTTGATGACGCCTCCAAGCTTAAGGAAGCATTGAGCGTTATGATAATGTTTGATACAATCCGTAAACTCACACCGTAAAAACGTGGCCTCTTTCACATTATCCAGCAATATCGTTTCTGTTTTAAAACCGCTGAACGTGCAATCCTCAAACGCCACTTTATGAAAATTCTTGAACCACAGCGGTCCATTCTTATTATACGCAAAATTACATTTGCTGAAGGTAATATTTCCCCCGTAAACAAATGTATTGTTAAATTCCTCTTTGTTTTGAGCGTTGATCGTCGCATAGGAAATTATAGAATCAAAATCCCCTCCCTCCGCGATTTTTCGCAATTCTTTCATCGTTGTGCGCAACACAGTTTCAACCGCTTCCTCACCCATCAGCCTCGCGTAATACGCGGACGCCGTCTTGTCGATATATTCCGGGCGCAGCGTCACTGCTTCTGACAACATCTCCTGATTCATCGTCAACAGCGCTTTGCCCAAGCGCGTCAGATACGTCAAATCCGCTTCTATCATATAAAGCGCGTCAAACATCTCCGCCATAAACGCCGCTTGATCGTCGCCGCATTCCTGCAAATGGCAGAGGACGAGCGCGTCCAGCGCAAAGGCATATTTCAGCGGCAGATCGTCCTTCAGCCTGTCAATCAGTTCGGCGATACTCTCAGACGTTATTTCCAGCGACATGCGCAAATAGTCCTCTGCGTCATGCTCCGTTTTGATGCCCGCAATCAGGCGCTCCAATAAAATACGCTGTGCCTCGCTCATGGCGTTTTTATAAAGCAATATGGCGCACAAATGGCTTAAATAGCGATTTTTAGTCAGGGGCTCCTTATCCTTCAGGGGATGCCCTTCTATGGGGCGGCGTTGCCCGCGCTCGCTTTTGAGCAGTTTCAGCAGTGCATCCATTTTTTCGTCCAATTCGCTCATGGCATTGCCTCCTCGTTTAATTTTTTAAGAACGCCTGTTAAACGCTGTATTCCATATTTAAAGGCATCCGCTGTGTCCACCGCGTCGTTAATATGAATTTTATCCTTATCCACTTTGCAGTGGCTGCGCAGCAGCTGAACGACAATATCCCTGTGGGCGCTGCCCCCTGCCGTTTTATCCAACGCCGGAACTGCGCCGCTGAAAGCTTCTTTCAGCAATTCCGGCGTTTCAGGATTGGTTTTGATCCCTTTTGCATGTTTATAATCGCGCAACAGCTTCAGCGGGTCGGGTATGTCGTCATACATGTCCGCTTCGGACGGTTCCTGCATGTTTATGCCGATTTTATCGCACACGTTCTTTAACTCGCTGAAAAACTCCCTGTTCAGCTCTTTCAGCTCATCGGAAACAGCTTTGAGTTTTGCAATGTCTTTTTGGATGGATTGTACAAGCTTTCGCAGCGGAGCGATCGTTTCATCTTCCTCTCCGCTCAGTTTGGTCAGCGAGATATTCAACTGCTCCAGGCGGCGGCGCTCGGATTCTATTTCTTTCTCATAAAACTCGCGGCAGTGAATGAACGGCTTCTTAAAATTTCGTGAAAACTGCGGCGCTTCATGGGCCTTATTCCAGATACCCAAGATTTCACGGATAATTTTCGCGTCATATTCCGTTGGTTTGTTTCTGGAAAATGTGAGAACATCCATAAAAGCGATGCCGCAGAGTGTCAACTGTGACTTAATGTGCGCGACTATATCATTTAACTCGTGTTCACTCTTGACATCCGCCTTGCTGACGATAAACAGCTTGGGGGTCTCCGTCCGCAGCGATTGAATGAAGCGGATGTCCTCGTCCTTGAGCGTCCCCGCGTCCGCTTGAACGAACAGCATAATATAACTGCTGGAATTCAGCTGGCTGCGTGAGATGTACTCGTCTGTCTGAGCGGAATATGTGTCTGAATCCGGTTTGGAGAAACCGGGAGTGTCGACAAACGCCAGATTGGTATAGCTTTGTTTAGGAGAAGCTAAAAAAATACTCTTGATTACGTGTCCTAGTGTGACGGACTCCGCCGCCAATTCGCCGTTTTCATCTCTCACTTCACCAAATCCGTGACTGATTTTAGGTATATCCCTTAACTCGATTGGTATTTTGGCATCGAAGATGTTCACTCCGAACGCGTAATGTTTTTCTCCGTTCACGATAAACGTGGGCACGGCAGTAGAGGGGCTGATGTCAGTCGGAAGGGCGTTCTCGCCGTCCAACGCGTTAAGGAAGCTGGACTTCCCGCTGGAGAATCCTCCTCCTAAAGCCACCACGTTTCTGCCTATTAATTCATCATACAGTACAAAGTTGCGGAACTGTCCGTAGAGCGCCTTAAAATCAGTATAAAGCTCATAATATTCCGGAGGGGCGTTCTTTTTAAGCGTGTCCGGAATTTTCTCGTCAATCAATTTGGAAAGACGCGCCAGGCGTTCGTCCATCTCTGTATTATCAGGCTGTTTCAGTACGCCGCTTAACAGCTTGAATTTTGATAGCAGTTCATTATATTGCACTGCGCATTCCCTCCACTATGCTAATATCCTTGCGGATTTCTTCATGGACCTGAGCGGATTTTCCCGCCTCGTCAGCCTGTTTTTTGCCGCAGTCGGATATTGCCTTTTGAAGAACCTCCTTGCGTTCCTTGATTTGACTCTCTATTGCTGTGCGAATTTCTTCGGTCTTCTCCCTCAGCGTCGTTTGTACAGTGGGCAGCAGTTGGTTCAACACGCTTGGAAATACCGTCGAAACAAATTGCTGGCGCAGCTTTGCCCGCGATTCCTCACGCTTCTTGTCGCCGGAAAACACGCTTGCCAATATCCCGCCGATTACGCCCAAGGCAGCAAGCACTATCCCCACAACAGGGATAGACAAGCTGCCTATAACGATAGGCGCAAGCCCCAACGAGCCTCCGATTGCCGT
Source organism: Synergistaceae bacterium (assembly GCA_031273805.1). GTDB lineage: Bacteria > Synergistota > Synergistia > Synergistales > Synergistaceae > JAIRKI01. The sequence continues at coordinate 6,352 of JAISRE010000074.1, read as the reverse complement.
CAGTACGCCTGCTACGCCGGGCGCAAGCGTCGTTAAAAGACCTCCTGCAATAGCTCCTCCCGCGCCGCCGACTGCACTGGCGCCTAACGCTTCGCCGAGCGACGCGCCCGATTGCTCTGTCTCTCCGGAAATGCCCGCAATAAAAGAATCCGTTACCGCTATCTCTGCGGATACACTATCGACATATTTCTGCGCTTTGCTCGTAAATCTCTGCTGAAAGCTGCTATTTACAGTCAGACGCACCGTAGAATTGATACTTTCGGAAATCCGCTGCGCGTCAGTTTGGTTCATCGCCATAGCGATGTAGCTGTCTAATTCGTTATTCAACGCTATTTGCACATCACTCACAATTTCCTCGGCGCATTGCAGCGTGTCATTTTGGAATCTCTTTGTAAATTCATTGGCTTTGCTCATCAGGCGTTCCATATCGGCGTTTAATCGTTCTTCCTGCTCCTTGAGCTCCGACTCGGAAAGGCCGCTCTTTTCCAAAAGCGCCCGCAGATATGCGAGCGTTTTATTAGCTTCTTTCTCGAAAAAAGGCAAAAACTTCTGCTTGAACAGTAGCTCTTCTGATTTTACTTCCAACTCACGCAAATAGTTTTTTAAATCATCGATTTTGCCCTGCTTGCTGCTGGTCATCAGCCCTTTTATTTCTCTGTTTCCTATGTATTTCGCCAAGTTCTTTTGGAGCTGTGCAAACGCGGCGTCAAACTCTTTTTGCGGCGGCGCTTGGTCTATCTTGGTAATCATTACACATATTGGCTTGTCCAATACGCACAGCTCTCTCAATATATCGCCCACGCCATCGCGCATAGTCATGTCGTTTGCGGGAAAAGCGATGATGTACGCCATGCTGTTATCCACGTAATCGTTAATTGCCTTATCGTGTACGTCATCTCCGGAACCAAATCCGGGCATATCCACAAGCATAATATGCCTGATCTCAGCAAAAAACTTATGCTCCAAGCTCAGACGTATATTTGCGACTTTACTGTAATCCAAGTTATCCCGCTTGGTTTTTAAATACTCATCTTTTCCTATAATTTCATGTTCTTTGGGAGCATCAGTATAATAAATATATATGTCATCAGCGCTCTCCGGCCTGAACCTATATTGAATTTCCGTCGGAACCGCAGTTTCCGGTGTAATGTTCTCTTTCAGAATTTTCTGGCTGTAACCCAACAACGTGTTGATAGCGGCGCTTTTACCGCTGCTGAACGCGCCGATAATCGGAACACACAACAATTCTTCATCCATTCCGTCCAAATACTCGATGATTGAATCATTGTCCATTTTGTATCGTTCGTTGATTGCCTCCAGTTCGTCCAGTATTTGCTTGATTTCAGCCATTGCGCATCATCCTTTCATCAGTTGGCGAGGTCAGTGATTATTAATTATACAGGCAAAACAGAATCGACACGCGCATGTTCTCCCAGCAACGTTGTCCTCTCAAAATTGCTCCGATTCATACTGTTTCGCGTTTCATACATTTATAATAAGGACATCGACTATCCGTATACGCGCAAAAAATCCGCTCCTGTTTTGCCCCTGCCTGGCGTCACCCGGATTTTTCGCCAAAGATTTTGCCGAGTATTTTTTTGAGCAACCACCCGCTTGACGTTTGCATACTGCCTCCGCACTTAGGACATTTCACGGGGAAAGACATTCCGAACGGCGGACAATCCTCTGGAACCGCACGCACTGAGACATGTCCGCACTTCACACAGCATATCGTTTCGTGTTGGGCGATAATCGAGTTCATGCCAAAAACATCCTCCTCTTACCTGATCCGAAAGAACGATACAATTCCTATCAGCAACGCCGTGCCGAGCACTCCTAACACTACGCCGCCCGCTATCTTTTCCGTCGTTGACAGATTTTCGATAAAATCACAACTTCCGCTTATTTCGTCGTCATCATCGTCAATTGTCTCCAAATCACAATCCACAACATCGGCCTCATCCATAATCACCGCATTTTCCTTGCTCTCGACTCTCTTTTTCAGTTCTTCCCAGTCCACCGCGTTTTCCTTGTCCTCGACCATTTTCTTCAACTCTTCCCAATCCAACGTAATGCTGCCGTCCATCAAAATACGCCCCCTATCTTGGAATTGCGCTTCCCGTTCGTCATCGACAAAACTTAGAGCGCTTTTATGATTTTGATTATAAGAAGCATGATGGACAGAATGCGACCATTATAAAAAGTTCTCCTCGATGTGAGCTGTTTGCGTATGGAAGGGATGATAACGGCCTCATAAAGACAAATCCCTTCCATTTCGAATACCTGAAATATCTTTTTGAAACAATACCGGATAGGACAACCCCTTCAGTGTTGTTTGTCTTGCTCAGTTCAGCTCGTTGAGAACTTCCATGAGTCTCTTTTTGGCTTTGTGAACGGCGCGTAAGTTTGCGATCATATCCCGCCATTCATTCAATCTGTTTTCGTCAAGGAGGAGCCTGTGGATTTTCTGTAAATACGGCTTAGCGGATCGATATGCGTCGGGCTTTACCAGAGCTATATACTCGTCGACTATTGACTTCCAAATTTCCAAAGATACTTCGGAGTGCGTGCGACTAATTGCGTCTGCAACCTTGTTTCTTTTATCATTAAAGTAGTAGTAGGATGAATACAACATCGGTTTCCGCCAGGTTTTCTGATAACGCCTGTAAAGCTCTACTATGTCGTCTGCCCGTTGTTCCATGATTGCGATGTCGATCAGTGTCAATATATCAGGCCATGTATTGTTTCTGCTGTTTCCTGATTTTTCTTTAAAAACTGCTATTTCAGTGGGTTCAAGTTGAGGCGCTTTTCCTGTAGATCTGAGTACGAATTTTCCGGTTTCCAGATACGACAGAGCCGCTTCACGAACTGCTTCCAGACAGCCGGCTTTTTCAGAATCCTTGCAAAGAACCTCGTATGTTTTTACTGATGGAGAGTCCAGAAAATCATCGGCGCTATAGGAGGCGGCGAGATCGAATCGACCGTCTTCGCCCGCCATTTTATGAAGGATCTCGCGCATATCGGAAGCTACGCTTCTTGAATTTCCAACTGCCTTCTTATAGCCCAAAATTGCCCATTCCCTGGCTCGTTCCCGCTCTCCTTTCTCAAGCAGAGCGTATGTAAGGGGTTTGTAAAGCATTGCCGCCGCTGCGGTTTCCTCCAGTAATGGTATGACGCGTTCCTCAAGATTTGCCCTCTGGTACGCTTCAACGATCCAATGTACGAGTTTGTCGAGCATGAACCGGTCATTCTTCACAGTTTTTGACGACTCAATACGCCCATATAGTTCCTCGGCAAGCATCGCCCATTCCTGCGATCCATACTTATCGGAGTCCAAAAGACCGTCACAGCCATATAACAAGTCATATTCGTCGTCCATCTTATTGTCAATGTACCAGATCAACTGCTCATGAGGCAGAAGTGACGAGCCGGGAAGCGCCGAAACCACAATGGCTATGCACTCGGAAATGTCGCTTTGTGTCTCTCCGTCGTCGTGGGAATTTTCTATCTGCTCGGTTCCGCACTGCCACAATTTGGCGCCTAGCTCGAGAAGTTCATCGCAATACCCTTCTTTTAGAAGAGCCTTAAAGCTTTCCTTCAGGTGAGAGTAGTCCGGGAGATTGCATTTGTCGTTCCAATTATTGCTCCATGCCGGTTGTGATGTCGTCCATATGATCTCATTGAGCAGGGATTTCACCAGCGCGTCAATTTTGCCGCTTACAAGAGCTTCGTTCTCCCTGATAAACCGGCCTATTTCCGGGTATAGTTCCGAAGCCTGGAGGAACATCTCCACCAATTCCGCAGCGTTCTTTTTCTCCAATATCGTCTTGAGTTCCTTTTTTTTCCCCATAGCGCCAAATCATCCTTTGTCAATAAAAATATGCTATGCCCTGCGCCGCAGGTTCACCCTCTGTGAGAAGAGGCAAATTAAGATTTTTATGATATATGTTCGATATGACTTTGCGACAAGACGACTGTCCTTAATCTGCCCATTATACCTGATAATATGTCGTTGAAAGATGGCGGCGATGGCTCATATCCGTATACCGCTACATACAACATGGAGAAGTTAAACTAAGAATATCGGGCGTGAGAATTGCATTTATTCTTGCGCCCGATAACGCCGTTTACATTACCGACGAGCATAGGCCGTGCGCTGGTTTTCCTTTTCTCTCCGTAGGAGTCTATATTGAGTCTGTAAAAGAAAAGGGCTCAGGTCAAAAATCCCCTGAACCCTTGAAGTTCCTGGAGCCTGTGTCCGAACTCAGACCGGAGACCTGCGCATTACGAGTGCGATTCCCATGCCCTTTTCCAGCCCTAGATGTAACCGGAAAAATCTCTATAAACCCTTGCAACACAACATTTTATGCATTTCAATGAATTTTGTACTTGCTCAATATTTTTCGTCGTGGTACAATTTTTTGTACCAATAGTGTACCAAATTTTTTGTACAAAATAAAGGAGAGGTGAGGCGATGAGGAAAAATTTCACGCAGACATTTGTACAATAACTTAAACCGGAAGTAAAACCCTACACTGTGACTGACGCTGCTTGCAGAGGCCTGTATGTAAACGTGGGCAAAAACTCAAAGGTCTATTACCTCAAATACCTAGACGGGTTGGGGAGGCAAGGGAAAATTAAACTCGGCGATGCTACTGCTCTAACAGTAGCACAAGCCCGAGAAAAGGCTGTGGAATTAAAGGGAAAGCTCGCCAGAGGTGAAAGCGTTAGGAAGGAAAAACCTATCAAACCGCCGAAACTCGGAGACTTCATATCAAACGAATACGAGCCATGGGCTAAGAAGAAATACAAGTCAGCCGACAAAACTCTTAAGATGCTCCGTTCCAGCTTCGCTCATCTTCTTCCAAAATATCTCGACGCGATTACCAAATACGACATCGAGAAATGGCAGGAAAAGAAATTGGAGGCTGAATTAAAAAACGCGACGATCAACCGCTGTGTGGCAGGTTTGAGCGGGGTTTTCTCCTGTGCGGTGAAGAAGGGATTCTTGATGTCAAACCCGCTCCAAGGCCGGGATCACCTGCCAGAGTACGATTCCGATCCACGCGACAGAGACCTTGATCGCGATAACGGTGATTGAAGCGGCTGATTTCGGAATGTATCAGGGTCACTTTGTCCCAGAACGTCCGAGTCCCGCTTACGACGCGCGCTGACGGTTCAGGGAATTGAAGTTCTGGATGAAGGCGGGCCGCATAAGGGCTTATCTTAATGACGGAATTAGGTTCTATTCCTCCCCGACCGCCAAATTCCAGCATAACTTTTTTGTTGATATATGAGTTGACCGGAACATCAAGAATAGAATTGTAGAAAAAAGAAATGGTCATTTTTTCCTGTTCGTCGAACGCGATTTTTCCATAAATTCCAAGAGCTTCCGAAAGAAGTGGATATATTTTTTCGCGCAATATCTCTACTAACAAAGCAGAGAGGCTGTCCAGGAGATTATTGCGTTTGTTCGATGAAAAGTCGAAAAAATTACTTGTCTCTGGAAGAATGTCTTCGTGGCTGATCGTCAGGTCAATGTCTTCGGAGAAACGGTCTATAGCGTTAAACGCTTTTGAGAGAGACGTCCCGCCTCTGAAAACGATCAATGGCAGGCCAGAGATGCTGAAAAGAACGCCCAAGACATGGCAAATCCAAATATCCTTCTCAAGCGCCTCCGGCAGCATCCCCAATTCCAAAGCCGCATTCGCAAGGATTTCTCTTTTTGCGGCAGGGGGCAGATCCATGAAAGATTTGATCAACTTATGCTTGCCTTCAACAACATGTCGGATAACCAGGCCGGCATTTTGTTCCTGGCTCTTAACAGCTCATCATATTCTTCGCTTGACAGTTTATCGCGGATACTTGCCAGAATCTCATGAGTAGTTTCATTTCTCCCCAGATAACATAAAGCACTGTACGCCAGGGCTGCCTTTCCGCTTAAGCCGGATGGGAGTTTGCTCTGCGATACGTGCTTCATCCGAATCTCGATATTGCCGTACTTAATTTTACGCGAAGGACCGTTCGTCAAAAATACCGGCTGCATTGGCATCTGTGTGGACAGGCCAAGGATCTGCAAGGCGACCGCGCCGTGAATCCCTATCTCGGAATCGCTGGATTATGCTGCCGCCCGCGCGATAGCTTCAGGCTGGGGCATCACTACTTTCAGATAAACTCCACGCTTCGGCCTTGCGTACATACCTCTGGCTACGCGCAAAAGCGCTCCATTCATGACCATTCGTGACAAAGCCTTGTCCACAGAATCCCTGGCGCCGAGATCGCTCAAAAAGCGAGTGGCGAAGGGTTGCCCTGCCGGAATATCATTCAAACGATCATAAATTTTCGCCGTTAC
>JAISRE010000048.1 GCA_031273805.1 Synergistaceae bacterium | reverse complement strand
TTCTTCGGCAGCCAGCGTATTTGACGAAGGCCCTATCAAGCTCGGCGCCGTATATTCTTTGACTGGTCCCCGCCAAGCCACCAGCCAGTACTTACGAGAAGCGGTTCAAATGGCCGTTGCCAGATTTAACAGAGAGGGCGGCATACTTGGCCGGAAGGTAGAACTCATAGAAGTGGACGAAGCCGGCGCTGCGGGCGGGCAGCAGGACAGCGTCAACGCTACCATCAAGCTGCTCTCAAGGGGCGACATCTCAATATTCTATCAGGGCGCAAATTCAACCAACGCCATAGCGGTTTCTCCGACAGTCCGCGAGTATAAGATCCCGCATATGGCTGGCGGCTCAAGTATAGGCATTTACGAAGAGAACAATCCCTGGGTATGGCAGGTTCGAATGATCGATGACCAGCAAGCCTACATGCTGACAAAGGCCGCCATTGACATCGTCGGCATGAAGAATCCCGCCATACTGTACATCACATCTACATTCGGCCAGGGCTTGGAGAGGCAGATCGTCGCGGAGCTTGAGAAACGCGGCATCACCCCAGCCGGTATCTTTTCCTACAGCGAGTCGGAGAAACAATTTGCCCCATTGATCGCGCAGGTCATGGCCAGCGGCTGCGACGGCTTAATAGGGATTGCCGAATTTGCTGAAGCCGCTCTTATCGAGCAGGAAATGGAGGATAGAGGCATCCCTTGTGTCGGGTGTAACAATTTTATCACCGTGAACAATATGGCTCTTGCTGGGGATGCGGCATTGGGCTGGTATTCCATCGCCGACTGGACGACAGAAGTCGATACCCCGGAATCCAAGGCTTTCGTAAAAGAGTACATGGAAACTTGGGAGCGTGAACCTGATATGACCTCGGCAATCGCATATGACTGTTTTTTGCTTATGAGGAAAGCCATTGAGATCGCGGGTTCCGCCGATCCCGTCAAGATAAACGAAGCCCTTGCAACGATCAAGGATTTTCCTGGCGTTTCCTCAAAGCTTGCTGTCGACGAGAGAAGAAATTTCGGCTCGGCTCAGTATCTCGTCGTGGTCGAAAAAGACCCGACAACCGGCAATATGGTCAGGAAGATTGTCGAAAAACTCGAACTCAAATGAAGTAGAAATAATACCATAAAGTTCCGTTTGCGGGCAGGAGAAGTCCAATTTCGGGCTTCTCACTGGTTGTAGTTAGAACATAACTGGATTGTCCAGAAAAGTGAGGTATATTCCAAAATATGAATTTTTTAATCAATCTGTTCATCCCCTTGACGATCAGCGGGCTTGCTATGGGCGTTATTTACGCGCTGATGGCAATGGGGCTGATGCTCTTGATCCGGGCAATCGGCGTCTTAAACTTTGCGCAGGGCGATCTTCTCATGTTTGGCGCTTATCTCACCTATTGTCTCAAGGACCAACTCAAGCTGCCGCTGCTCATTATGTGGATCAGCGCATTTCTGTTGTTCGCTGTATTCGGCGCTATATTTATGTTTTCAGTATACTATCCCATGAGAGATACCACATGGAGACAAACGTTCACTATCACCACAATCGCCGCCTCTTTCATCCTCAAGGACAGCGTTCAGCTTATATGGGGTACCAACCCAATTTCTGTGAAGCCCCTAATTGCGGGAAGTGTGAAAATCTTCGGAACGAAAATCGCCATCCAGTATTTGTTGATCATCGGTATCGCGGCGGTTATAATCTGGGCTGTTTTTGTCATCTTTGAAAAACTCTACGCAGGGCGAATGATGCAGGCAGCCACGCAGGATAAGTATGCTGCGGAGATAATTGGCATTCCAACCATGATCACAACGCTTATCACCTACATGATTGTTGTCGTCATTGCCGGCACAGCCGGCTACATGGTTGCACCAATCTTTTTTGTAAATCCCACGCTCGGCACGCTGCAACTAAGCGCGTTCGCGGGCGTCATCCTGGGTGGTTTCGGCAATCTCAAGGGCGCGGTGGTGGGGAGTATCATTATCGGCTTGATTCAGTCCTACAGTACGCTCATTACGACCACTTACAAGGATACCATAGTTTTTTTGGTCATTATTCTAGTATTGATTTTCAGACCACAGGGAATCTTCCTCGGATCGAAGATTTCCGACAAGGCATGAGGCGGCAATCATGAAAAAGAAAAAACTAGTGAAATTCTTGGTTTATCTTGTCTTCGTCCTTGCGTTGATTCTTATTGTCCCATCTGTTACAACTGGCTATTCGATCATGATTGTGGATGTGGCATTGTTGTATTTTATAGCGGCTTTAGGTTTGTCTGTAATGCTCGGCATAGGCGGCCAGATGACCTTTGCGGCCGTTTCCTTCATGGGTGTCGGCGCGTTTACTTCGGCGCAGTTGAGCAAGTATGCGCACATCCCAACATCTCTGTCGATCATATTAGGTATTCTTGTGGCCGCTCTTTTCGCTTTCCTAATCGGGCTTGTGTTGCTGAGACTGAAAGGTCCCTTCTTTGCATTTTCCACAATAAGCCTTGTCCAAATCATGAGCAATATTTTTTTGAATTACGAACCACTCACTGGTGGTGCCAGAGGCATACAGTCCATTCCAAAGCTTAATCTGGGTGTCTTTTCACCGAATAATCTTTTCGGTTGGTTTTACCTCCTCATTGCCGTCGCAATTATCTGCGGGCTGATAGTTGAAAGGGTAAGGCAAACACACCTTGGCCGTGCGCTGTCTTCGGTCCGCGACAACGAGATCGCAGCGATGTCGCTGGGCGTGGACGTTTTTAAAACCAAGGTCGTAGCCTTTACCATCGCCGGTGCACTCGCGGGACTTTCGGGCGCGCTTTATGCGCATATGAGTCAATATATCTCGCAGTCGCTCTTCACTTTCAACACGTCGCTTACTTTTATCATGATGGTCATGCTTGGCGGTGTCAATTCGACAGTCGGCACTTTCTTCGGAGCGCTTCTTGTCACTATGTTGCCGGAATGGCTGCGCCCCCTCAAACAGTACCTGATGATTATTTACGGAGTGGGTATCATCTTCCTCATGGTTTATATGCCTATGGGTTTGGCAGGCGTGGCGCGCAGTATCTTGACGAAATGCCAGAGAAAAAAACAACAGAAGGGAGCGGAAGCCGCAAATGGCTATTCAAAGTGAGAATAGGCCTGTCTTGAGCCTTCAGGGCGTGTGCAAGGCTTTCGGCGGCATTATAGTGGCGGAAGACATCTCTTTTGACGTCAGTTCCTGCGAGATGATGGGCCTTATTGGACCCAATGGCGCCGGCAAGACTTCATTGCTCAATATGATCAGCGGCATCTACTCGATGGATAAAGGCAGAATTATGTTCGGCGACGTCGATGTTTCCAAAGCGCCTGCCCATAAGAGGGCACGCTTAGGCCTTGCCCGTACTTTCCAAGCTCCGCGTTTTTTGCAGCGCTCCAACATCCGTGATAATCTGCTCCTGGGCACGGATCTTGCGGATCAATATACTTTCTTCCAATCTTTCATAGGAAAAAAGAGCAAGGATTTTGAAGAGGAATTAAGCGAACTCATGGAGATTGCTGGCTTCACCTTTGACTGGGATGATCTGATCGCCGCTTTTCCCTACGGACGGCTCAAAATCCTCGAGATAGTGCGCGCAATGCTTTCAAAACCGCGTATCTTGCTTATCGACGAGCCCGCCGCTGGACTCAACGATATAGAAATTGGGCACGCTGTCGCCTTGCTCAAACTTGCGACGGAAAAGCGTGGCATGGGCGTGGTGCTTATTGAACACAAGATGGATATGGTCATGAACAACTGCCACAATATTGTCGTGTTGAATTTTGGAAAGGTCATCGCAAAGGGCCAACCAGAGATGATATCCAAGAACAAGGACGTTATCGAGGCGTATCTGGGGAGAGGTTATGATGTTGCAAATTAGGAATCTGCACGCTTATTATGGGGCCATTGAAGCTTTAACCGGAATCGACGCCGACATTCCCGACGGGTCAATATGCTGTATCATCGGCAGCAATGGTGCCGGCAAGACCACGCTGTTAAAATCCATATCCGGTATGATAAAACGGACTGGTAGCATAAAATGGAATGATACGAATCTGATTAACGCAAAGCCGCGCGAAGTAGCAAAACTTGGCATCACACATGTGCCGGAAGGGCGTCATATTTTCCCCGGACTTACCGTTTATCAAAATCTGGAATCCGGTACGATATCATGGCATGGTTTCTTTGGCAACAAACCTTTTCAAAATGATATTGAAACCGTTTATGAGCTTTTCCCCCGACTCAGGGAGAGAGAAAAACAGCTTGGCTGGTCGCTTTCGGGCGGCGAACAGCAGATGCTCGCCGTCGGAAGGGGTATTATGGCAAGGCCCAAACTGCTAATGCTCGACGAACCATCAATGGGCCTCGCGCCTGTCATTGTCGAGGAATTGTTCAAGAAAATCGTTGAAATCAACAAACAACAAGGCATCACCATTTTGCTTATCGAACAGAACGCGCGCCTTGCTTTGGAAATATCCGACTACGCGTACGTCCTCGAGCACGGAATGATTACCCTTCATGACACAGCCGATAAGGTTCGTAGTAATCCCAAAGTACTTGAGGCGTATCTCGGAAAGTTCGCGTCTCACGGAGCAGAAATGCTTTAAGATGATTAAATCAGGAAACGGTGGATAATATGGGCGATAACGAGTTGTCCAGTATTCAGCAGGATGCCTACGAACCGGGTATTCTGCCCGAGGGTATCCGATCGCGTTTCGTAAATGCTAACGGGCTACGAATGCATATTCTGGAGGCAGGCTACGAAACACCTGCACGTCCTTGCGTACTTTTGTTACATGGTTTCCCGGAGTTAGCCTATACATGGCGGCGAAATATGCTGCCACTCGCTGATCGGGGTTTTCATGTTATCGCCCCCGATCAGCGAGGCTTTGGTCGTACCACCGGCTGGGCGTATGGTTATGACGTCGACCTCCATCCTTTCGGAATGTTAAACCTTGTTACGGATGCTGTGTCGTTAGTAACGGCAATTGGCTACCGACGGGTTCATGCTGTGGTGGGACATGACTCTGGAGCAATGGTCGCCGCGTACTCGGCGTTGATCCGTCCGGACATTTTCCATTCGCTTGTGATGATGGCCGCACCGTTTCCCGGTATACCGGAACCGGCGCTCGGTGTGGAGGGTTGGGCAGCCGCATTTCAGGATGACCCCATTCATGAAGCGCTCTGTGCCTTGGAGCCGCCGCGAAAGCATTACCAGTTATACTATTCTTCGGCGGAGGCGGATGTCGATTTGCATACACCACAGCAAGGTCTGCATGCATTTCTTCGCGCCTATTTCCATGTTAAGAGCGCCGACTGGAAGCAAAATCGTCCGTATCGGTTGAATAGTCAAAAGGCAGATGAATTAGCTAAGATGCCAACCTACTACATCATGGAGCGCGATAAAGACATGGCGGCCACTGTCCACCCATATATGCCGGGCCAGGATGAGGTGAATGCATGTACATGGCTCACCGAGCGTGAGTTAAAGGTATACAGCAGCGAGTATGCTCGAACAGGCTTCCAGGGTTCATTGAACAGTTATCGTTGCGGCAGTATCGGTTTGAATACTCACGAAATGAGACTGTTTGCCGGTCGCACAATAGATGTACCCGCCCTGTACATTGCCGGTCGCTACGATTGGAGTACATACTTACGACCAGGATTTCTGGAGGCTATGTCACAATGTGCGTGTACCGATTTCCGTGGGAGCTACTTCGTGGACAATGCCGGACATTGGGTACAGCAGGAACAGTCCGGAAAGACAAACGATCTGCTTCTCCGCTTTCTTTAATAGTTTACGCGTGCAGAACGTCAAAAAAATGATAGTACTATATAATTAATGATTCAACCAACTTTTACAATCAGACGAGTACAGAATTGATGGAATTTGTGAGCATTTTCCTTTGATAAACGTCCGATTATGCCATTTAGAACTGTATCATACGAATAAGTGCTCACTCCCCTCTACGGGGAATAAACATTCAAACACAGAAAGGAAGGAAAAGAGAAATGAAAAAAGTACTTGCACTATTGATGGCTGTAGCAATTATTTTCTCACTGGCTGCCTGTGGCAGCATATCCGAAGCTGCTCCCGAGGTGGCAGTTGACCCTGTGCTGACCGAAGCGATTGAAAACGCTAAGGCACTGGAAAGCGCGTATTCCGAATGGGATGGTCCCACAACCGGACCTACCATTGTCCGTGGTAAAAAGATTGCCATTATTATCCGAGATATGGCGTTTGGCGGCGATGTTTTGTGGGGGTCGGGTGCGGAGAAAGCGGCACAGGCGGCCGGCTGGGAATATATTACAATGGACGGCCAGGCAGATAACACCGTTACGCTCAGTTGCTTCTCACAGGCTATTTCGCTTGGTGTGAATGGAATTATAACGACAGCCAATACCGCATCACTCCAATCAGGTATTCAGGAAGCCTTGGATCACGGTATCCCCACTGTGGGCATTCACGCTTCCAGTGTCGTAGGACCGGATGAATTTGATAACCTACTTTACAACAACACGACGACACCCGAAGCGATAGGCCGCGCGATGGCGGATTTTGTTATTGCTGACAGCAATGGGCGGGGTCGCGTTCTCATCGTCTACAATGATTCACACTCCATTGCCAACGCAAAGGGTAATGCAATGAGAAAACGCATTGAGGAATGTAAAACAATGGAGTTACTTGGTTTTATCACCATCGGAGGCGCAAGCCAGACTGTTCCGCCGCTTACTGCAACTTGGGTTGCCACTTATGGGCCTGAACCATTTTATGTGATGACGGTGTCTGACACAATTCTCAATTACATGATTCCCGTGTTGCGCAACGGCGGCGTTCCGCCGGAATCGGTACGGCTTGTTGGCTCGGACGGTGAGGAATCCGCCTACGAGCGTATTCGCAACGGCAACGAGTATCAAATTGCTACCGTGCCAGAACCCAGCCTTATGTTTGGCTATATGGCAGTCGACGAATTAAACCGTTACTTCAATGGTAAAGAGCAATATGTCTGGTCACCGAGCTTGCACATTGTGACAAAGAACAACGTGAATATCGAAGGCGTTCCTGAGAATGTTTGGGATCCGAGTAATGGATTTGCTGAGGAGTATCGGAAAATCTGGGGGCTTTAAATGGCGTAGAGTTTAGTTTGTTAAGGCTGCTATATTGCTTCATCCAACACCAATATGGCGGCCTTATTTTTAAATACGGGGAGGTGCTTGAATGGATGGTTCTGTTGCCCCCTTGCTGAAGATTAGCCATTTGTCAAAGAGTTTTACAGCCACCAGGGCGGTTGATGATGTCAGTATTGATTTTTACCAAGGGGAAATTCATGCACTTCTTGGGGAAAATGGCGCGGGAAAATCCACGTTGATTAAGATTTTATCCGGAGTGTATAGCTGCCGCGAGGGATCTTTGATTTATCGAGGAGAAAATATTGGGCTTGATGTGAAAAAGCTATCACTGGCAGTAATCCATCAGGATTTGGGGCTTGCAGACAGGATGTCCGTAGGAGAAAACATCGCAGCAATCACGGGATATGTGAAGAAGGGTCTGTTTATTGATTGGAAGAAAACCAATCAGAGGGCGCGTGAATTGATGGAACGTATGGAGTTGCATATCGACCCGAGTACACAGATGACCATGTTATCCGCAGCGGAACATTCTCTAGTGGCAATTGCACGCGCATTGGCGAGAAAGGCTGAGATCCTGATTCTGGATGAACCAACCGCAACGCTTCCCCAACGGGATGTGGAGAAGCTGTTTGAGTTGCTTTTTCACCTACGACGACAGGGTATAGCAATCATTTATATTACACATCGATTGGATGAAGTCTTTGAAATTTCTCAACGCATCACGGTTTTACGCAATGGAAAGGTGGTGAGTTCCTCTATTGCGGAAGACACTACGCCGAAAAAACTAATATTAGATATTATTGGCCGCGACTCATCGGAGGTTTTCGTCAAAGCATCGTATAAGCAAGACCAGGTGATTGCCTTGGAAGTGCAGGAATTGAATACCGGATTTGTCGGTCCGGTTTCTTTTCATCTGCACAAGGGAGAGGTCTTGGCGCTTTATGGCTTGCGCGGCGCCGGGCACCATGAGGTGGGCCGCTGCATTTGGGGCGATGTTCATCTGGACAGTGGAAAGATCATTTTACAAGGGGAAGAAGTCAAAATCAAGAATCCGGCCGCAGGGATAAAGAATCGTTTGGGGTTCGTTTCAAGTAAGCGCCACGAAGAGGGACTGGCGGCCGGATATTCGGTTCGGGAAAATATGTATATCAATCCGATTGTCACATTGAAAGGGAAAAAACTTATCAGTCAGAAGGATGAGATTATCCGATGCGATGCAGCTATTGATAAATACGCTATCAAAACCATTAGTGGAGAAGCTGCAATTGGTACGCTCAGCGGTGGCAATCAGCAAAAGGTAATGATTGCGCGTTGGTTTGAGGCAGATTGCGATGTATTGATTCTGGAAGAACCGACCATTGGCGTGGATATTGGCGCGAAAGCAGAGATTTACGACACCATGAAAAGCGGCTTGGAACAAGGGGAAGCGATTATTTTAATCTCGTCTGATGTTGAAGAAGTAAGTCGGATTGCTCATCGGGTAATTGTGTTTGACAAAGGTACTGTCGTCAAAGAAGTGAAAGGCGCCGAAGTTGAGATTAATTATCTGACAGCGTTGGCGACTGGTGTAGCCGACCATTAAAGGGGAATAAAAATGAATAAAAATAAGAAGGCCTTTTCGGTAGTAAAAATTTTCTCAAAATATAATGTGTTGATTTTGCTGGTTGCCACGTATGTGTTTTTTTCTGTACTCATGCCCAAATCCTTTTTCACATGGTTTAATTTTAAGTCGATGCTGAACAATCAGGCTACAATTACCATGTTGGCGCTTGCGGTTTTGGTAACCATCGCGGGAGGACATTATAACCTTTCGGTCGGATTCCATGTTGGTATAGCGCATATTCTTGTGGTGGGCTTGCAGGTGAGAAATGGCTGGCCGTGGCCTGCGGCAATTTTGTTCGTGCTTGCTATTGGGATTTTCATTGGGTTGGTTAACGGGCTGTTGGTTTCCAGGGTTGGACTAAGCGCGTTTATCGCTACGCTTGGGTTTGGTAATTTTATTTATGGTATCGCGTTTTGGTACACGGGCGGTCGCCAGATAATAGGGAGACTCCCACCTGCATTTACGGCTCTGGCAGGGAATATTTTGGGCATTCCCGCCTCGTTTTTGCTGACTTTAGCTGTAGGTGCTGTCTTGTATTTCGTGATGGAATATATGCCGCTGGGTCGCTATTTCTATTTCCTGGGTGCGAACACTAAAGCTGCGGAACTATCTGGGATTTCCGCTAAGAAATATGTCCCGATTATGTTTATGATTGGCGGCTTTATCACCTCGTTGGCGGGCGTGATGTTGGGCGCTTTATTGCAGGTTGGACAAACTACGGTGGGTCCGGAGTTTATGCTCAACGCGCAGGCAGGCGCACTACTTGGCGCGGTGGCGTTTAAGGTTGGGAAGGTGAATGTTTGGGGAACTTTCTGCGCAGTACTGCTGCTGGCCGTGATTGTGGCGGGTCTGCAGCAGTTGGGCGCGTCCTATTGGGTGGAGCCTATTTTCAATGGATTTACCCTGATTGTAGCGGTGTCTCTGGCGCTGGTTGCAGAGCGTAATAAGGCGACGAAGATG
>JAISRE010000114.1 GCA_031273805.1 Synergistaceae bacterium | reverse complement strand
GCGTCCGGCGCGTAGGGCAGAACCTCCGCTTTGATATACGCGTCGATGCCGCCGGGATGGTCGAGCGGTATCTGCTCCGTGTCGGTGAGGTCTTTGTCTGGTACGATATTGCCTTTTTTGTCATATTGCGGTTTGCCGTCTTTTCCGTACAGCGGGCGTAAAACCGTGACTTTCCAGTAGCCGAACGCGCTGTTCGGGAAGATTTTGCTGTGCTCGTTTTCCTCGAAGTTCAAAAATAACTCCGCGATCTGTTGGCGCAATGCGGGCGTCAGTTCGCAGTTCTTGTTTCCGAGGTTCTTGCGGAGCGGTGATTTGAGCGCCGTCGCGTCGATAAGCTGTATTTTACCGCGCCGAGGCTCACTCTTGCGGTTCGATAACACCCAGATGTAGGTTCCGATACCCGTGTTGTAAAACATATTTTCCGGCAGCGCGATAATTGCCTCGACTAAATCGCGCTCTATCAGATAGCGGCGAGCGTTGCTCTCGCCCTGCCCAGCATCGCCCGTAAAGAGGCTCGAGCCGTTATGCACTTCGGCAATGCGGCTGCCGAGTTCGGTCTGCTCTTTCATCTTGCTGACGTTGTTCAGCAGGAACAGCAACTGCCCGTCACTCACTCGCGGGAGCATGGAAAACTCACCGTCTCCGGCGAAGGAGGTGACAAAACGGGCGTCGATTATGCCCTTCTTGCCGCCGAGCTTTTCCGCGTCATTCTTCCATGATTTGCCGTAAGGCGGGTTTGAGAGCATAAAGTCAAACTGGCGGCTTGGAAAACGGTCGTCCGACAGAGTGCTGCCGTAGGCTATGTTTTCCGCCTCGCGGCCCTCGCCCTTTAGCAGCATATCGGCGCGTGTGATTGCGTAGGTTTCGGGGTTAATTTCCTGCCCGAACAGGTGAATGGACACGTTTTTACCGTTACGCCCGGCAAGGTCGAGCAGACGTTCCTCCGATACCGTGAGCATACCGCCAGTGCCGCTCGCGCCGTCATAACACGAATAGGTCGAGTCCTTGATCTTGTCCGCTATCGGCAGGAAAATGATATCCGCCATAAGCTCCACGACATCGCGCGGCGTGAAGTGTTCTCCTGCTTCCTCGTTGTTTTCTTCGTTGAATCGGCGAATCAGCTCCTCGAAGATCGTTCCCATCGTGTGATTATCGAGCGCTGGCAGACGAACGCCGCCCAAGTCGTCAAGCACGGGATATGGGCTGAGATTTACGGTTGGGGAGACGAACTTTTCAATCACCGCGCCGAGTATGTCCGCGTCAACCATCGTGTCGATCTGACTATGGAACTTGAACTTTTTCAGTATCTCCTGCACATTCGGCGAAAAACCGTCCAGGTATGCGATGAAGTCTGCTTTCAGCTTCTGTTGACTGGCGCGGCTCGTAAGGTCTTTCAGTTTGAACGGCGAACTGTTGCAAAACGACTGCTTAGCAGCGTTGCACAAAGCCTCATCCTGATTGACAATGCCGGAATCGTCAAGCATTTTCTTCATTTTCAACACTTCATCTTTTGTGTCCTCAAGTACCGCGTCCAATCGGCGAACGACCGTCATGGGCAAGATAACGTCGCGATACTTGCCTCGCACGTAAACATCGCGGAGGCAGTCGTCGGCAATGCCCCATATAAAACTCACAATAGAATTGCAGGTTCGAGTATCCGTCATTTATTCAATCTCCGCAGTTTTGATGAAGTTCAGTATATTTACGGTCGAACTGAATTATAGCAAAGATACACGTTTAAATGCTGATATTACGTGTTTGATCATTGAGTATTGGTGTTAAAATACTTATAACCTATATTTAATTTTTATCAAGAATGGAGTGTTACGTGATGAAGTGCAGTACTTTAATGGCCATACGTGTCTGCGACAGGGATAAAAATGCGATAAAAATCCAGGAGGTGCTTACGAAGCATGGCTGCAATATTAACATGCGCCTTGGCCTGCACGATCAGGAGGATGGAAATATCTGCTCCTCGAGCGGCACTTTGATCCTGCAGCTTTGCTGTTCACCGGAATCCGCACAGTTGGTGGAGGCGGACCTGGTCAAAATTGATGGTGTAAAGGCGAAGCTGATCGACCTGAACTGATTATAGTAAATCTAAAATTATTTTGATATCAATAACCGGAGCTTTGTCTCTGTTATAGGGGCATGGCCCGGTTTTATTTGCTGGTTGGCCGTAAGATGGCTTGAATCCTTGTAGATATTTTCTTGTGATTCTAATATAATTTGATAAGTAATCTACATATGATAGGTGGTGAAAAATATTGCGAAGAGGTCCTGGTATTAAAGCAAAAAGCGGAGTTTTTTTCGCTAAGCTAATAATCGCAGTCGCATTCATGTTGGTGGGCGCGATAGTCGCATACGGTTTTTTATCGAGAGGAAAGCCGGTCCAGGAAAGGACGGTTCCGATTATCATGCCGGCGGAATCCGAGGATATGTTGGCCGAAGGTCCGCAGACGGATCAGGAGAGCAATGTTACGAGCGTGAATGCCGAGGCCGCTGCGGATTCGGCATCGCCGATTGCGACGGGCAACTTCGACGATGGGAAGGCAAGAGTTTCGGCTTACAAGGTTCCTTCGGCGGCGCTGAAAAAAACCGTGGATAAGTACGCTTCTTCCAGGGCAAATCAGCGCGCGGGCGAGATAACAGTGCTTACGGACGATACCCCGCTCAACGTCAGAAGCGGGCCTTCAGTCTCATATGAGGTTCTCATGAAGGTGGAAAAGGGGTCACTGCAGTCGGTGTTGCTGTCGGTTCCGGACGAAAAAACTAAATCCGGCAATTGGTTTCTGCTGGTCGACGATCAGAAAAAAACAGTCAAAGGCTGGGTCTCCGGCGAGTACTGCGACACCAGAAACGTTATTTTCCCCGATTGATCCATCATTATCTTATAGAGGGAGGTAATCAGCATTTCCAAGAACTATCGGGCGTTGAAGAGAGTGAAAGCGGCGCTGTTTGTCCTGACAGTGTTGCTTGTGGCCTTTGGCATATTCACTCAAGTATTCAAAAAAAGTGAGCGGCAGGGCTCCCCGGATGAGAGTATCCCGAAAGAATCTCCCGCCGCGCCGGCTTCGGATGATATCTCCTCGCTGCAGCCTGACAGAACATTGACGCCGCCCGCTCAAATTTCCCCAAAGGGTCCGTCCGAGGGGAGGGGGCGTCGCGGCACGCTTGTAGTGATAAACAAATCCTCATATTCACTGGTGCTGTACAAGGATGGCGCCATGCTGAAGAAATATCGCATCGCGGTAGGGCGCAACTCCGGCAACAAGATGCGTGTCGGTGACATGCGCACGCCCGAGGGAGAATTTCCCATAGTGCAGATTCAGAACGCCTCATCCTGGACCCACGATTTTGGTGACGGCAAGGGGCAGATAAAAGGCGCTTATGGCCCGTACTTCATACGCCTCGGCACGCCGGGCTGGACTGGAATAGGTATCCACGGAACGCATGCTCCCACTTCGATCGGCACCAAAGTTACTGAAGGGTGTATAAGGTTGAACAACAGGGATCTTCTCGAACTGCGAAGCATGGTCAGCATAGGAGACAGGGTAATCATAGAAAATTAGAGAAACGTTATTTATCAAGAGGATACAGCCCTAACTCGGTTCTTGTCCAAAAACACAAAGCCCGGCAGGCAGTGTCAAAAGTTCTTGAGTTCGAACGAGGCGCTTCTTGCGAGCAGCGTATAGTGCCGAGCGTCATCTGGTATGGAGTTTGTGTACTTCTCCGGCCAACCGTCCGGTGTGCGCGGCGAAATAATTTTACTGTGTCTTATGTTTCCCCGCGTGAGCGTCATTACCTTGAGCAGATATCCGCTGGGGTCGAGCTCGAACCGCACGTCTATTACGCCTTCAACTCGCGGCTGCCAACCTGTTCCCAGATGATCGAACGTGAAGAAGCTATAACTGTCGTTGTGCTTTATGACTGCGCACTCCATGGCGCGCAGGTAAAAGAGTTCGTCGTTCTCCGGTATGAATATCCCGGCATCCGAGGAAACAGGTTTGAGCCATTTGAACGAGAGTGTGCTGCCGTTTAAAGTATCCTGTGATTTGAACATCCACAGAGGACGGCAGTTAGGAAGCATCGCGCCGAATAGCGCCCAGTTCTTCACCGATGTGGCATATTTGTGGTTAGTAACCGCCTCCAGAAGATGAGGCTTCCCGTTTAGCTGTACCTCGATGATATCGTCTGACGTCACCGACTCAGCCAGTACACGAATTTTGGAGGGTACCGCGTAAGCTATTCTGCACTTCGCATTTTCGCGATACTCTCCGACAAAGGCAGTAGTTATGCTGATTGGACTCTGCCAGTTGAACGGTTTTATGTGAGAGAGGTCGAATGCCGAGTTCCAGTCGGCCATTTTTTTTGGCAAACCGTAACCACAGTGCTCGAGAGGCTGCCTCAAGATGGCGAAGATCATATCTGCCCTGTTTTGTGCCACGCTGATGTCTCTGGAGAGGTCCATAGCGCGCAGCATGAGTATTATCAACGAACAAACGCCAAGAAGCATTATCGATGCGATCATAGATGTGATGGCAAATTCGAGTATGAGGTAGGCGGCGCGCATGTTTTTAACGGAATATTTTTTCATCAATTTATGAAAAATTTTCAAAGTTACCACATCCAGACATTTTTTTAATTTACAACCATCGTTACCTCCCTGAGATTTCAAGGAACCTCCAAAGCGAAGTCGTCATTCGCGCGATGCGCGTTGAGAATATTATTCATTGGGATGATTATTTATCAATGGGTAAGGACAGATGCGCAACTACGTAAAAAATGAGATTCTGTAATCCTGCAATAGTAGTAGTTTTACTTGAATGTAAGCATAATCAGCCGATGCAGATTGAGGAAAGAAAAAATATAGTCTATGATCATGAATGTAGAAAACGTGCAGCTGAATATGACGCGCGTTTTTGTACTGAGTAATATTAATTCTATTTAAGGAGGGATATGTAATGAAGAAAGCACTGGTAGTTGTAGCTGTCCTCGTTCTTATTATCGCGGGCTTGCAGATGACAAGCCGGGACGCGGGAAATCCAACCACTCAGGTGAATTCTACTGAGTCGGCGCCAACTTCTCCGGATGCGTCTGCTGAACCCGATAGCGCATCGACGTCAGAGGAGTCTCCAGCGGAACCCGAGCGAACGGTGGCGGTTGCGGAACCGTCCGACGAGCCTTCAGCGCCGGACGAACAAGAATCGGCAGTAACGCGGGATAAGCTTCCTGCTGAACCTGAGGGTGCCGCTCCGGAGGCGGCGCCTGCGTCCGAGACGGCGGAAGCATCGGCGTC
>JAISRE010000026.1 GCA_031273805.1 Synergistaceae bacterium | reverse complement strand
TTCCTCCTATTTTTGTGTGAGCCCGAGCTCATTTCTTAGTTGCTGCATCCACTTACAGTTTCTTCAAATTAAGAAAACTATCCATCAAACCTGTTGAGCGCTTCTTCCTGAGTTATGCTGTCCCGGGCGGTCGCCTCCTTCCTTTTTGTATTTTTGATCTGGATCTGATTGCATTACAGCCTCATTTAGGTATTACATAAACTTCTGCATCGCCTGTATGATCGGGACAAAGACGGAGGCGACGACTAAACCGACCACCAGACCTACGAACACTATCATAACCGGCTCGATTATGCTCGTAATCCCCTTTATCCTCTCGTCGAGCTCCATGTCATACCAGTCGGCGACCTTTGAGAGCACGTCGTCAACCTGTCCCGTCTCCTCACCGACCGCCACCATGTGGGCGACCATCGAGGGAAAGAGATTCTGCTCCTTTATGGTCACGCTGAGCATGACCCCGTTCTGCGCACGTTCGCGCATTACCACGAACGCGTCGGCTATGACGGCGTTATCCGCTACCCCTGACGACATCTCTATGGCGTCCAGTATCGTAACTCCAGCAGTTACAAGAGTGGCGAAAGTCCTGAACGCGCGCGCCATTACGCTTTTGAATATTATATCGCCGAACAGCGGCAGGCGAAGCTTTATCTTGTCGAGCACCGCCTTGCCCTTCTCAGTCTTGTTAACGTATTTCAACGCGACGAAGATCAGGATAAATGGAATCGGCAGCAGGAACCAGTAGGCCTTGAGGAAATCCGATATGCCGAAGACTATCGCTGTCATCATGGGCAGCTCCTCCATTCCGATGTTGGCGAACGCCTTCTTGAAGAGAGGCACTATTCCCACGCAGAGCGCAACGAGCGTAATAAGCGTGAATACGATGACCACAGAGGGGTACATCATGGCGGCCTTGATCTTCTTCTGCAGGCTGTACTGCGCCTCAACAAACGACGCCAGTCTGCTGAGGCTGACGTCCAAGACTCCGCCCTCCTCTCCCGCCCGCACCAGGGCTATCTCGAGCGAGGTGAATACATTGGGGTGTCTCGCCATGGCGGCAGCCGTGGTCACTCCGCCGCTAACCGCGTCTCTCATCTCAGCTATTGCCCTGGAGAGCGTCTTGTTCTCTATCTGCGCCGCCAGCAGATCCAGTGTGGCGGCTATGGTTATCCCCGCGTTTATCATGGTGGCCATCTGCTTGAACAGCACATTCTTATCCTTCAGCGTCACCTTCTGGGGGAAGAGCTCGAAATTGAGCAGTGATTTTCCGCCGGGTTGCCCGCCCGTTACACTTACCACACCCGATTCCGCCGTCAGATTTATCGGCGACCATCCCTGATCGCGAATCCACTTAATCATTGCGTCCTCGCTTGCGGCTTCATGTGTGCCGGAGTTTACCAACCCTGTGGCTGTCCTTGCCTTGTATTTGAATTTCACGTTAACACCTCCGGTTCTTGAAGTCGCACACTTTCGTCCCGAGTTCCTAGCATCTTCTTGAAGTATATTATAGGGATGATTCGGGTAAATTCAATAGGTCTCTGGAATCATATTGCATATTATTTTATAAAAAACTAAATCGATGCCAAGCGTTACGACGAATTTTAAATAATAGAGCCCAACCCTGTATTCAATGTTCCACATTAAACTTTTTTTTATTTCAACATGCTATTTTAATTAGATACATAACCTAATAAAATTCATATCGATTGCAATTATAGCACAACTTCCAGAATGTCAATATAATTGCTCGAGACGCGGCACGGCTGTTCTCAAAAACGCGCGCGTCTGGCGCATGTATATGTTCTGGTTAAATTAACCGCCTGCGGTTATACTGATTATGCATGATGCGCACAAAAGTTTTGAAGGGAGTTGTGTCCAGTGACACCGTGGAATCTGCCAAATATTTTGAGTTTATCGCGGGTATTTCTCGCTCCGCTGGTGGTGGTCTTTCTGACTGTCGGGCGTGATTTCAAGACTACTTTAGGGGGCGTCAATATCGCGGACATAATCGCGGGGGTTGTGTTCATAGCGGCGTCGATAACCGACGCGGTTGACGGATATGTGGCCCGCAAGAGGGGGATTGTGACGAATCTGGGAAAGTTTATAGATCCTCTGGCGGACAAAATACTCGTCGTGGCGGCGCTTATATCGCTTGTCGAGCTGAAGGGGCTGCCCGCGTGGATAGTGGTGATAATAGTCTCGCGAGAGTTCGTCGTGTCCGGAATAAGAATGGTTGCGGCAGCCGAGGGAGTCGTCATACACGCCTCCCCGGCGGGAAAGGCAAAGACCGTCAGCCAGATTATAGCTATAGTCATGATGATCTTCGATATGAGATTTGCATTGCCGGTCATGTGGATTGCCATGCTCATGACAGTAGGATCCGGGCTGGAATACCTTGTCAAAGGTAAGGACTTTTTTCGCTGAAAATATGAGTCCTGAGGACTTAAAAGCAATAACGCCCTTTTCTTGTGCGGATAAGAGCATATAATACTCCAGTGGAACAACTCCAATATGATGACCTGCAAAGTTATTGCAAACTAAGGAGGTTAGTGCATGCAAAAATATGTATGTTCAGTATGCGGTTATATTTATGACCCTGCCGTCGGCGACCCAGACTCCGGAGTCGCTCCAGGTACTTCTTTCGATGATATTCCTGATGATTGGGTCTGTCCGATATGCGGGGTCGGAAAGGATATGTTCGAGCCGGAGTAGAATATACTGAACTTTATACGGGTGGAGCATTATTTAAGAACAAAAGACTCGTGTACAGGCGCAGCTAATATTACCCAGTTTGTATAGATCGAGCTAATCGCGGTCGGAATTTCATCCGACCGCGATTAGCTCGATAATTTTTAATATGACTATCAGCTTGTCATATGTTGTAGTTCTGGAGGGTCAAGGCGCCCGACTCACTACGCGAATCGGACCGTGGCGGAAGTACATCCATGCTGCGGAAAAACGCACTAGGAACGCGTTTTTCCGCTTACTTTCGCCACTCGTCCGACATCGTGTCGGTCGCCGATTCGCTTCGTTCGTTCGGGCGCCTTGACCCTTTACCTGAACTAATAGCCATAATTTTTAATCTGAGCTCTCCAGCAGTGGTATCAGCGTCTGTGCGGCGTCTATCAGGTCGGATTCGGAGAGCCATGCGCTCCCCTCGATCGTCAGGACATAGCCGGATTTGAACGCGTTGACAGCCAGCGATATTCCGAGCAGCGGATGAGTTTCGAGAACCGCACGATATCCCCCGACCGTCACCGTCCTGTAGGTTCCCCCGGATCCCAGAGGCCCATCATCGGATATGACCCCGTCAGGGGGTTGATTGTAGTACTTGGGGCCCTTGCCGCCCATGATTACGGCCTTGAAGGATACGCCTCCGGGCGTCCGGTAATCCCTCTCCTGCCAGAAACCCTGGTTGCCCGATACAGCGTCGAACTCGACCTCCTTGAGCTCTCCGCACTGCCAGCCCGGCACTGCGGGCAGCGTATGTTCCTGGGATGCGCTTCCAACGCCGCCAAGAACAAGCAACAAGCATAGCGTTATTGCGTAAAACCTGCATGAGTACATTAATAACCCACCTCTTTATCTATCACATATATATATGATACTATCACATACGCTCAATTTCGGAGCAGAGGGAGAGTATCCAGTTGTCTGAAAAACTTTTTTCGATAAAGGTCTTCGGATGTCAGATGAACGTCTACGACGCCGGCAGACTTCGCGCCGCGATGAGCGAGCGCGGATGGCGGGAGACTGAAAATATTGATGAATCGGACTGCGCCATATTTGTCACCTGCAGCGTCAGGGACAAGGCCGAGCAGAAGGTTTTGAGCGAGCTGGGGAGGTTTAAGGCGTCCTGGGAGCGAAATAAGAGGCCTCGTATAGCGATGATCGGCTGCATGGCCGAGAGAGTCGGAGCGGAACTGCCTAAAAAATTCCCATGGGTCAGAGTGGTGGCCGGACCGAGGCAGCTTGGAGCAGTGCCAGACGCCATCGTTGACTCCTGCGAGAATGGCGGCCTCCACATAATTTCAAACGAGGACCCGAACGCGCGCTGCGATCTTTCGTGCGCCACTGCGCCGCACGATAACCCTCATAAGGCGTACATAACCATCGCTCACGGCTGTGATCAATTCTGTTCGTACTGCATAGTGCCGTACGTCCGCGGCAGATTTATCTCCCGCAGTCCGGACGAAATTCTCGTGGAGGCGGAACGTCTCGTCAAGGGCGGCGTCAAGGAGATAACTCTGCTGGGGCAGAACGTCAATACGTATGGACGGGACTTCGATGGTGTGCGCTCCCCGTATCGCTTTGCCGATCTGCTCCGCGATGTGTCATCGATAAAAAATCTCCTCCGGCTGCGCTTTACCACGTCGCATCCGGTGGATTTTTCAGACGACATTCTGGATGTCATGTCACGCGGCGGCAATATATGCCCCTCTGTAAATCTGCCGGTGCAGGCGGGAAGCGACAAGGTTCTGCGTGAGATGAACAGGCGTTACACGAGGGCCGAGTATTTGGCGCTGATCGGCCGGATAAGGGACGCTCTGCCTGAGGTCTCGATCACCACTGATCTTATAGTCGGTTTTCCCGGCGAAAATGAGGACGAGTTCGAGGAGTCCGTCTCGCTCTTCGAGGAGGTGCGTTTCGACCTGGCGCATACCGCTGCATATTCTCCCCGAGAGGG
This sequence comes from Synergistaceae bacterium, assembly GCA_031273805.1. Taxonomy (GTDB): domain Bacteria; phylum Synergistota; class Synergistia; order Synergistales; family Synergistaceae; genus JAIRKI01. The sequence continues at coordinate 11,956 of JAISRE010000026.1, read as the reverse complement.
CACGCCCGCCGCCGCAAGGGAGGATCAGATACCCGGGCGTGAGCGGGCGCGCAGGCTCGTTCGAATAAATGAGATCCAGACCAACATCTCTCGCGAGATAAACAGATCCATGGAGGGACGTATTTTTGAGGTAATGCTCGACGAGGCTGCGCAAAAAGGGGAGTGCCTGCTTCAGGGCCGTACGGCGACCGACAAGGTCGTCCTCGTTAAAGCGCCCCAGGAGATGAGTGGCAGTATCTGCAATGTACGTGTGACCTCCTCCAGCCCCTGGTGTCTCGAGGGTGAGCTGTTGTGAGTTTCTTTGACTCATACGGCTCAGTCGCGCGAAGATGGTTTTTTCTTGCGGGCGGGTTTATCTGCCTGGTCGCGGCGTTTGGGCTCGTACGGGCTTTTCAGGGCAAGTTTGCGGAAATCGCGGCGCCTGCGCCCGACCCAACTGAATTTGCGCCGGATGTGTATTCTCCCGCCCCGATTGCGGAGAGCCCATTTATAATGGAGGAAACGGCGCCAAATTGGGTTGTGTATATAACCGGCGCCGTCAAACGTCCCGGCGTGTACGAGGTGGCGCCCGGCAGCAGGGTCAACGACGCGCTGCTCAAGGCCGGAGGTTTTTCGTCTTATGCCGACCCCGATGCCGTGAACTTAGCGGCGCATCTCGAGGATGGAGTTCACATCAGGGTGCCCGCGAAGAACGAACAGGAGAGGGTCGCAACATATTCGACGCGCCCGGCAGGGGGAACCCCCTCCGGCGCGCGGGATTCTAACGCCGCAGTCGGCAAATCGCCTCCCGCATCCCGCACATTCGTCGTCTCCCAGCGGGACGACAGGATCGACATAAACAAAGCTATAGCCGGTGAACTCACCGAACTTCCCGGAATCGGGCCGAAGCTCGCGGAGGCCATAGTCAGCCATAGGGAGGAGAACGGTCCATTCGAGAAAATCGAGGACCTGCAGTCCGTTCGCGGCATAGGGCAAAAACGTTTTGAAACTCTTCGAAACCTCATCAAGGTCACAAAATAAGCCTCAAACCGTCGGCAAAATCCCGGAGATCTCTCCGCATAGCGCGTCTTTGAGGTCCTCTCTCAGCGGGCGCGAAACATATGCCGCCCGTTAAGTCCGCTCACATCTCGCCGCTGGCATACGCGCCGGCGTTTGCGCTGCTGTCGTCGCTCTCGATTTTTTTGTTTCTTCGGGAGAATCTGTCGTTTCCGTTTTTATTCGCGTGCTTCATATCGGTCACTGCCGCGACCGGCTGGCTCCTGGCCGGCACGGAATACCCGAATAGACACTCCCTGCCCGCCGCCATTGTCACGCTATCTGTCGCGGTGTGCGGTTTTTTTGTAATGGATGCTGAAATCGGCTCACAGTTCACGATGCCGCCGCGCGTGGAGTCGCGCGGCGTTGTGCTGCTGGAACGCCAATGGGGTTTCAGCAGGGTTGCGCTCGTATCAGATGCCGGTACTTGGAAATCCAGGAGATATCTTTTGAGGTTGGGGAGGGATAAAGTCGTCTCTGCCGGAGATGTGGTCTCGTTTTCCGGGATCGCTTCGCGCTTCAGGAGAGCGGAGGAGAGGAGCGAATTCGACGAGTTTCGGTACTGGCGGGCGAAGGGCGCGTTATGGCAGGTCGAAACCACGAACATATCGGTAGTTGGCAGGTCGTTCGGGCCCTCGTTGTGGAGAGATCGTTTGAGCGCTCGCATCAAAAAAACTCTGCCTCCAAGGACCTCGGGCTATATGCTGGCGTCATGGGTTGGTGAGAGGGACCCCTATATCACGGATCTGCACAGGGCCGCCGGAACTTCTCATCTGCTGGCGGTCTCCGGTCTCCATGTTGGAGTGGTATACGCGGTCTGCTGGTTTATGCTCAAGAGATTCAGGTTCAGACTTTACGCAATAAGCGTTATTTTATGGCTCTATGTTATGCTCACCGGCGCGTCGCCAAGTTCCATGCGGGCAGCCGCAATGATTCAGATAATCATATTGGGAAAACTCCTTGGATATCCCGCGAGACCATTTAACAGCGTTTCAGCTGCCGGAAGTTTAATGCTCCTCTGTAACCCGTGGTTGTTCTGGGATGTCGGCTGGAGGCTCTCGATGCTGGCGGTGTTGACGCTGACAGCCATTTATTCCTCCAAAATAGCGCCGTCGGTTAAATACCTCCTCGCTTCCCCCATGGTCTGGCTGGCGACATCTCTTCAGGCCTCATGGACCTTTGACCTCGTTCCTCTCGTGGGGGCGCCGATAAATTTTTTAGCCGTGCCCCTGTTCGGCATATTGCTCCCCGGCGCAACCCTTCTCTCACTGCCTGCGGTTGCGGGATTGAAATGGGGTTATTACACTGCGCACATAGCGGAGTTGTTTTTTTGGATGTGGGAGAAATTTTCGAGTTTCCTGCTCGCGCTATGTCCGTGGAGGGTGAACTTTGGAGTTTCTATCACTATTGCCGGAGTCGCTGCGCTGACGTATTTTTTCGCGCTGGCATCGGGATTTTCGATGAAAAGAGCGATATTCGCCGGCGCGATAAATCTGGCGTGCCTCTCTCTTTTCATATTTATATAACTTTATATAACGAGGGGGAATTTATTCAATGCTGCTGGTACTGGATATAGGCAACACCAATATTGCCATAGGGGTCTTCGGTGATGACTCGGACGGCAAGCAGGGGGATCTGATAGGGCACTGGAGGTTTTCATCCCTTGGCCGAACCGGAGACGAAGCGGGTCTTCTGCTGGAGAATTTGCTTAATTCGCATGGATTTGACAAGTCACTCATCGATGGCGCCATTTTGTGCAGCGTGGTCCCAAGGATGGAGGAGGTATGGCGCGACGCGGTATCCCGCTATATAGGCATTCATTCTCTCGTAGTGGCTCACGACATCCAGTTTGGAATGAAGGTCGACATCGATCATCCCGAGGAGGTCGGGGCCGACCGTCTGGCCAACGCCGTCGCAGCGTCGGAAAAATTCGGCTATCCGCTGATATCGGTCGACCTTGGGACCGCCATAAACCTCGACGTGGTATCCGCAGAGGGCGCTTACATAGGGGGCGCCATAGCGCCGGGTCTTGCGGTCAGCATGGAGACGCTCTTCTCCAGAACCGCAAAGCTCCCGCAGGTGGCTCTTCGCGCTCCGGCGAGAGTGATAGGCAGAAACACGATAAACGCGGTGCAGTCCGGCATCATATACGGTTACGCCGGGTTGGTCGACGCCCTGGTCGAGGGTATGTTCGCGGAGCTCGGCGCACATGTCCCGGTTATCGCCACCGGCGGTCACGCTGAGATACTGGCGGCTCATTCAAGGACGATAACCAATATCGAACCGTGGCTTACCCTGGACGGGCTGCGGATAATATACGGGCGCTGCGCCGGGTAGAGGGCGCTGATGCCGGAGTCCAAGGGATACAGGGCTGGGGGAGTGGACGTCCGTTCTCCGATATGGCTCGCCCCGCTGGCGGGAATAACGACCCGCACGTTCCGCGATTTTCACCGTGAATTGGGCGCCGGGCTGGTTCACACGGAGATGGTGAGCGCGGTCGGCCTCTCCTACAAAAACAAGAAGACCGGGAACATGATAGGGGATGACGACGAGCCCCGCCCGGTGGTTCTTCAGCTATTTGCTCCCGACGCGGACAGCCTCATGAGAGGGGCGGAGCTCGCGTATAAAATGAGACGCTTCGACGCGCTGGAGATAAACATGGCGTGCCCAATGCCCAAGGTCACAAAAAGATGCGGCGGCGCGTCTCTGCTGAATCACCCCGAGGAAGCGTCTCGCATGGTATCGTCGTTGAAATTGCTGGGCTCGCCGGTCTGGGTAAAGCTCAGGATAACGGACAAGCGGGTTCACCCGCTGTCGACCGAGAATTTCTGCGAGGAGATGCTCTCCGCCGGCGCCGACCTGCTGATACTTCACGGCAGGACGCCCGCGCAGAGGTACGAGGGCTCTGCCGACAAGGCAGCGGTTTGCGAGATGTCGGCAAAATTTCCCGGCGTGTTAGCGGCGAGCGGTGACTGCTTCACTCCAGAGGACGCCATGAAATACCTTGACGCCGGCTGTGTCGCGGCGCTGGCTGCCCGGGGAGTCATGAAGGACGCGTTCGTCATCCCAAAGATTCTTCATGCGCTTGGCGTCGATGTAGATGAAAAACTCTGGAACCCCTCACCGGCATATCAGATAGGCGCTCTTATCGAGGCGGGCAGGGCCGCTTCATCCCGCGAGGGCGGGCCCTTTGCCCGCATCATGGCGCAGAGGATGCTCTCGGGCTTGCTCAAGGGTTTGCCGGGCGCCTCAGCGCTTCGAAGTTCCTGTTCCACATGCAGGGATTGGCCGTCGCTCGAAAAAATTCTGACTGAGTTCAGAGCGTGAGACTCCGCGCACAGCCTTTACTATTCAATATAATGTTGTAAAATAGCGATTATTCTAAATTATAGAGGGCTTATGGGAGGAATTATCTGATGACGGACGAAACGAACAGTTGCGGTATCCCCGACGGCGCCGGTGAGATGCCGGAGGAGGAGATATTCAGGCAGCGCAAGGATAAGCTCGAGCGTCTCCGCACTGAGGAGGGGTACGACCCATATGCCAACGACCATTGGGATTGCAGTCACTCCCTTAACGAGATTCGCGAAAAGTACGAACATCTTTCACATGATGAAGTTTCCGAGGACAATCTCGGTGTGGGTGGGCGCATAATATCCATTCGCCGTCACGGGAAGGCCGCCTTCGCGAATTTGATGGACGAAAGCGGAACGATACAGCTCTATTTCCAGCAAAACGAGCTTGGCGATGAGGCGTACACGTTTTTCAAGAAATGGGTCGACACCGGGGATATTCTGGGTGTCAAGGGCAACCCGTTCAGGACACAGAGAGGAGAGCTCTCCGTCAAGGTTAAGGAGTTCCGCCTGCTCTCCAAGTCGCTGCGCCCTCTTCCTGAGAAGTGGCACGGCTTGAAGGACACTGAGGTTCGCTATCGGAAGAGGTACATCGACCTGATAGCCAACCCCGAGGTTCGCGACGTATTCCGTAAGAGAGCGCTCATTATAAAAACTTTCCGCGACGTGTTGGAGAAGAACGGCACTCTCGATGTGCAGACCCCAATACTGTCGACGATAGCCGGCGGCGCGAACGCCAGGCCCTTTACAACGCATCACAACACGCTGGACATAGGCATGTACCTCAGGATTGCCACGGAACTCCACCTGAAGAGGCTGATCGTGGGGATGTTTGGGAGAGTTTACGAGATTGGTCCCAATTTCCGCAATGAAGGGATGGATCCGAGGCACAACCCCGAGTACACGGCTATGGAGGTATATTGGGCCTATGGCAGTTACAGAGATATGATGGCGCTGGCGGAGGAAATATTTGTGGCGTGCGCGGACGCGCTCGGCAGCAGAAAGATCAATTACCAGGGAAACGAAATCGATCTCAATCCTCCTTTTAAGAGGGCCAATATGGCTGATCTCGTTAAAGAGGAGACTGGGATAGACTTTATAAATATCACCGACGAGGAGGCGCGCGGGAAAGCTCGCGAGCGTAATATGGATATATCGAGCGGCAGCACTCGCTACGAGATATTGCCGATATTCTTCGAGCAGTTCGTGGAGGAGAAACTGATACAGCCCACGTTCGTATTCGGTCATCCTACAGTGATCTCGCCGCTCTCCAAGAGAAACAAGGATAACCCGGACATAACTGACCGCTTCGAGCTGTTTATCAACGGCTGGGAGTTCGCAAACGCCTTCAGCGAGCTCAACGACCCTATAGATCAGAGGGCGCGATTCACGGATCAGGCGAAACGCAAGGATGAGGGCGACGAGGAGTCGCATCCGTTCGACGAGGATTTTGTCAACGCGCTCGAATATGGAATGCCGCCGACAGGGGGTATGGGCATTGGCGTCGACAGGACTGTTATGCTTCTCACTGACTCCAGGAGCATCCGTGACGTTATACTCTTCCCGACGATGAGGCCGCTGTAGAGGCATGTCCGAACCTCTCTCATTCGATGAGGCCAGGCGCCGCGCTGAGTTTCTGAGGCGAGAGATAGCCGCAAACGATGAGCTGTACTACGTATTGGATTCGCCTGTCATCGAGGATCACGAGTACGACGCGCTGCTGCGCGAACTTGCTGAGATCGAGCGGGCGTATCCAGAGCTCATAACGCCCGACTCCCCGAACGCGCACGTTCGCGGCACGGCGCGGGCGGAGTTTCGCAAGTTCGCCCATACGGTCCCTATGCAGAGCCTGGACAACGCGTTGAACAGGTCTGAGCTGGAGAGTTTTTTCGAAAGAACGGCCAGAGCTTTAAGCGACGGAAGTTATGAGATTTCGTGGGTCTGTGAGCCAAAGATAGACGGGCTGGCTGTCTCCCTGATATACGCGAACGGGGTCCTCGAGACAGGGTCGACCAGGGGGGACGGGATGGTGGGAGAGGACGTTACCCATAACATCCGAACGATAAAGTCCCTTCCGCTGAGGTTGAAGCGCTTCTCGGAGGGGAGCGTGGAGGTGCGCGGCGAGGTCTGTATGTCCCGTGAAGATTTCGCTCTGCTCAACCAGGCCAGGGAGGAGTCGGGCGACCAACTATTTGCCAATCCGCGCAACGCGGCGGCGGGCAGCGTAAGACAGCTGGACCACAATGTCGCCGCGTCGAGGAAGCTGAGTGTTTTTTTATACCACGTAGTTGACGCGCCCCGATTCGGCATAAAGTCGCAGAGTGAACTGCTCAGGTGGCTGGAGGATGAGGGGCTGCCCACTCACGGACATGACAGGGAGTGCCGGGACGCCGGCGATATATATGCGTACCTTGAGGAATGGGACAAAAAGCGCTTCACGGACTCCATAAACACCGATGGGGTCGTCGTTAAGCTGAACGATCTAGAGCTTCGGGACAGACTGGGCAGCACGGCGAAGGCGCCGAGATGGGCCATAGCGTTTAAGTACCCGCCTGAGGAAAAGAGGACCAGGGTACTGGGCATCGATATATCGGTTGGTAGGACGGGGGCTCTGACTCCGACCGCACGGCTCGAGCCGATACAGCTATCCGGCACGACCGTGCAGAGGGCCAGCCTGCATAATCAGGATGAGATCGACAGAAAGGACATACGGGTTGGCGATATGGTGTGGGTCCACAAGGCGGGTGAGATAATACCCGAGATCCTGAGGGTGGATTATGAGGCCCGCGCAGGAGACGAGATCCCGTTCATGATACCTCCCGTCTGTCCGGTCTGCGGCACAGAGGCGGTAAGGCTGCCGTCCGAGGCCGCCATTCGCTGCCCAAACAGGTCGTGCGGCGCCCAGCTTCAGGAGGGGCTGCTGCACTTCGTCTCACGCGACTGCATGGATATCAGCGGCATGGGCGAGCGCATCATACGGCAGTTGACTGAGCGCGGACTTGTCAGAAGCGCGGCCGATATTTACGAGCTATCGGCGGAGAGCCTGACGGATTTGGAGAGGGTTGCGGGAAAATCCGCCAAGAAACTTGAAGAAGCCATAGACGCTTCGCGCGGGCGTCCGCTCCACGCGGTTATAAACGCGCTCGGCATCCGCAACGTTGGGAAGAAGACGGCTCGGGACATAGCGATTCATTTCCGAAGCATGGACGCGTTGATTGCGGCGGATGAGCAGGAGCTCGCCAACCTGGACGGAGTCGGCCCGGCTATTGCCGCTTCGATAGTGAGCTACTTCAGCGATCCGCACAATATGTCCGTGGTGGAGAGGCTCAAGGACTCAGGCGTCAATATGATAATTGAGGATGAGGGCGAATCTCCGAGATCGAGGTCTGAGATATTTGCGGGGAAGAGGATGGTCTTCACCGGCGAGCTTACAGCAATGCCGCGACAGAAGGCGGAGAGCCTGGTGGAATCCCTTGGGGCGTCCACATCCGCCAGCGTCAGCAAACGCACGGACATACTCGTGGCAGGCGCCGCTCCAGGCAGCAAATACAACAAGGCTCTGAGCCTTGGCATAGAGATATGGGATGAGGCGGCATTTCTGGAACGTCTCTCACAAAATAACCTGGCGCCTCATTAGCATGGAGGCTCCCGACATCAGGAGGAATGCCAATTGAAGATGACAGTTGACAGAGAGGTAACGCTCCGCATGGCGCGGGCTGCTCAGATACGCCTGGCCCCCGAGGATGTGGATCACATGATGGACTCGATTAACGACATACTGTCGTTTTGCGCGTTGGTTGGAGACCTGGACTGCACCGATACGCCGGACTTCACGTGGAAGATGAAGAAACTCCCCTCGAGACGTCCTGATACCGTCGGCGACTGGGCGGACAGGGAACATTTCAAATCGATGGCGCCGACCATAGAGGGGGATTTCTTCCGCGTCCCCCGCATACACTCGGAGGATTGACGCATGGAGATTTATGAACTCACCGCAAGAGAGACGGCCGAAGGGATAAGAACGAAGAAGTTCAGCGCGGAGGATGCGGCGCGCTGCAGCTTGAGCCGCATCGCCAAGTTCGAGAGCGAGGTCAACGCCTGCGTCACGGTGACGGAGGACCTTGCAATAGCGGCCGCCCGTGCACTTGACGGCAGGATTGCCCGGGGCGAGACGCTTGGTCCGCTCGCCGGCGTGCCGTACATTGCCAAGGATAACTTCTGCACGAAGGGGATAAGAACCACCTGCAGCAGCAAGATACTGGAGAACTGGGTTCCGACGTATAATGCCTCCGCGATAAATTTTATGAACGAGGCTGGAGCGGTGTTAATAGCGAAGTCCAACCTCGACGAGTTCGCTATGGGCAGCTCCACGGAGAACTCGATAATAGGCCCGACTAAAAACCCCCGCGACCTGGGGCGCGTGCCCGGCGGCAGCAGCGGAGGGAGCGCCGCTTCTGTCGCTGCAGGCTACGTTCCGCTGGCGCTGGGTTCTGACACCGGCGGGTCGGTAAGACAGCCGGCGGCATTCTGCGGCATTCAGGGGATGAAGCCCTCCTATGGGGAGGTCAGCAGGTTTGGGATAGTCGCTTACGCCTCTGCGCTGGACCAGGTCAGCCCGCTGGCGCGCACCGTGGACGACCTCGCGCTGGCGCTAAGCGTGATAGCCCGCCCCGACCCCAACGACACCACGTGCGACGCGTACTGCCGCCCTGATTTTACGGCGTCCCTCTCGCTCCAGGACCTCAAGGGCAAGAGGATAGGCGTGTTCGCGGGCTTCGAGGCCGAGCAGATGGACTCTGAGCTTTATGACGCGCTGACCAAGGCGGCGGACATATGCAAATCCGCCGGAGCGACGGTCGAGCCGATCGACCTCCCGATAGCGGTCAAGTACGGCGTGGCCACGTACTATGTTACCGCGTTGGCCGACGCTAGCTCTAAGCTGGGGTGTTTCGACGGTATAAGATACGGGACTCACATCGAGGGCAAAACGCTTGCCGATATGTACGCAAACACGCGCACAGCGTCCTTCAGCGAGGAGGTCAGGAGGAGGATAATACTCGGCACCTGTCTTCTTACTGAGGGCTTCTATCAGAACTACTACGGTCCCGCTCTGAAGGTGCGCACGAAGATGGCGCTCGAGTTCGACGAGCTGTTCAGCAGGATAGACGCCTATCTGCTGCCAACCTCGCCCTCCATGCCTTATCCGCTCGGCACGAAGGAGACGGACCCGACGAGGCTTTATCTAGGGGATATTTTTACGGTGCCGATCAGCCTTGGCGGATTGCCTGGAATAAACTTGTGCATGGGTTTCACGCCGGAATCTCTGCCTCTGTCCGTGCAGCTTGTCGGGCCGCGCTATGGAGACTCTGATCTGCTTGGCATAGCTAATATCATCGAACGGGCAGTGGGCCGCCCGGATGTGGCGACGCCGCGCAAACTGGGGGAGGCGAAGTAGATGGCTGATTCAAAAAATTCCAAACGCCCGATCGTCATCGGGCTCGAGGTTCACATACAGCTCAACACGAAAACAAAGCTCTTCTGCCCCTGTTCGACGGACTATATCGGCAAGACGCCTAACACGAACGTCTGTCCTGTATGTCTCGCGGTGCCGGGAACTCTGCCGATCCTGAACGACAGCGCCGTTGCTTTGGGGGCGAGAATGGGCCTTGGACTCCACTGCGCCATACAGAACTACTCTAACTTTCACAGGAAAAATTATTTTTATCCCGACCTGTCGAAGGCGTATCAGATAACGCAGTACGGACTAACCATAGCGGTTGGAGGCTATCTCGACATTGAATCCGACGGCAAACCAAGGCGGGTAAGGGTTCATCATCTGCATCTGGAGGAGGACGCGGGCAAACTGGTGCATCCGACGGTCGATGGACGTCTGACCGGCGCCGCGTACTCTCTCGTCGACTATAACAGGGGAGGCGTGCCGCTCTCCGAGATAGTGTCGGAGCCGGACATGTCGTCGCCGGCGGAGGCCAGGGACTACGTTGTGAGGCTCCGCCAGCTGGCGCGCTATCTCGACGTCTCAGACGGAGAGATGGAGTCAGGTTCCCTCAGGGTTGACGCCAACATATCGCTCTCAAACGCCGACGGTTCGCTTGGCACAAGGGTGGAGATAAAGAACATGAACTCGCTCAAATCGTTGGAGCGCGCCCTGGAGTATGAGATAGCGCGCCAGAACAAGGTTCTGGACTCCGGCGGCAGGATAGTGCAGGAGACTCGCCTCTGGGACGATGCCGAGGAGGTAACCCGTTCGATGAGGAACAAGGAGACTGCATCGGACTACAGGTACTATCCTGAGATGGACCTCGCGCCCATAGTAATCACCGACGAGCAGATAGAGGGGTTCAAACGAGCTATGCCGGAACTGCCGTGGGAGAAGAGGGACAGATTCATGAAGGACTTCGGCCTCTCATATGAGGAGGTCGAAATCCTGACGGAGCAGAAAGAGCTTGCGAGGTACTACGAGGATGTGGTAGCTGCCGGCGCTCCTCCGGCTCGTGCGGCAAACTGGGTGCGCATGGAGGTCCTGAGGGTATTGAACGAGAGGGGCGCGGACATCTCGAATTTTTCACTCTCTCCGTCCATCCTGGCGGAACTGGTGAAGAAGGTTGAGAACAAGGAGCTGTCCAGCACAATAGCGAAGGACATCCTCGACATGCTGTCGCAGGAGAATATATCGCTCGAAGAGGCGATAAAACGCTCCGGCGCGTCGACGGTACGCCTCACCGGGGACCTGTTGGGCGAGGTTATAGACAGGATATGCGCCGCAAATTCTGACGTGGTTGAGACAATCAAGACAGGGCAGGACAAAAAGGGCGGCAAGGTGAAATTCCTCCAGGGACTTGTGATGAAGGAGACGCGAGGTCAGGCGGACCCGTCGGAGGTCTCGTCGCTCCTCTCTAAAAAACTGGAGGGTTGAAGTTTGAGGGCGCCGACAAAAACATAAAATAAATGCGGAAGTCGGGGAAAAACGCCCTTAACACTTGTCAGACTCGCGGACCCTGTATATAATTGCACAGTGTTTTTGAGAGGCGCGTTAAACACGCCAAACATGTTAAAAATGTGCGGAAATAGCTCAGCTGGTAGAGCATTGGCTTCCCAAGCCAAGGGTCGCGGGTTCGAATCCCGTTTTCCGCTCCAATGATATCAAGGGTTCAGGGGATTTCCTCTGAACTTTTTTTTGCTGTTACACCACCATTACACCACGGAAGGCGAGGGGTGCAATATCTGCACGCCATTGACGAAACCATACCGCCGAATATACTCGAAACATCCTATCAATCTGCAAAAAGGGAGGGGTTACAATATCAGGGATAGGAAAAATCGACAGAGAAAGGAGGCAGTAACCAGGCGACATTCCAACGATTTATACAGCCCGAGTCTGATGTTCGTAAGCGGTCAAACGCTCTGCTGACGGGTCTGTCAAGTAAACTGGGGTCTGTCAAGTAAACTGTGTGAAAGATTATTCTGACAATTAAGCGACATTTTCAATTCTGTCCTCGAACTGTATCAGAAAGAAATTCAGAGCTGCTTTCCAGTCCCTGATCGGCATA
>JAISRE010000020.1 GCA_031273805.1 Synergistaceae bacterium | reverse complement strand
GCGACAAACGCAACAGGTTCATGCAGCTGATGGAGGAGCGCCGCGAGCTGGACGCCATTTCAGAGCTGGCAAGCGCCAAAAGAGAGGGCAAGGCCGAGGGCAGGGTTGAAGGGTTGGCCGAAGGCAGGACTGTGGGATTAGCCGAAGGTGAAGCAAAAGGCAAAGCCGAGGCGGCGCGGCGGATGTTGGCGCGCCACATGGAAATATCGTTTGTCGCGGACATAACCGGGCTCTCCGAGGACGAGGTACGCGCATTGGCGGAGTGACGTCCGCCTGCGGGAATCTCGTAAAATTAAGATGATTATATGCGTGCCCCGGTTCGGCAAATCCCCGGCGCACGCAACATTTTTTATGTGTACTTATACTTCAACTCAATTGTCCTTATTCCATGACGGAATGATATCTCTAATTCTGAATTTATCAGAATTAGACTGATCCAGACGACCTCAACGGCAGAATGAACTTTTGCCTTACTGCCACTCAACTCAAGACGAGCACGAACATATCCGGTTCAATTTTGTGAGATCGATCATACGCGTGCAGACTCGTTTAGCCAATGCTTCGTTATGCGTGACCACCAGAAGCCCGATATTGCGCTTTTTCACGATATCGAGAACGACATTCCATATTTGAGCTTGAGTGATAACATCGAGCATTGTACTCATTTCGTCGGCCAGCAAAAATTTTGTTTGGGGACCGAGCGCCCTGGCAACACATACGCGCTGCAACTCTCCGCCGGAAAGCTCCGTCGGCCAGCGGGTCAGCCATTCAGGGCGAATTTCTATTGCCTCAAGCAATTCTGTGTCGGGTATCCAGCCCTCGCAGAGGGCCGACTGCATCTTTTTATTTATATCGACGGCCATCTCCGGGTGTTGATAAATCATTTGCACCGGGCAATAACCTGACTGAGGCAGCATCTCTCCGTTCCACAGCACTTGACCGCTCGTAGGGGTTTCGTAGCCCGAAAGCAGCTTTGATAACGTACTTTTACCACAACCGGATGGCCCGACCAGACCGACGCGTTCACCCGGCTCAATAGCCAGATCGATGTCTTTCAATATCCAAACGCCCTTGCCGCCATATCGAAATCCGACGCGCTGAGCCTCCAACTTCGCGTTATTCCGCGAGGCGTTAGCAGTCGTTTTGGGAAATCTGTCAGACCATGCAGGATCCTTCCATATCGCCGGAACCTGTACCGGCATGTTTTCCGCGCTCTCTCCCCTGATGTCCTGAGACGCTATCATATGCCGAATTTCTTTTTGCGGCATAAATCTGAATTCATTCTGAGGCATCGCCTCCCAGAGGGCGCGGCTATAGGGATGCTTCAACTTTTCTTTGCCGGATTTAAAGTCCGAGGAGGGAATCGTGTCAACAGTCACCCCCTCGTACAAAACTGCGACATCATCCGCATACTGGAAAGCCAGATCGATGTCATGAGTGATGAGCATGATAGCGCAACCTTGAGCCGCCAGCTCTTTAAATTGATTCATAGTCTCATGCGCCAACTCCGGCGTCAACCCGGGCGTAGGTTCGTCGGCTATAACGAGTTTGGGATTGCCGATAACGGCTGTCGCAATCAGGGCTCGGCGCGTCATCCCTCCTGAAAGTTGAAACGGGTAAAGCCTCCCAAAATTTTCGTCGAGGCCGTAACGTTCCAGTATGCTTTTCATACGCTCCTCGGCGCCGGTTGTCCCCAAAATTTGGAACTTCATCCTCATCAGGGGGTTGAAATAAGAAACCGATTGAGGTACCAACGCCATCTGCGAACCTCGAATAGACTCCTGAAGATGCGCGCTCAACGTCTGTCCGTAATATTTCATCTCCCCCTCGACTGAGGCGTTCTCAGGCAAAATACCCAGGACGGCGTGCGCAAGCAAGCTTTTCCCTGACCCGCTGGCGCCCACCACGGCAAGTATTTTCCCCTCGGCGATGGATACGGATAGATCGGAAATGACCCGCGACGTGCGCTTCCTGAAACCTCGGTCATACATGCGGAAACTGATGGAGAGGTTGCTAACCTCAAGGACTGGTGTTTTGCCTGTTGCCGTTGTGTTCGTCATTGTTTGCCGCGCCTTCCCACTTACTCATGCGCCCGATAGGGGTCTGTCAGGGTACGGATATTTTCCCCGATAGCCTCGAACAACAGCACGATGAAAATCAATGAAACGCCGGGCATAACTGTCAGCCACCACATGCCGGTCGTCAAATACCTCATCGACTCCGCCAGGATGATTCCGACGGAGGGCATTTCGGGAGGTAATCCATAACCCAGGAAGGTTATCGACGCCTCATGCAGAATCGCGTGGGGAAACAACAAGATGGACGCGATGATAAACTGAGGAATAATCTGCGGCACAATATGAATTTTGGCGACTTCCCATTTTGAACGGCCTAATTTTGCCGAGGCTCTGATGTACTGTCTGGAACGGAGCTGCAGTACTTCGGCCCTGATGATGCGCGCCACTTTGGGCCAGTGTGTTATTGCCACACCCAAAAAGACTCCCTGCACTCCTTTCCCGACGGCAAATGAGATCAGGATTAACAGCACGGCGTGCGGTACGCCCAGAATGATGTCTACCAGCCACGAAAATATCGTATCGGCGGCGCGTCCCATAGTCGCGGCCCCGATGCCGAGGAACACTGCCAAACAACAGCTGACCATTGTCGAAAATGTTCCTACCTGAAGACTTACAGACAGCCCCTTGATGGTTCGCGCGAGCATATCCCGCCCAGTCCAGTCCGTTCCAAAAGGATGCGCAAACGAGGGCGCCAAATTCTTTTGCGAAAAATTCGTGGCGTATGCGGACTCCGGCATTAAAATTCCCGCCAGGGCAACTGCGATTAAAATCAGAAGGGCGGTGACAGTTATACAGAAAAGCATCAGCCTGCGGTTCATGAGATTCGATAATTTAGACTTTATTCCCATGTCAAAATTTTTAGAGTCAGGATTCTTTTCGAATTTCACAGAAACTGAACTATGCATGGTACCCCTCCCGGATTTGAGGATCGACGATCACGTAGAGAATGTCTGCGATTATGTTGCCCGCATAGATGAATATCGTCGCGAAAATAGCTATTGCGGCAAGCAGCTGAATGTCACTGCGCAATCCGGCATTGACTGCGGCCTGAGCAAGCCCCGGATAGGAAAAAACGGTTTCCACAAAGGCAGAACCTCCGAAAAGTTCGCTGATGGAGGCAAATTGCAAGGTAATCGCGGGCAGCAGGACGTTTCTGATATTGTGGCGGCGGATGATAGACCATTTTTTCTCGCCGCGCGCCTTCGCGAACAGCGAGTAATCGCTTTCGAATGATTTAATCAGCTTTTCTCTGGTGTGCAAAACAATATAACCCATTCCGTTTACGCTGAGCGCGATAACAGGCAGGATCAGGTGCCGTGCTCTATCCCACAACGTGACATCCGCCGCCAGTTTGGTCGCTGGCGCGGACAAACCGCTCGGCAATACGCCCAACCAGACGGCAAAGACCAAAATCAACACCATCCCCACCCAAAAGGAAGGGGTCGAGGCAAGCGCTATGCAAACTGCCTTGATAACTTTGTCGATCCAAGTTCCTTTTTTCACTGCGGCGATGACGCCCAAGGCAAAGCTCAAAATCCCGGAGAGCAGCCAGGATATGCCCATAAGAGTCAAAGACGCCTTAAACAACTCCCCTACCACCTTGATTACCGGCTGGCGATAAATACTTGACATGCCCCAGTCCCCACGAAACACGACCGAGGACAACCAAATTCCGTAACGCTCTAAAATAGGCTTGTCCAGCCCCCAGTATTCAATGACTTCCTGTCGCTGCTCCGGGCTGACGCCGCCATCGTGGGCGCCAAGATAAGCCGAAACCGGATCGATCGGCGATATATTTACGAGAGCAAAGACCACAACGCTAATGAAAAACAGCAGAACAACTCCTCTTAATGCCGCACAAGCAACATATTTCACCATGTTAAACGCCATTTTTACACGCCTTCCTTAAAGGGAAGCGCTGATTTAATAACCTTAGGCTGCAATGGGTGAATCCGCTCTCCATTTCGCTCGAAGAACATTACATCAGCGCTTCCTCAGATAAACGATCCTACTGTTTTGGGTAATCCCACTCCTCTATGTTGCTCAAAATGGAGAAGTAACTGCTGTGCCCATGCATTTTTTGTGTGCTGACGTCGATATCGAGCCCGTCGCGGATGAAGTATATATCCTGATTATTGACCAGCCAGACCCACGGAGCGTCACCCAATACACTCATGCCCGTCGTCCCGTCCCACTGCGCTTTACGGGCGTTTTCATACGCTTCCTTATCGGAGGTGGCGTGCAGCGCCTTTTTCAGATAGCCGTCTACTGTTTCATTGCCGTAATAGATCGGATTGATCCACTCATTGTCTCTTCCATAAGAGGACGTAAAATGATTGTAGAACTCCATCAGGTCGACAATTCCTCCCCCGATGAGGGAAGCGTCTTTATGCGCCCGAGGCAATGCGTCGTCCCAGCTCATGCCCTCCACTACGATATTTATTCCCAGGGTTTTCGCCTGCTCGCTGACAGCCAGGGCAAGCATCTGCCGCGTCGTGTCGCCGGCCCCGTAGAGAATGGTAAATTCGGCTTTGACACCGCTCTTTTCGCGGATGCCATCCCGGTCGGCGTCAACCCAACCGGATTCTTCAAGAATGGCTTTGGCCTTTTCAACATCCCCGTCTTTGATGACCACGTCAGGATTAGCCCATGGAAATCCGTCGGCGTTTGAATAAACGGGGCGCCCCATCCCAT
The DNA here is from genome assembly GCA_031273805.1 of Synergistaceae bacterium. Classification (GTDB taxonomy): domain Bacteria; phylum Synergistota; class Synergistia; order Synergistales; family Synergistaceae; genus JAIRKI01. The sequence continues at coordinate 21,930 of JAISRE010000020.1, read as the reverse complement.
TCAAAGCGTCCTGGTTGACCCTCTCCCGGCTGATGCCATAGTTTATAGCCCTGCGAATCGCAATGTCACTGGTGACGGCGTTGCCTATGGGGTAACCCTTTTCACTGACTTCCTTGGTCGAGGGGCGATAAGGGAGGGCAATGCCTCGTTTATCTATAGTTCCTACAGTGACTAATCTATATCCATCAATTTTATTTACGGCAAGCGGTTCGGAAACTTTCGCCACATCCGCCAGTCCCTCTTTAGCTGCGGCGTAAGCTGCGTCCGTCCCGAGCAGCAGCATTGTCAGCTTCTTGAATTTAGGCTTCTTGCCGTAATAATGCTCATTGCGCATGGCGATAACTTTCTCTTTTCTGTCCCACTGCACCATTACATAGGGGCCGGAACCGATCGGCTTCTCACTGTAGCCGTCGCCATATGCGTGCTCCGGTACAATTCCCACTCTCGCGGTCAGAAATGGAAACGCCGAAGAAACTTCATTCAAATGAAACTCGACCGTCGTGTCATCGATGGCCTTCGCCTCTTTTAAAAGGCTGAAATCAAACCAGCTGACGATTTTTTTCGCCGTATTGAATGTGAACGCGACATCCGAGGCTTTCACTGGGACGCCGTCCGAAAATCTTGCGTCGTCACGAATTTTGAAAGTCCAAACGAGACCGTCATAACTGACTTCAAATTTCGTCGCTAAATCGTAGTCATACGTCAGTTCCTGATTCGCGGTAATAAGCGTACTCTGAAACAGAGGCGCGCCATATCTTCCCCAACCTTTGCACGGGTCAAACCCTATTTCACTGATGACTCCAGTGGCTATGACAAGCTCGTCCTTCTGTAAATTGCTGGATGAAGAAACTACACCGCACATGCCGGGCGAAGCCGCCGAAAGGAGAAACAGCAACGGCAGGATGACGAAGAATTTGCTGTAAATTTTCATAAATAATAACCTCCTATAGTCTATAGTAAAATTATTGTAATAAGTTCCAAACGGGGTGCCGGCTGACAAGTTAACTTTTAAGTTTGACTTTGTCTCAGTGCTGGCATCATGTAAGTTGCAGTCAATAAAGGCTTGGATGAGTTGGGGGCTCTCCAAGCCTTTGATTTGCCGATGGGAATCGGGAGGCAACTCCCATCGGGCTCCTGGGTTATGTCGGCGCTTTTATTTTCATACTAAATCAATAAGCCAGCTGCACAGCAGATTGATTTAGTTAGAAACCGGTTAAACATCCTAAAATGGGCTGAGCGTCGAAGGGCTTGCAGCCCAGTAATGCTGCGATCTACTTCAACGCCTCCTTCAAGGTATCCACGTTGGCGGTCATGATATCGAGATATGTCAGGCCCTTCCGGAAGTCGTCCCTGGTAATATTGTGGCTTGCGTGCAGCAGCAGCTTCTTCGCTCCGGTAGCCTCGCAAATAGTGTCCGCTATCTTCTCGTTGGACAGCTCGATGTAGAATACGACAGGGATGCGCTCAGCCTTGACCTTGTCTATCAGGAACGCGACTGTCGCCGCGCTGGCCTCTGTTTCGGTGGAGCAGCCGGGGAACGCTGCAAAGTACTTGAGCCCGTAGGCATCCGCAAAGTAGCGGAATGGAAAGCGGTCGCCGAACACTAAGGTCTTACGCGCGGCGCCCTTCACTACATCTTTGAACGCCTTGTCCAATTCGTCCAGCTTTTTTATGTAGGCAGACGTGTTGTTTTTGTATACGTTCGCGTTAGCTGAGTCCAGCCCAACCAGTGTATCGCATATTTTTTGGACGATCTTCTTCGCGTTTGCAGGCGATGTCCAGACGTGCTCGTCATACTCCTCCTCATGGTCGTGCCCTTTCAGCTCCGCCATGATATCGGCGCCGGTCATGGACGACGGGTAAAACGTCGGCCAATTGTCAAATTCCTTGCTCAGCTTCTCGAAGCCATCGTTGTTGTTATATAGATGAAAGTGCTCGGGACGCTCGCCCGGCGCTATGAGGTGATCACTCAGCTGTAAATACTTCGGCGCTCCGTTCGTCTCGCCAACGGCCTGAAACTGATACCTCACGCGCTTCTGACCGCTCTTGTTGAGCAGAATGACAACTCCCTTGTACTCATACTTGACCTTGGCGACCTCTTTGTCCGTGTAGTATGTGATTGTATCGTCGTCGATGACGATGCGGTTGTACTCGATCCTGTACGCGTCGGCGTAGTATTTCTTGTAATCCTCAGCGGTCTTGCTGTCGTCTTCCTCGGCCTTATGCTCGAAAGCCTCGTCCAGCGCGCCGTTCAATACATACGGGTAGCCCGACTGCCAGTCGCCCTTCCAGTCGGCAAACGTCGGGCGGTCCTTGACGTCGCTGTCCTCGAAATCCTCGTCGTGGCTGTGCTCCTCCTCGTCCTGCATACCCTCGACTATCTCCTCCTCGACTACGTCAACGCAATCCATAAGGGCGATGATCTTCATCTTTGACGTATCGGTCGACTCCAGGACGCCCTCCACCCACTCATCCGATTCTCCTCCGCCATATATAAAGACGTCGCAGTTTTTGATTTTGAGTATATCCTGCGGAGTCGGGTCGTAAGAGTGGCTCTCCGTACCGGGCCGGAGAAGCATCGTGATTTCGGCGTTGTCGCCGGCGACAGCGCGCACAAAGTCGTAAGGGGGAAAAATTGTTGTGACAACGCTGAGCTTCTTGCCTGAAGCCGCAGGGGCCGCCGCCTGCCCGCAGAGGGAAAACGCCGTCGCCATCAGCAACGCTGACAGCAGTATTGAAATCAATTTTCTCATGGTAAAGACACCTCCATTTTTTTGTGTTAGGGCTGAAAAAATACACAGAACCCCCAGTCCTTGACTCAAACACGCGCTATCCTGTTTGAATCAGGAATAAAATTAAGGATGATACGGAATTTCAGTGATTAATTATAGGTTATTTCAAATGTTTAATTGAATTTTGAGCGTGGTTAGAGTTTGAAGGTATATCCAGAAATTGGCAAACTTCATGACGTGGAGCGTAATATACATACTTCCAAAGGCAAACATCACACATTTAACCGAGATGCCGAGCTGTCTAAATAAATTTTGCGCCGCCATAATTTGAGTACATACGGAGCAATCCCCTCCTATGCCGCCGTGATCGTGGTCGTGACGTGCGTGAATCAGGGCAAATACAGTTAAAAGGATCGATGCGGATATAAAACACGCGCAGAACAGCGATAGGAGAAATCGCCTCAGAAACTGCCTCCTGCAGCGCTTGTTTGAACGACGTGTCAAGCCTCGAGTTACGCATAAAGAGCGTCCAAATATGTTCATCACCGATGACCCCCAGAATCCTTCTTCAGACAGTCGGCACATTTGCCGTAAAAAACTATTTTACTTCTGTTGATAAGAAATGAATGTTTTCCATATACGTGTTCCGGAATTTCATTGAGCATGTCGCACTGCAGATGCAACAGAGTCCCGCATATGTCGCACTTCAAATGAAAATGCTCCGAGCAGTCCGTTCCGTTGTCTATATACTGGTAACAAGCGCTGGTCACGCCGTCAACAAAATATTTGCGCACTTTACCGCTCTCAACCAACTTATCCAGGTGTCTGTAGATGGTTGTAAGCCCTATTGAAGATTCTGTCTCCGCAAAGTGCCCGGCAATTTGGGCGGCAGTAACATGCACCCCGTCGAGCGACGCTATATACTCCAGAATTGCCTTGCTCTGTGCTGTGTTGTATCTTATCGGACGATTCACGATTTCCCTCCAAATAACAATCTGAAAGACATTTTCAGATTAGCATATTTCCATGATGGAGTCAATAAGGAATTTTTTCCTTTTGGAATTTTCCCTTTTTTCCTGTGTGCAATAAAGCAGCGGGATGTCGCATAATCCACTCGTCAGTGAGGAGATCGCAGTCAACGCCGTTCGGGGTGTCGTATGCCGCGCAGGAAATCCTTCAGCTCCTCCGGCAGGAAGCTCCTGAACGCAATACACTCCCCGTTCCTTGGGTGGGCGAAGGATAATTTCCACGAGTGCAGAAAAACCCGTGGTTTGTCAAGAGAGTCGAACGGGTTTTTTCTGGACGGGGCGTACAGAGCGTCGCCCGCCAGCGGACAACCGATCGCGTTCAGATGAACGCGTATCTGGTGGGTCCTGCCGGTGAGAAGAACGCACTTTATCAGCGAATATTCTCCCGCGCTCCATAAAACCTCGTAATCCGTCACGGACGCCCTGCCGTCGTCCTGAACCGCCATCCTCTTTCTGTTAGCGCTGTCACGCGCTATAGGCATGTCGATACGGGCCTCTCTCAGTCGCGGGGTCCCGTGGCATAGCGCTATGTACGTCTTGTCTATCGCGCGCGCCTTAAAAGCGCTCCATAATTTCTCCTGTGCGAGCCCGCTGCGCGCCACCACCATCAGGCCGGAAGTGGTGGCGTCAAGCCTGTGAACGATCCCCGGCCGCTCGACCCCATTCAGGTTCCCCAGCTCCGGGAAGCGAAAGAGCAGCCCATGCACGAGCGTGCCGCTCCAGTGTCCGGGGGAGGGGTGGACGACGAGCCCGGCGGGCTTGTCGACAACAATTATGTCCTCGTCGGCGTAAACGACGCCGAAGGTCACGTCCTCCGGCTCGAGGTCGAGTTTTTCCGGAGCGGGCACGTCTATGGCGTATCGTTCGCCGTTTTCCACCTTGATCGACGGCTTTATCCTGTGTCCGTCAGCTGAGGCGATCAACCCTTTTTTTATGAGGCTCTGTGCGTAGGCCCGGCTGATGCCAAGCTCCCTGGATACGGCAAAATCGAGGCGATGACCTGCCATAGCCGCAGAGACGACCATATCGTGCAAAGCGGAGGCCGGGGCGTCGTCCGCCCTTGCCTCCGCCTCGTCAAGCGGAATATTTTGAAAAATATTATCTCCCCGGGGAATCACTGATGAGCGTGTTCTTTTTGTAACCAAAGGTTATTAGATCAGTGGTTCCCCAGATATTTGAGGGCGTCGGCACAGCGGCTGCAGACCTCCTGTGTCCCAATCTCCGGTCTATGTTTCCAGCACCTCGGGCACTTCTCGTCCTTGCTCCTGCTTACGCCGACGACGATGCCGGTGGTCTCGTCCCTGTAAATCACATCCGCAGTTTCCGGAGAGGCGGATTTTTTGAAGCTCGACACGATGGATATCGTCTCCCAGTCGCCTTCTGATACGTGCGAGTCCAGGTCGCTGTAATTTTCGCCAAAAACAGCCCACACGGAGGAGTCCAGCGCGTGTCCGATCACTCCCTGCGAGCGCGCCGTCTCGAGCGCTCGCAATATTGCCCCGCGAGCTTCCATCACCCTGTCCCAGCGCGCCAGGATATCACCGTCAAGACCGTCAGACGCGGGCTCCGGCCACAGGGCTAAGTGCACGCTCTCCGGCAGGGATTCGTCCATGCGCCGTATCTCCTGCCAGATCTCCTCGGATGTGAAGCAGAGCACCGGAGCTATGAGCTTTGTAATGGAGGAGAGAACCTCCCACATGACGGATCGGGCGCATCTGCGCGAATGGGAGTCAGTGCGGTCAGCGTAGAGTTTTTCCTTTGAGATGTCTATGTAGAACGACGACAGCTCGTTGTCGCAGAACTGATGCACCTTGGACATCGGGAGATGGAACTCGTAGCCGTCGAAGTCCTCAGTGCCCCTCCGTACGATATTTGCCAGTTTGAGAAGTATGTACTGGTCAACCTCGGGCAGGTCCGGGTGCGGTATGATGTCCCGCTTCGGGTCAAATCCGTTGAGGTTGGCCAGCAGGAACCTCGCGGTGTTGCGAATCCTCCTGTACGATTCCGATAGGTTCGATATTATTGCAGGCGATATGCTGATGTCGCCCCTGTAATCTGTGGAGGCCACCCAAAGCCTGAGTATGTCCGCCCCGTACTTTTCGACTATCTCCTGAGGATACACCGCGTTGCCCAGCGACTTCGACATCTTGCGCCCCTTCTCGTCGACGATGAAACCGTGGGTCAGGACTGCCCTGTAGGGCGCGATGCCGCGCGTCGCTACTGACGTGAGCAGGGATGACTGGAACCAGCCTCTGTGCTGGTCACTCCCCTCCAGGTACATATCGGCCGGAAAGCTGAGTTCAGGCCACACCTCGGGGTTTTCGAGGACCCCCTTATGGCTGCATCCGGAGTCGAACCAGACGTCCATAGTGTTGTTTTCCTTAGTGATGTTCCTGCCGGAGCACTCCGGACAGAAGGCGAGGTCTCCCAGAAGCTCCTGCGGCGACGCCTCCCACCAGTAGTTGCTGCCATGCTCTTTGAATTTGTCCGCGATCACGCGGGTGCGATCAGGGGTTAGTATGGCGCTTCCACAGTCGTCGCAGTGGAACGCAGGCAGGGGCATACCCCAAATTCTCTGTCGGCTGAGGCACCAGTCGAACCTGTCGCGGACCATGTTGAATATCCTGTCCCTGCCCCACGACGGAACCCACTGCACCTCGCTCTCGATGCAGTCCAACGCCCTGTCCCTGAACTTTGAGACATCGACGAACCATTGATCCGTCGCTCGGAATATTACCGGCTTCTTGCATCTCCAGCAGTGCGGGTATGAGTGCGTTATCTTCATCCGGCCCAGGAGCCTTCCGCTCTCCGCGAGCGTCTTGAAGATGAGCTTGGACGCGTCCTCCAGCGACATGCCGCCGACAAGCCCCGTATCGGGATAGAAAAATCCCTTTGAGTCCACCGGGTTGTATATGTCTATTCCATACCTGACGCCGGTCTCGTAGTCCTCTGCGCCGTGCCCCGGCGCCGTATGTACGCAGCCGGTACCGGCCTCCAGCGTTACGTAGTCAGCCAGCACAAAGATTATCTTGCGGTCGTCGTAGAATGGATGGACGGCTTTGAAGCCCTCCAATGCCTTGCCCTTTACCCTATGCAGCTCTCTGCCGAACTCGATGCCTGTGGCCTTTGCCACCTCGTCCCGAAGCTCGGTGGCTATCAGATAAACCTTGCCGCCGGACTCATAGAACGAATAGTCAAGATCTGGGTGAAGCGCGATGGCAAGGCTCGCCGGCAGTGTCCAGGGCGTGGTGGTCCATATTATCGCGTTGACGTCGCGCCCGGAGAGCTGGGAAAATTTCTCGGCCGCCTCCTTGAATGGATATGACACGTATATGGATGGGGATGTCTCGTCCTCGTACTCTATCTCTGCCGCAGCGAGCGCCGTCTCGCAGTCTATGCACCAGAAGACGGCTTTGCGCCCCTTGTACACGAGACCTCTCTCTATCATGTCCGCCAGCACCCGCATCTGCGCCGCCTCATAGTGCGTGGCGAGCGTGATGTATGGATGCTCCCAGTCCCCCATTACCCCAAGGCGCGAGAACTCCCCGGTCTGCACACAGGCGTACCTGACGGCATGTTCGGCACAGCGTTTGCGAAGCTCTACGGGGTCTATCGAGTCGGAGGTTATACCGGCGTCCTTCAGGACCTTATGCTCTATCGGCATACCGTGCGTGTCATAGCCCGGAACGTATGGGGCGAAGTATCCGCGCATCCACTTGTAGCGCACTATGATGTCCTTCAGAATTTTATTGAGCGCCGTGCCTATATGGATGTTTGCGTTGGCGTATGGCGGCCCGTCGTGGAGTATGAAAGGAGTCCTATCCCTGCGATCCTCTACAAGTTTCCTGTAGACCTGCTTCTTGTCCCAGAACTCGAGAAAACCCGGCTCACGTGACGAAAGATTGGCGCGCATTGGAAAATCTGTCTGAGGAAGAAAGAGAGTACCTTTGTAATCATTTGATTTTTTTTCCGATGACATGGACGAGCCTCCTAAACTCTGCGTATAAAGCTAATCAAGACTGTAATATTATCATTATAGATCGATAAACACAAACTAAGCTCTCTATTGCTTCAGGACGATTAATGAAAACAGCTTTAATCATTTCCAGACAAACAGCACGCCTAACCCATTCGTCCCCTCGGCAAACTCGTCAGATATAAATCAGATATAAATTATGTAGCTATGAAATTATGATAAAATATGGTTTCGAAACCTAAACAGCACCTCGTATGGGCGATGAATTCGTCCTGACAATGATCCAAATGTCAGAAAGATGGGTTTTTTGAAATGCCGAAGATAAAAAAAATAGCCTGTTTGTTTTTAGCCGGAATGTTATTTTTATGCACATCCATATGCGAGAGCGCGGACCAGAGGGATCGAAGAGGGCTTGAAATGGGCGTCTCTTACCGAGACATACCCGGTGTGACGCCTGAAGAGATATCGGCCATCGAGAAATTAAAGGCGAGGCGGGACTCTTTTATCTACGGCATGAGCTTGAGCACCGAAACGTTTTACAATCAGGACGGAAAAATAGATGGATTCTCCGCGCTCTTCTGCGATTGGCTCTCTGACCTTTTCGGAATATCCTTCGAACCCGCGATATACGAGTGGGGCGACCTGATTTCCAAGCTCCAGCTGCAAGCGGTTGATTTCACCGGGGAGCTGACGGCAACTGAGGAACGCAAAAAAACATATTATATGACGGATGCTATAGCCGAGCGTTCGGTTAAATATATGCGCTTGACGAACAGCGATAGGCTGCATGAAACAGCTAAATCCCGGACAATGCGCTATGCCTTTCTTGAAGGCGCGATGACTTACGAACAGGTCAAATCTCTTGAAGCGTATACGTTCGACGCTGTTTTCATCGATGATTATCCGACGGCCTATAACATGCTGAAAACCGGTGAAATAGACGCTTTTTTCGACGAAGGCACCGCCGAAGCGGCCTTTGATGAATATGGCGACGTGACGGCGGAAGATTTTTTCCCGCTGATATACGGCCCTGTCTCCCTCACAACGCAAAACCCCGAGCTCGAACCCATAATATCCGTCACCCAGAAGGCGCTGCAAAACGGGGCCATACAGCATCTTATCAGTCTTTACAACCAGGGGCAGCGAGACTACAGGCGTCATAAGCTGTTCATGCAGATGGAACCGGACGAAAAAAAATACATCAATGACCACATCACACGCAATCTTGAAATTCCAATAGCCATAGAATACGACAACTATCCGGTCAGCTTCTACAATAGCCAGGAAAACGCGTGGCAGGGCGTGGCGTGCGACGTGCTCGGCGAGATAGAGACACTTACGGGGCTCACTTTTGTGCGAGCGAACCAAGAACCAATGGAATGGCCCGAGCTTCTGGCTATGCTGAAAAACGGCGAAGCGGCGGTTATTACGGAGCTCATCCGCTCAAGAGAACGGGAGGGTCATTTTCTGTGGTCAGACGCATCGTATCAGACCGATTACTACGCGCTGATCTCACTCGCTGAATTCAAGAACCTCGATATAAACGAGATACTTTATTCCAAAGTCGGCCTCATGATCGATACGGCATACTCCGAGATATTTCATAAATGGTTCCCCGACCACGTCAATATCGTTGAATATTCAAATACTACAGACGCCTTCGAAGCGCTCGAACAAGGGGAAATCGATCTGGTGATGGCGACGAGGAACCTGCTTCTCAGCCAGACGAACTTCCAGGAGCGACCGGGTTTTAAAGCAAATATAGTCTTCAAATACCCCGTTGAATCCACATTTGGCTTTAACGCCGAGGAGCATATTCTGGCATCCATAGTGACGAAAGCGTTACGCCTGATAGATACTGAGAGTATATCCGACCGCTGGACGCGGAAAGTGTTCGATTACCGGGGAAAGATGGCACAGGCGCAAATACCGTGGTTTATTGGCGCAACTGGTTTGATGCTCTGCCTGCTTGTGCTTCTTTTCATCATGTTCCTGCGGCGCAGGCAGGAGGGGAAAAAACTCGAAATGACGGTGCGTTCGAGGACAAAGGAACTGGTCAGACAGGACAAACTCCTTCACACCGTGAACGACGCGGCCTCCCTTCTGCTGGCCTCAGACGTCGAGGAGTTCGAGGAAGCGCTGACGCATGGCATGGAGATGATGGCGCGATGCGTAGAGGTCGACCGGATATTCATCTGGAAAAATCAAACTAAGGATGGGCTGCTGAGTTACTCCAGAATATTTAAATGGGTTGACGACGAATACGTCAAAAGCCACGTTGCTGACGAAATAGAACCATCTTTTGAATTTTCCTATATCGACAGCATCCCTGAATGGGAGACGAAATTTGCCTCTGGGGAGTGTGTAAACGGCCCTGTGAGCAGTCTGCCGCCTCGCGAGCGGGAGCGTCTGTCGCCTTACGGCGTCATCTCCATCCTGGTGATACCGGTGTTTTTGCAGGATAAATTTTGGGGATTTGTCAGTTTTGACGACTGCCGCAAAGAACGCTTCTTCTCGAAGGACGAGGAGGGTATCCTGCGCTCCGGAAGCCTGCTTCTGGCAAACGCCCTGATGCGCAACGATACGACGCTGGCGCTTCGCGGCTCCATCGAGGAGGCGCACGCGGCCAGCCGCGCCAAGAGCAATTTCCTCTCGAACATGTCCCACGAGATGAGGACGCCTATGAACGCGATTATAGGGATGACCACCATAGCGAAATCATCATCCGATATCGAGCGAAAGAACTACTGCCTCAATAAAATAGAGGGCGCTTCCACACATCTGCTGGGGGTCATAAACGACATACTCGATATGTCGAAGATCGAGGCTAATAAGTTCGAGCTTTCTCCTGCGGAGTTCAACTTCGAGAAGATGCTGCTGCGGGTGGCGAACATAATCAACTTCAGGGTCGACGAGAAGCATCAGAATTTCACGGTGCACATAGACAAGATGATCCCCCACAATCTGATCGGCGACGATCAGAGGCTGTCGCAGGTGATAACGAACTTGCTGGGCAACGCCGTGAAGTTCACCCCCGAAGGGGGGACTATATCCCTCGAGACGCGTTTTGTGAATGAGGATGACGGCGTATGCACGATTCAAATAGAGGTGATCGATACAGGAATAGGCATTTCAAAAGAGCAGCAGCGGCGCCTGTTTACCTCCTTCGAACAGGCCGAAAGCAGCACGGCGCGCAAATTCGGCGGTACCGGGCTGGGGCTTGCGATATCCAAGCGGATTGTCGAATTGATGGGCGGAGAGATATGGATAAAATCAGAATTGGGCAAGGGAGCGACATTCGCCTTCACCATTCAGACAGGGCGCGGCGTGGAGCGGCCTCATGACATTCTGAATCCGGGGATGGATTGGAAGAACATACGGGCGCTGGTGGTGGATGACATGCCGGAAGTCAGAGATTATCTGAGGGAGATAATGAATGGTTTCGGCATGACGTGCGACGTTGCGTCCAGCGGGGAGGAAGCCGTTGAACTGCTCGAAATGAGAGACGCGTACGACATCTGTTTTGTCGATTGGAGGATGCCGGGCATGGACGGAATAGAGCTTTCACGCATAATCAAGGGTAAAGCAGATAACAAATCAGTCGTAATCATGATTTCGGCAGCGGAATGGAGCGCCATAGAGGAGAAAGCGCGTAGCGTTGGAGTGGATAAATTTCTGCCGAAACCGATCTTCCCGTCCTCGATCGCCGATTGTATCAACGAATGCCTGGGCGCAACCGCGCCTCCTGAATCGGGCGGCGGCAGGACCGGCGCCATAGACTGTTTTGAGGGATATTGCGTGCTCCTGGCTGAGGATGTTGAAATAAATCGTGAAATTGTCTCCTCCCTCATAGAACCGACAATGTTGAAGATCGATTACGCGGAAAACGGGTTGGAGGCGGTAAAGATGTTCAGCGCGGCCCCAGACAAATACGACATGATCTTCATGGACGTGCAGATGCCGGAGATGGATGGCTACGAGGCCTCGCGCCGTATACGTTCGCTCGATATACCGAGGGCAAAAGAGATCCCCATAGTCGCAATGACGGCCAACGTGTTCCGTGAGGACATCGAGAGGTGCCTTGAGTCAGGCATGAACGCCCACGTGGGCAAGCCGCTCAGCCTGGACGACGTGTTGGAAAAGCTGCGAGAGTATCTGACTCCACGCGGCTGAAAATTCAGACGCAAATCATAGTTGCAATACTCATGCGCCGACACTGCAAGCAGGACTGAGAAAGCCATAAAATCGCCCGCCGTGTGATATAATACCTATTGGAAAAGCAAGACCTCCCGCCGGAGAGGAAGCAGGAGGAAACGTCTTGCAAGGCCCTGCCTGACTGAGGCTCTAACTCAGCCGGGGCTTACAGGCCAAAGTTAGTTTAGGATAAGAGCTTCAAGGAGTCTCACGATCACTCCCAGAAGCGCAGAGGCAAGAGCTACGAGGGCGGTAACCCAGTAGCTCTTTTTTTTGCCTTCTTTCACCCTGAATCACCTCGATTCCGCCGGGTGATTCTCCGAGTCAGGCAACCCCGGCTAAATAAAAAATTGCCCGGAGCCTCTCCTGCAAGATATTCTACCACACCCAGCTTCGGCTGACTTTTAAACGGGACCGCGCGATTTTTAAACTCCGCACGACCCCGTTATAGCGACGATTATCATAATCGTCTATGAGTATGCGGCCTCAGTAAAACGCCACTAACAGTCTGTCGGATTTAATACTATTCGCATAACTTACATAAAACCGTAATATTGTGCTAAAATATATACACAGCGTGCGGTTCTGACAAACGTAAGCCCAGTTATCAGAACCGCTTCTTTCATTTAAGCGTTCCGCAAAATTCGACCGATTTCGGCAGGAGCATCGGACAAGAGGTTAACTCCTGCTTTAGGGCACAGGTCGAAACTGCTTTTCAAACACGCATAGTCTCTCGCTAAACAATCGAGGGGAGAATAGTGGAGGTCTTATATGTATCAGGTTGGAGATTTAATCATCTACGGAGGAAGTAATTGTGTTTGCAGGGTCACGAACATTACCAAACTCGATTTTCCGGATATAGACCGGGAAAGGCTCTACTATGTGTTGAAACCGCTGCATCAGGACTGCGTTATTTACAACCCCGTCGACAATACAAATATATTGATGCGTCCCGTCATCACTAGGAATGACGCCCTGGCTCTGATCGACACGATCCCGGATATAAACACCGGGACCTACTGCGACAATGAGTTCAAACAAATCATGGAGCACTGCGAATCGATCATCAAAACCCGCGACTGCGCAAAACTCATTGAACTTACAATGTCCCTGTACTCGAAAAAACATTTTTTGCTGGACCACAACCGCAGGTTCGGCACCATGGAAGATGCGTTCATGAAGAGAGCGGAGGACATACTTTTCAGCGAATTCTCAGTTGCGCTCGATATTCCAAAAGAACAGGTGCAGTCGTATATTGCCGCGAGGATAAAAGAAAAAACAGAGTCCTGACACGCTCTGTTTATAAAACGCCGTCCCCTTACTATCTCCACAGAATAGGTTAATAATATATTTGTTAATCTCACAAAAGGCTGATGTGCAACTGCGATATCGCGCATAATATCTTATATAATTGTAATGCAGGATATATATAAATAGGGAGGAATAACATTGCAAAAAATAATCGATCTTCTGGGCGACAAAGCAGAAAACCTTCTCCATCACAAGTGCGCGGTAGCAAAAGACACTCTCTGCCTGCCGGGTCCTGATCATCTCGACAGGATATGGCTGCAGTCGGACAGATCTAACAGAGTTTTAGGCTCTCTGGCTTCTCTTTACAATACGGGAAATCTCGCCCGGACCGGCTACATCTCCATTCTTCCAGTCGATCAGGGTATCGAGCACACGGCCGGCGCGAGTTTCTCTCCAAACCCGATGTATTTCGATCCCGAAAATATCATCAAGCTCGCCATAGAGGCCGGCTGCAGCGCTGTGGCAAGCACACTCGGCGTGCTTGGCATGACAGCGCGGAAATACGCGCACAGGATACCGTATGTTGTAAAGATAAATCACAACGAGCTTCTGACGTATCCCAACAAATACGATCAACTGCTCTTCGCCTCGGTGGAACAGGCATGGAATATGGGGGCCGCAGCGGTGGGCGCCACAATCTATTTCGGCAGCGAGGAGTCCGGACGTCAGATAGTTGAGATCAGCCAGGCCTTTGAGCGCGCACACGAGCTTGGAATGGCCACGATTCTCTGGTGTTATCTTCGCAACAACGCGTTCAGCACGCAGAACGCCGACTACCATCTTGCCGCTGACCTTACAGGCCAGGCTAACCATCTGGGAGTGACGATAGAGGCGGACATAATCAAGCAGAAGCTGCCAGAGAACAACGGCGGTTTCACCGCTCTCAAATTTGGCAAATCCGCCCCGCAGATGTATGAATCGCTTTGCACAAACCATCCAATTGACCTGACTCGCTATCAGCTCCTGAACTGTTACTCCGGCAGGGTTGGCCTTATCAACTCAGGCGGGGCGGCGGGGAAGAACGACCTCGCGGAGGCGGTGTACACTGCGGTGATCAACAAACGCGCGGGAGGAAGCGGGCTCATCCTCGGACGTAAAGCGTTCCAGAAACCATTCGCGGATGGAGTCGAGCTGATACATGCAGTGCAGTCCGTCTATCTGAGCCAGGAAATAACCATAGCGTAAAACACATCTAGGAAGGCTGATTTATTGTTAGAAGCCTAAAGGGTGAAGATTTAAACCCTACGTCGCTTAAGCGAATTAATCAGCGCTTCCCTAAACCGTAACAGCCATTGTCTTAGCGGTAGCGGCGGTCGGCGTCACAAGACCGCCGTTGCGGCGCGTTGCGGAACCGCGATAGCCAAGACAAATACGCTATATCTCCCGCAGCGCACGCTCCACCCAGGAGTACGAGAGCCTCTCCTGTTCCAGTCTGACGCGCTCCCCAAATTTGTTGTGACGTAACGTGTCGTAGACAGCCGCCTCATCATCCGTCAGGTTCTTGAGCTCGTGCGCGGCGGGCTTTGGCTCCTCGACCCATAGCTCCTTATGGCGTATGAGAGTATCATAGTCCATCAAAAAAGAGCGCGCCTGCGGAAAATATCCCCTGAACTGACTTAAAATGGCGAAACCATGCGTATCTATGTCCCCCCAGTAGAAAATTTCAAGCGGCTTCATCCAATGCGCTGAAGCCATCTCGTCAAAGGAGTACCCTGCCCCCCATATCAAAATAGAGTCGTCAGTCCTCGGTATTGATAAAAAATTTATCAGGTTCTCCGTTACAAGAACTTTAATGGCGTCGGAAAACCCAAGGTCGAGCCGGGCAAATTCATCAGCGGGAAGAGAGAGATCTGAAACGCAGTCAGGAAACGCCTCGCATCCGATGGGAGGGCGAAAGCGAATGAGCGTCGGGGGCTTCAGGAAGCCGTAACGACGCGCAAACTCGTCTGAGCCGGAAAATCCATGATCAACCGCATCTTGCGGCAGAACCATATCCAGCAGCCTGGCGAATACGCCTCTGCGACGCTCTATGAACTTTGTATCGACGCCACGCGCGTCTATCTGCCTGAGGTAAACGCCCGGTTTTGGATGACGCATAACCCATACGACAGTATCTATAATCCGCTCCCAATCCTCCGCGTAGGACAGCGCCTGTATCGGGTAGCGCTCCAGATATGCCAGCAGCGGGGGGCATTCGTTCTCCGCAACCTCGATCATCCCCCTGAACGCGGCGGACTCACCGCCGACCCGAAGCAGGGAGAGAGCGTCTATTCTGTCCTCAATCCACACCTTGGCCGGCAGATCATTGCGTCCCAATACACGATGGTTCACGCTGAACAGCTCAACACTGTACCTGCCGCTCTTGGCGCCTTCCATCAGCGACGCGACCCAACGGCGAGCCTCGTCAAACCTCTCGCTGAACTCCCGGGACGATGGCCCCTTGACCGGTATCGAGAGAGGAAATATGTCCCTGCCCGTCACATAAGACGAGAGGATGTCTCCTCTGTCCCATAACTTTCGCAGATGCGATACGATATCCTCACGCGTCGTCCATGCCGCGCGCGGCATTTTTCTCCTCCAGGTACTGCTCTATCGTCATGTTGCTCACGCAGGAGTTTCTGCCATCCTCGTTCCGCACAAATGCAACGCGAGAGATATACGGCTCTATGACATGTATCTTCTGGAGCGGCGTGGCTATCAGCAGTTGAAGATTGAGCGTCCTGAACAGAGAAAGGGCGAATTGAGCCGATTCGTCAGAACCACGGCCAAACGCCTCGTCTATCATGACAAAGCGGAACGTCCTGGGGTTCGACGCCCCGTCTCCGAGCCCGAATTGGTACGCGAGGCTCGCAGCGAGTATCGTGTAGGCCAGCTTCTCCTTCTGTCCTCCTGACTTTCCGCCTGAGTCCGCGTAGTGCTCGTACTCCTCCTCCGTCTCCCGCCATACCTCCGACACAGAGAACGTGGACCAGTTTCGAACATCGGTCACCCACGCGGTCCAGCGCGCGTCGGCGTCGGAGTGCTCGGGGCGCCCTTTGAAGCGCTCGATAATACTGCAGACGTTCTGGAACTTGCTCTCTGAGTACGAGTCATCAGTCGAACCGGTTATCGCCCCCTCGGTGCAGGCTCGCAAATTGTCCTGAAAGGCCTTTATCTGCTTCTCCGTTTCCCTGTGAACCTCCAGCTTGATATAACGCCCCTGCGCATAATCTATGCTTGCGAGAGACCTGTTTATCGTCTCGATCCTGTCCCGTATGTTCTGCGATTCGCTGTTGAGTTGAGCTTGGAACGCAGCTATCTCCCTGATGGTGTTCTCGTTCAGAAGCTCCTTGAATTTGGCTTCGAATCTGGGTAGATCATCCATCCTCAATCGGGCTAGAAGGCGCCCGTAGTCATCGGCAGATCTCATGGAGACATCGAACTCCTGCGTCTCCAGCGGATACTCCCTTCTGAACGACGACATCAGGACGATCATCTTCGCGGCTATGGATTCAGCCTCCCGCGTCTTTGAATCCTTTCGGCCTGTCAATTTACTGCGGACCAGACGCTCGTTTTTCTCGCAGTTATCCAAGGATATTGGGGATTCACCGCAAAACTCCCCGGTGAACATGTCGAGCATCCCGAAATACGGCGAGTGCTCCCTGAGGGCCTCATCCGTCAATATCACGCGCGTCATCTCCAAAGACTTTTCCCGCTCTCCCCGAAGAGCTCTCTTGGTGGCAAGCTCCTCCGTCTCCCGATTAATTTTCCGGTCTATATCCCTGCCCCGCTCCTGCGCCTCCATGAGACGCTGATTGAGCTCTCTGAGCTTATCGGAGGTCTCCAACAGGCGATCTCGCTCGATCTTTAGCTCCTCGATCTCGATGGATAGTCCCTGCCAGTCTATGGAGCTGAAGTCCTGATAAGTCCCTATTTTCACCAGATTATCGTTGCGCGCTTGAAGGACCTTCAGATCATTCGATATGGAGGTCAGGGACGCGTTCAGCTTTGCCGTGCGCGCCTCCAGCACTCGCTCGCTGTTTTCCAGCAGCGCGATCTTCGAGCGGTTCTCCCAGCCCAGGACATAGCGGCTCCTGTCGTCTATCCTGCTGCGGTCGTCCTTTTCATGGCGCTGTTCACTGCTCTTCACCTGACCGGTTTTCGTCACCGCCATTCTCTCTCGACGAAACCTATCCATGTCGTCACAGCAGATGTAGTTGAAGCGGGATGCAAGCTCTCCACAGAGCCAATCCTCAAACTGGCCGCCCGCCCGGGGCTCCAGCTTCCTGACCAGCGAATCAGGGGACAAATCCTGTACTTCATGCTGATTTTTCCTTCCGCCAACTCCCCTCACCCTGTAATATACCAGTCTTCCCCCGATATGATTCACGTTAACCCAATCCGACACAGCCCTATAGTGCTCCTCCGGAACGAGGACGGAGAGGGCAAAATTGTGAAGTATCCGCTCGGCGGCGCCCTCCCAAGAGCTCTCCTCAGGTCTGACTCGCAGCAATTCCCCCGCGAATGGGACTTCGTCAACAGGTATATTGAGCTCCAGCGCAAGCCTGTCCCGGAGGAGCACGTGTTTCACTCCGATGTTCGTCCTGCGTCCGCGAAGATTCTTCAGCTCATTCTTCAACTCGGCAAGTTCGACCGAGACATCCCGAAACTCTGCGTTCAACTCCATTTTCTCGTTCTGCTTTTCAGCCATACTGTCTTGCAGTTGAGAGATCATGGACGGTATGCGCCCTTTAATCTCAGTGAAGGAGTCGATTTTATTTGCCGGCGGCAGATCCAGGGACTCGAGCAGAGAGGAAAACAGGTCAAAGGCACGGCGTCTCCGCTCCCACTCCTCCGTCTTCTGGCCTATCTGCTGTTTAATTGCCTCTATTCTGTCCCCGCCGCTGCGCGCGATATCTCTGTTGAGTTCATCCGCCCTGCGCCCGTTCTCCTCTTTCTTCGACGCCAGATCATTCAGCCGGGCCGAGATGCGGGCCTCGTCGTCAGCCAGCTCGCCAATCTTTTTCGAGAGCATATCGGCCCGATATCCCGCGAAATATACCTCGAGGGCAGCCAGGCACCCATCCATCGACCTGATATCCTCCACAATCTCCCTGTGCCGATCACAGCCGTCTGTAAGCGGTATGAGCAGCTCTATCTGCCTCTTCGCCTTCAGTATTGAGTCATGAGCCTTGGTGAGGTCGTCAAAGTGGCCGATAAGCGCCTTTATCTCGTCTCCGGCGGCGAATGGCTCCAGCATGTGGCTGCGCACAAAATCCGTGAGATTCCCTATCGACTTCATCGACACGGCCTGATGGAAGAGGTTCAGCGCATGTTCGCTTCGCTCGCCGGGGATGCCCAGAACCCGCGAGAAGTGTGTTCTGTACTTCGAGAACGAGTCCAGAATTTCGGCGCCGCTTTTTTTGAGCCTGGCCCGCAGATTATTGATATCCCCTCCGAAGTTGACAAAGTTATCGGCTATCGCAAGCTCGCCATTTGCCACGACGTAAAAGCGCTCCGGTTGAGGTTCTCCCTCCTTGATCCAGAATACTTGAGCGAGTGTGGCGCCCTGCTCCAGCGTCTCGTTATAAAAACAGCCCAACAGTATGGTGTAGCTCCCTGGTCCCCGCAGCGCCACCGGACGAGCCAAAGCGTGATCGTCCATGCGCTCGCTCTTATAGTACCCCTCCACATACGACCTCAAGGTACGCTCCCTCGTATCGGCGCCAGCCGCTTTGTTGTACGCGATTCTGTTCGGCGGAACAAGAAGCGTCGTGAGCGCATCCATAAATGTGGACTTGCCGGAACCGATATCGCCTGTCAGCAATCCGTTTTTTCCATCGAGCGGCAGCGACCATATCCTATTGTGGAAAGTACCCCAGTTGAGCAGCTCGAAGCGGCGCAGCCTAAAGCCGGACGAAGACCAGTCAAAATCATCTCCGATGAAATCAATCTCATGCTGCTCCAAGACACCGCTTTGTCTAACCACGGAGCCCGACGCGCCTGTCATTCACCCTCATCCCCCAAGCCCGACAAACCGGATAAAATATGCTTGCTGTAATTTTCAAGCCTTCTGTCGAACTCGCCAAGCCACTCCGCATCCACGAAAGCTTTGATTATGCCAAGCACCTCATAGACGTGCGGCTGGTTTTTCAGCGAGCGTATGAAACCCATATCCTTTATCTTGTTTATGTGAGCCTCTATCCGGTCCATCACCCTGGCCTCGTTCGCTCCATCCGGCATAAAGATGCTGACCATCGAAAGTATCTCCTCTCGGGTCAACACCAGCCGAGTCCCCTCGCCGCCGGCATCGAACTCCGCGAGGCGTCTCCGAAGAAGCGCCAGCAGCAGGCTGACGTGGAAAGTCAGGGACCGCCTCGCGATGAGCCTGGGAATCTCGACGTCAGATCCCATGAACTCCTCCGTCGCAGGCGGATAACGGAGAAACGCGTAGCCCTCGCTCTCGTCTATCACCAATTGAAGCCCTATCACTGAGAAGTGGTCCATAACGCGGGCCTGAGATTCCATGAGAGCGTTCCATATCTCCTCCGACGCATCGCGGTAGATAACACCCCTGTAGAGGTACACCAGCACTCTCGAAAAAATATTGCCTGATTCTGAATTAGTTGAGTTTGCCGCCGGAACATCCAAATACAATCACCTATCTCGTAAAGATAACGCGGGGAATCACGGCATCCACCATATTCCCCAGCTCATTTTCCCATTCCAGCTCTTCGGTCGAGCTATCGTCAAAGATCGACCCTGACATGCCGGAGGCTATACTCATGTATGCCAGGACCTCGGCCAACCCCTTCTCCAGAGGATATTGCACGAGGAGTTCGCCGAGAGTCACCTGAGGCTCATGGCGCAGAGCCCGCTCTATACGCTCCCTCAACAGCGGTATATCCACGTAGTTCTGCTCGAACAGCGCGGAAATATCTATGCCGGATTCGTCGCCATGAAGTATATCCTGCGAAGAGATAACCGTCTTCGCCCTCGTGGAGAACATCGGGCGCTCCATCATCAGATTTATGTCGATCCCGGTCTCGTCGATCTCCATAAAACTGCCCTGCGGAGGCTTGTCGCGAAGTTGAAGCGCGTGCTCCTGAATTTTTTGAAATATCTCGACTATCCTGCGATTTTCGAGCCAAACGCTGTTGTCGATGAACCAACGAAGCTGTGATGAAAGAGCCGCCGCTACGCCCTGAACATGTTTGCTTGCGGTAAACCAGAGCTTGTATATTCGCCTGAGGCTCACATCCGGCATCATCTCTATCACAGACGGCATCTCCATTACCCTGCCCAGAAGTTCATCGAGTTCCCTCTGACTGTTGAATGAGAGCAAAAAATCCATGAAGGCGGCAAACGACCGGCCCTGCTCCGATTCAGCTATGGCGTCGCGCTGGTTGAGTATCTCATCCAGCAGCGCGCCTTTGCCTCTGTCCCACATTGCTATGCGCTCACGCACATTTCGGTCCAGGGCGCGGAAATTGTACTCGACCATGCGAAAGTCGCTCAGAAGATCCATAGCCATATTTGAAAACTGCTGGAACCGATCCTTCAACGCCGAACTGTCCAGAAGAGGTATCTCCCCGCCCTCGATCTTAGCTATCTCCAAATCTATATCGTCCCTGCGCTTCCTGAGCTCCGCGACCCGTATCTCCGGATCGACCTCCGAGCCCTCCACCATCTGGCGAAGCAGGTCGAATATTATCTTGAGCCTCGACTCCGTCCCTATGAAGGAACTTCCCGAGAGCGAGACGACCCATGATATAACCTTCTCTGCCGATGGAGTCAGGTCGTAATGCGGCTCGTCGGAGTCCTTGGGGTAGAACCTGCGCAGCCAGCCCTTATCGGCCTCCGCCCATTCTTTGAGATAATCCGCCGCCGGTCTCTTGAACAGCTCCGGTCCGCGAGCTTCCCTCAAAAAATAAAGCTCGTCGTCCAGCCGTTCCGACAGAGACGACTCCGGCATCACCCTTACGTTGGGGACGATAAAAACATTGTTCAGGAAACTTATAATAAGCGGCGAGTTATCCGCCAGCAACAAACGCCACGCGGAGTTCTTCCGCCTCATCTCACTCAAAATATCATAATCCAGTTTGGGCATATGTCAAAAACCTTTCATTTAGATGCTACTTGTCAAGGCAGCAGTTTCTAAAATATTTAAGGGAAAATCAAGGTTTTACTGTCTACCCAAATCCGCAGGTTGGATTGTTATAGATGCCCTCAATTGTGGCAATAGCAAGGATTGACACAAAATCAAACTCGCACACATTGGGTGAAAGGTCTAAATCTCATAAACTCAGCAATAACCAGAATCTGCAACGATTTAAATTCATCAACCTGCGGATTTGGGGTCTATTCTTGTCTAAGGCCATCGTTATATTACCTTTTCGTGTGCAATTTTGTCAATCTTTCCTTTTCGTCTGCGCTGCCATTCGTGCTGGTAGTTGCGTTGGTATTCGCGCTTTCTCTGTAGCTTCGCCTCCTTTTCGGCTTCAATCTCCTCCGGGGGGTTAACCGGCATGGCCGCAACTCTCGCCGCCTTTTCCCTCGCCGCATTCTCAGCATTAGCGGCCATTATCTTGTCACGGTACTTGTAATAGTTAGCCCGCCAAATCGCCCGCTGGCGATCCACAGGGTCTATCGGCTCCGGCTCGGGTTCCTCATATCCCGGAACGTCAAATTTTCCGATGAAATTCAGAAA
>JAISRE010000142.1 GCA_031273805.1 Synergistaceae bacterium | reverse complement strand
CTGCTGATTACATCCTTAGCCGCAGGCGCTGACGCATCCTGGCCTCTGAAGGTCATGACGTTCTGCTCGTCGGGCCCTACTGTCGTAATGGTAAGCCTGGATTTGGGGATTATCCTCCTCACTCCGTTAAGCGGGTCGTCCGACGCCGCGAACGCCCCGGACGCCAGGAGCAAGATGACGCCCAGAACCGCGAGCCGGACGAAGACGCCCCGGAAGCAGGAAAAAAACCGCGCAAGCCTCTCCGCTGCCTTCATTATTTAACACTCCCTATGTTAGAAATAAATATATAGGAGTGATAGTAACAGATAGTTTTAGCATTTTCAAGTTTTTTGTAAATCCTAGAACCACAGGTTTGGGGCGTAAAGAATTAGAGTTATATTTTCCGGGAAATTAGGTATAATAACTTAATACGAGCAAAAAGTTGGAACACGCAAGGAGAGAAACTGACATGAACAAATCTTACATCACTATCACAGGTTGCCGGCATTATTCCGGGAGCAATATCCTGAAGATCGGCCAGATCGTCAAACTGAAAAAAGATTACGACAACCAGTATGACGACGAAGCAATAGAAGTGCAACTGAAAAGTGTCGGAAAGATCGGATACGTCGCCAACTCCACACACACCGTCGCGCACGGCACAAAAAGCGCCGGGCGTATATACGATACATTCCGGGACGAATGCCGCGCGAAAATCCGATTCATCGTAAAGGACACCGCTATAGCAGTAGTGCTGGAAGAAAGCAAAAAAAATGACGCAGTATCGTAATAACTTTGGATTGCATTACTTTGAAGAAGATGACAGGTGTCTGCGTTAATGAGGTATGTCTGTGAAAAAGGGAAGATCTTCAGGGGCTACGGGGGGTGATACAACCTCAAAAACTCTCGGCTGCCGCTCTGACTAAAACGCTGCAGGCATTGCGAATTTCTGCGAATTTTGATGAGCCTGAAATACGCTATTGACGCTCGGCGCCTCTCAGATGTCCGGCCCACATCACTACACCAACAAAGACGCCCCCTGCTATGTTACCTATCGTAACAGGCAGCAGATTCTGCGTTAAGAAGTTCTGCCAGGTCAGCGATGAGACGTCCAGACCAGCCTGAACAGCCAGCGTCGAATATTTCACCATCCGAGACGCAAATATCCCGGCTGGAATGAAGTACATATTCGCGATACTGTGCTCAAAACCGCAGATGACAAATAGAGACACTGGAATATAAGCGCCAAGTATCCTGCCTGCCGTGTCCTTAGCTGAGATAGAACATAAGACCCCGAGGCAAACCAGCACATTGCAGAAAAATCCCAAGATTACACCAGAAAAGAAGGGTATGGCGCACTTTGCCGCCGCCACCCTGATGGTGAAGAGCGCGAGTCCGCCTCCTGAATAATCGAACTGACCGAAGAATGCGCAGCCCGCCGCCAGCAGTATCGAGCCCGCAAAGTTTCCAATGTATACGCATATCCAGCTGCGCAGCATCCTCGATGTACTCAGCATACCCTCCAGCACTGACACAGCTATCATGCAGTTTCCGGTAAAGAGTTCAGCTCCGCACAACATAACCATACCCAAGCCAAATGGAAAGAGGAGACCGGATATGACCCTAGCTGCGGAGACATTGCCTATAGAGTGCGTGGCTGTGTTGACTGACGCAGCGCCAAATGCGATCATCAATCCGGCCAGAAGCGACAAGATAAACATACGTCCAAACGAGCGCTCAGATTTTTTGACGCCGGATACGGCGTAATTTTTGGTGACCTCTATAGGCGAAAAAAAATTCAATTGCATATCCTCATGAAAGTTCTATAAACCCCGTTACACTGGGTATGAGTCCTCCGCCAGAGGTTCGTCGAGCCCGATATTGATAAGTGTTTCCCTGACAAATTTTTTCCGCAGAAACTCCCTGGCTACCTGAGGAAACATTGCGTAAGACAGGATGTCCTCCGGCTGGGTTATCCAGGCGGATATTTCGTTCTTCAGCTTATCGAGCTCCGGGGCTATCTTCTCCGCCGGCCTGCATGTTATCGGCGGCTCTCCATCCGTCGCTCTCTGCTGAATATCGGCGTCCACCGGCGCGGGAGTGCGGCCATAATAGCCAAGGAAATACTGTTTTACCTCTTTTGGTATCACCTTCCATCGTTCGCCGACCAGCACGTTCATCGCGGCCTGTGTACCGACTATCTGGCTGGTGGGAGTCACAAGCGGCGGATATCCCATCTCTTTGCGCACCCGGGGGACCTCGTCGAGAACGTCCTTGAGCTTATCGATCGCATTGCCCTCTTTCAGCTGGCTCTGCAGGTTGGAGTACATTCCTCCCGGCACCTGATAAAGCAATATGTTGATGTCCACACCTGAAATGCCCATGATGATATCTTTGTACTTTTCCTTGAGCGCGACAAAGTGATTGGCGACCGGCAGGAGTTTCTCCAGTGAGATCCCCGTGTCCAGCGGTCCCTTGGCGAGGGCTGCCACTATCGTTTCTGTCGCAGGCTGACTCGTCCCCATAGAAAATGGGGATATAGCGCAGTCGCATACATCAGCCCCGGCCTCCAGTCCCTCCAGATACGCCATTGCCGCCAAACCGCTTGTATAATGGCTGTGCAACTGTATCGGCAGATCTACCTTTGTCTTGATCGCTTCGACCAGAGAGCGAGCCGCCACAGGAGTGAGCAGCCCTGCCATATCCTTTATGCAGATGGAATCGGCGCCCATATCCGCCATATCGCGCGCTTGTTTCGCAAACAGATCGAGCGTGTGAACCGGCGAGATAGTATACGATATGGAGAGCTGGAGATGCGCCCCCTCGCGTTTGACTTGATTTGCGGCTATCTCCATGTTGCGAAGATCGTTCAGCGCGTCAAAGATACGAACTATGTCAATTCCATTGCCGATCATCCTCTTGACAAACTCCCGAACTACGTCGTCGGCATAATGACGATACCCAACCAGATTCTGGCCTCTAAGCAGCATCTGGAGTTTCGTCCTCTTAACGCGGCGTCTTATCTCACGAAGGCGCTCCCATGGATCCTCGTCCAAAAAACGCATTGCCGCGTCAAAAGTGGCGCCGCCCCACATCTCCAGGGAGTGATAACCGACCTCGTCCAAGGCCTCGCATATCGGCAGCATATCCTTAGTCCTGAGGCGAGTTGCCATTATAGACTGATGGGCATCGCGCAGAGCTGTTTCGGTTATCCCAATGCTGCGACATTTTCCCGCTGATTTGGTTTTTTCAGGTTTTGAGACATCCTCTAAAATTTTCTTTCTTTTATCGACTTGCTCAGCCATAATTAGTTCCCTCTCTTCCTTCGCATGACACATACGCTCTCGACATGGGCCGTCTGGGGAAACATATCGTACGCGGTGAGGCTGTCAATCACGTATTTCCCATCCTCCGCGATGCGAGCGACATCGCGCGCCAGTGTCGCGGGGTTGCACGAGATATATATGATGGTCTCTGGGGAGATTATCCTGATACCTGAGACAACTCCCTCGAGACAGCCGGTCCTCGGAGGATCCAGCACTATCGTGTCATATTTTAAGAATTTTTGATTTTCAGCTTTTTGTATAAAGCCCTCTGCGGACTCTGTGAAAATATGAACGTTAGAAGCGGAGTTTCGCTCCATATTCTCAGCCATCTGTCTTGCGGCCGGCCGCCACTCCTCCACAGCGTCGATTTTTTCTGCGGCTTCAGCCAGAAATAGAGTAAGGCTCCCCACTCCGCTGTATAACTCAAGAAGCGATGAGGAACCATACCTTCGGACTTTGTCTTTGACGTATGAAAACATTCTCTCCGCCTGCGGGATGTTGATCTGAAAGAATGCTGAGATATCAAGGCTGCACACGTACTTGTCCAGCATAGTGTTCAAAATTTTTTTCCCGCACAGAGATTTGAATACCGGTCCCCAGATGAAATTGTCGGGCCGTGTCTTTATATTCATGACAGAACCAATCAAATTGGGATTTTGCGCCCCAAGCCTCTGGTGAATATTTCTGAGCTTACCAAACTCCCTGTCCTTCAAGTCACGTGCCGCGACGACGCCAGAGAGAACTTCCGCAGTGCCGTTCAATTCGCCCGATCTGGCGGCGATATAACGAATGTCGCCGTCTTTTTTGCTCTCGTTGTAGCCCTTGAAACCTGAACCTTCCAGGGATTCTATGATAGCCGTCATGGTCTTTTCAATTTGTGGTTTTAGGACCGGACAGCCGCTAAAAGGAACAATGTTGTGCGATCTCCTCTCATAGTAGCCGACAGTCATCCCTACCGGCAGAACTGTCTTGTTTCGATAGCCCCACTCCTCAGGCGACGGGATGCATTCGACCGCGCTCTCGAGATCCGTCCTGCCTATCATGCGCATTGCGTCTGTGAGGATTTTTTTCTTGAACTCCAGCTGTGCGGAATAACGCGCGTGCTGCAGCTGGCAGCCTCCGCATCTATTATAGACAGTACACTGCGGCGTCACCCTGTCCGGTGATGGACTCAATATATCAAGAACCCCCGCAGCCGCGTAATTTTTGCTCAGTCGAAGAATGCGACACTTGACCCTCTCCCCCGGAAGCGCTCCCGGAACAAAAATAACGAATTTTTTTGCGTCACTTGACTCGAGGCGAGCGATGCCCTCTCCCTCGCTGTTTACCGAGGTTATATCAACTATTGCCGTTTCGCCTGGTTTCATCTGTCACCCGCCCATTAAAAATCAAAAAAAGAGGGGCGTCTGCCCCTCCTAATTATAGCAGTAATTATTACTTCTTTTCCTTCATAAGTTTATAACCTTCATCGAAGGCCCTGCTGTTCAGCTCCTCTGTACCTTTCGGCACATTCTGAAGTATTGTGTTTCTGATCGACTCCGGCTTCATCATACCATAAAGCTCGAGAACGCGAGCCACAGTACCAAGCGCAACCATGTTGGTCACGATCTCTCTGCCCAGTGTCTCGCGGGCGGTCTTGACTATAGGCAAACGGTAGATGGTCGCGTTGACCTTTGGATCCTCGTGAACGAAAAAATCGTCCAGTATGATGATTCCGCCCTCTATCGCGTCATGGGCATACTCGTCACAAGCCTTCTGAGTGAGGATTACCTGAAGGTTCGGGTTGGCTGCTTTTGGATAATCTATCTCGCCGCGAGCGATAACTACCTCGGATTTCGAAGCGCCGCCTCTCGCCTCTGGACCATACGCCTGTGTCTGAACCGCATTGAGCCCCTCCTCCATCAGTGCGGCCGACTGCCCAATGATGACTGCCGCAAGGATGACTCCCTGTCCTCCTGAGCCGGCTACACGAATTTCATAACGGTCGCTCATATCGGTTACCTCCCCGCCCTTTCGATAACTCTCGCATATTTCTTAGTGTACTCCTCCGCGTCGCCCTTGTAGAATAGCTCTCCTATGACGTACTTGCCATCGAGCTCCTCCTGAGACATGGAGTCCGCCTTTGCTTTCATCACGCTGCGATCCTTGAAGTAGTTGAAGTTGTCGAGCGGGCGTCCCAGCTTGTTCTTGCGGCCATATTGTGTGTGGCAGTGAGTCATAATCTCTATAACCGAGAACCCGTCGTGCTGAATTCCCTTTTTAATGAGAGACTCGCACAGCTGCGGCTGAGCAATGGTAGCCCTGGCCACAAACGTTGCGCCGGCGCCTATTGCAAGACGGCAGATGTCAAAGGGTGGATCGACTGCGCCGTACGGAGCAGTTGAGGCTATCGCCCCGACAGGAGTGGTTGGAGACGCCTGGCCGCCGGTCATGCCGTATATGCTGTTGTTCATGACGATGGCAGTTATGCCTATATTCCTGCGGCACGCGTGAATAAAGTGATTGCCTCCGATTGCTGAACAGTCGCCATCTCCCATAACGTCAAGAACTGTCAGTTCCGGGTTTACCATCTTTACCCCGGTGGCGAAAGCCAGCGAGCGCCCGTGCGCCGTGTGCAGCGTGCAGGCGTCGATATATCCCGGCATACGGCTGGAACAGCCTATTCCGGAAGAGATAACAGTCTTGTCCGGGTCCATGTCAAGCGACGTCAGCGCCCTCAGCATGGCGTGCATTATGATGCCGTGTCCGCAGCCCGGACACCATATGTGAGGCATAAACTGCGAGCGCAGCCATTTCATTACATCTTCGCGGGGCATACTATGCCACCTCCTCGATAAACGCCATAATCTGTGAGGGCTTGAAGAGCTCGCCATTCAAAAGCGTTTTGGAATGAGTCTCGGCCTTCCCATTGATAGCCCTCTCAATTTCCAGGCTCATCTGGCCCATGTTGAGTTCAGGGACTATAACGTGTTTGATATTTGAATCTGAAACTATCTTTTTAAGCTCGATGTCCGCGAACGGCCACAGCGTTATCGGTCGGAAGTGACCGACCTTGACGCCTTTGCCGCGAAGTTCGCGCACCGCGCGGAGCGCCGAGCGTGAGACACATCCGTATGAGACGACCAAGATATCCGCGTCTTCGCTGCTTTCAACAGCGTACTCCACAACTTCGCTCCTGCGGCTGTCCACTTTTCTAAGCATTCTCGTTATTTTCTTGTCTATATCCTGTGAGTTGTTTGTGGGGAAACCCCAGTCATTGGAGGTGAGTCCTGTCACATGCCAGTGATAGCCGTCACCGAAGGCAGCCATCGGCGGAACGTCGTCGCTCTCATCCGCAAGATATGGTATGAACTGATCCGGACTGCAGCTTGGTTTTTTGCGGTCTATCAGTTCAAGAGAATTCACGTCGGGAACGACAATTCTCTCCCTCATGTGCCCTATTACCTCGTCCGCCATAATTAACACGGGCTGACGGAATCTTTCGGACATGTTGAATGCTTTCACAGTCAAGTTGTAGCACTCCTGAACTGACGACGGGGCATACGCTATTGTCGCGTGATCGCCGTGCGTACCCCATCTGGCCTGCATAACATCACCCTGCGACACCTTCGTCGGCAGCCCAGTTGAGGGACCTCCTCTCTGGATGTCCACACAGACAAAGGGGATCTCCGCGATATATCCGTATCCGAGAAGTTCCTGCTTAAGCGAGAAACCGGGGCCGGACGTGCCTGTCATCGCCTTGGATCCGGCGATCGAGCCGCCTATAGTAGCGGCTATGCCTCCAATTTCATCCTCCATCTGAATGAACTTACCTCCAAGTCTCGGAAGTTCCTCTGCCATTACCTCGGCTATCTCCGTCGAAGGGGTAATCGGATATCCTCCGAAGAAACGACACCCCGCGTCTATACCACCCATAGCAATAGCTTTATTGCCCTGCCAAAATTCAGCCCTGGACATCTTATTCACTCTCCTTCACTGTTATGGCAAAGTCCGGGCACACGTTTTCGCACTGACGGCAGCCTATGCAGTCGGAAAGACGCACAGGCTCGCACTTCACCTGATCATCCAGCTCCAACACTTTCTTCGGGCATATGCCAATACACAGACTGCAACCCTTGCACCATATTTTGTTGATTATTACATTGAACTTCTTTGGCAAATAATCCACCTTCCTCCCTATTCTTCTCCCATAAGCACACCGCAATCTCATTTATCCCTGACAATCGGAAAATGTACGCGCGGTCTCAAAATTGTCATCGTTTTCGCCTATGTTTGAATATACCCAAAATTTATGCACAAATCAAGTAAAAATAGACGATTTTTGATTTCACGAAAATTTCAAAAAATTTGCCTCTCCTAACAAATTCTCTGCATATCGACTTAGGGAATCGCTGATTAAATAACCTTCGGCTGCAATGGGCGAATTCGCTCGAAGAACATTTAATCAGCGATCCCTTAAGGGCCATATTCTTTCGAGCCTCAAAGAATTTTCGCATTTACAAGAAATCTTTGTTCAATTGTTCTGACACAAGGCAAAGCAATGCGAGAGGCCTTATGACAGCGCCCCTCGCGGATTGCGGTCTCGACAAAAATTATTTTGATAAATACCCTATCCCTAAGTGATATTGGGCTCCATTATAAGCTCCCCACGCGCAAAACGCCTATAATCCAGTACGCGTAAATCTATATCGGGGGTAACCTGCGTCAGCTGTTGAGCTAGGACCTTCCCGGCGATTGGCGCCAGCATGAAGCCATGTCCTGAATATCCTGTCGAGTGATAGAATTTTTTTATATCGGTTTCCCCTATTATGGGGGACCCGTCCGGCGTCATGTCATAGAGTCCCGCCCAGTGCCTCACGACCCTTATTTCCTTCGTCACCGGCAGGAGTTTATTCAGCACACGGCTCATCTCGGTTATGAACTGCCATGTAGTCCCATTGCTAAAATCCTGTGGGTGTCCTGATGGGCTCATTCCGCAAATTATCGAGCCGTGAGGGCGCTGCTGAATGTAATAGTTGCCTGAGAAACTCATGAGCATCGGAGGACATACGCCTGGCTCGACGGGCTCGGTTATCATTATCTCATGCCGCTCCCCCCAGTTGGGAAGATCGATTCCCGCTAACTTTGCGACAATCTGGGAGTACGCGCCGGAACAGTTGATCACCACATCCGCGTCTATGTGTCCCTTTGTCGTATCGACCCCTGTGACTGCATCACCCTTGACAGTAATACCGGTGCACTCGGTCTTTCTGTGGTACGATACCCCAAGTTTTTTTGCCGCCTCCAGATACGCGAATGAGGTCAGAAATGGGTCGGCGTGTCCATCACGCGCGTGGTAGGTGAAGCCGACCGCATCCGAAGCGTCAAGCGCGGGGCATATCTCACGCGCCTCCGCAAGCGTCACAGTTCTGCTCATTATCCCCAGTCCGCGCTGCAGTTCTATGCCTTTCCTGAGATTGTCAAACTCCCGCTCGGAGTAAGCTATCAGAAGATAGCCGCCTTGGTTCAATCCTATCGGCATCCCCAATTCATCTTCCAGATTTTCAAAGATATCGAGCGCCGCTATTCCAAGCCGGCAGTTCATTTCAGTCCCCCACTGAGCTCGAATTCCAGCCCCGCATCTTCCGGTGGATCCGCTGCAGACGGTATTTTTTTCAAGCACTACAACATCCCGCCTGCCAAAGCGCGCCAGGTAATACGCAGTTGTAATTCCTACGATACCTCCGCCCACGATAACGACGTCGGCTCTATTTTTCCACTCCATGCGGACTCACCTCCCCAGATGCCAGCAAGACGGTCTTTATCGGTTTGACTGGAGGACGAACAGTCCCGGCTTCGACCTGATCGATCGGGATGCCCGTCATTCTCGATATCTCTCTCAGTACTATGTCATGGCAGCCTCTTCCCTGGCAGGGCCCCATTCCGACGCGCAGAACTCTCTTGAGTTCATTGAACGTCTCGCAGCCTCGGTCGATCCACTGTCTTATCTCATCGAGCGTTATCTCCTCGCACCGACATACGATCACTTCTTTTTTGCTTTCCGTCATATCAGCCACCTACCTTTATGGCTCTTATATCGTTAGCCAGCTTCTTCGGAGCCGAAACATGAATGACATAAGTTCTGTCGTGTTTTGGTTCGACCACAGTCTCGACAATGCCGCTCGCAAGCGCCTCTCCCGTGCGGCCAAGGCATGTGACGGTATCCCCCTTGGACGGCAGAGGCAGCATCTCGTACGGTATTTTGTAGAGCGCATAATCTTCATTAAAAGTGAGATCGACCACAAAACATGCCAATCCAGGACACACTGCCACGCAAATTGCGCAGCCCGTGCATTTTTTATAATCTATTCGCGGGGTATCATTGATATCTGAAAACGCACATATAGCCCCTGTCGGGCAGCTCGTGGCGCAGGGATTGCACGGGATGCGCTGCGGACACTCGACCACAACCAGACCAGACTTTTTACCCTCCCACAGATCCTGAGGCGGGCGAATCGCCCCAGGAAGCTCATCTGTCAAAACTCCGCTGTTGAAGATCGACTCATTCTCATCCATCCAGCCGCACCTCCCACTTATCCCGATACACCTTATCAATGCCTGCGCGTATCTTTGACCCAACTTCGCCTGCTCTCAGATGGTCCAGACGAGTCCAATATTCATCGAGTTTTGTCATTTTCACCGGAAGACCCAGGCTATCAGCCGCGCACAGACCAGCGATTCGTCCCTCCACCATTGCCGCGCTCGCCTCCTCGATGCCGGTTGCGTCACCGGCAGACCAAAAGTCTGGATTTGACGTTCGCATAGCGCGATCTCTTTCAGCAACCAAGCCGCAGAGTTCCGGCACATATTTCATCCTGCACCCGGCCTGTGATAGTATCTCGGTCGTCGGGGAGAGGCCCACCGCCATGCATATCACATCACAGTCCATGCGGAGTTCTTGTCCGGTGGGAGCGAACTTATCATCCAGCTCCATAATTACAGCTCCTTCGACAACCCGTTCGCCCACCGCCTCCTTTATTGAATGCCGGAGCAAAATCGGCACGCCGAGCCTGCGAATCTTGGCGGCGTGAACCCAATACCCGCCGATCTTTGGCATAGCCTCAACCACCGCCGCCACCTCGACTCCAGCCTGCATCAGCTGGTAGCTGACGATAAGGCCGATATTGCCGGCGCCGACCATCAGGACCCTCTTACCCGGAACTACTCCGTAGACGTTCATCAACGTCTGCACGGCGCCTGCCCCATATACGCCGGGGAGATCGTTATTCGGAAATGGAATGAGCCGTTCGGAGGCTCCGGCGGCGACTATAGCTCTTTGAGCTCGAATGCACATGTACGACTCTTCTCCGCTCATGGCGGTGAAGGTCCTGTCCTCACTGTAGTAGCCTGTGACAGTCGTATTTATCATAACCTTTACGTTCTGTTCATTCTCCTTTATCTCCGAAAGAAGGATGTCCGCAATTTTATAACCTCTTGTTCCAGCGTATTCGTCTCTGCTCCCAAAAAATTTGTGAGTCTGCTTGACAAGCTGACCGCCAAGCTGCAGGTCACTCTCGACGATCAGGACGCGCGCTCCGTATGAGGCTGCCTCTGACGCCGCCGATAGGCCTGCCGGCCCTCCTCCTACCACTAAAATGTCTGTGGAGATATCCGTCATCGTCCTCACTCCTCACTCGCTGAGCATGGCGGTTATTGCAGCCCGTCCTCTGCCATGCTGCGTCTCCACCCTCATTCCAGCCCGCAGAGGGGTGACACAGGTTCTGACATTTGGGACTCCGTCAACGACCATAAAACAGCTGCTGCACTTTCCTATGGCGCAGAAAAACCCCCTGGCTCGCTTCATCTCCGGCGTCTCGCGATAGACCCTGATCCCATTTGCGTGCAGAGACACAGCAATTGGGGCGCCTTCATATCCATCCATACTTCTGCCGTCGAACGTGAACTCCACCTTCTCCCCTCTTTTGAAACAAGAGGCGTCAAGCACTGGATGCTCCGCGATAAGTTCCATCCACATCTCCTCCGTTCTTTAAAAAGTTAAGAACAATCACCAAACCAAATCACTGAAACAACCTTTTGCTAATGCATTCACCGCTTATTTCTTTTTGCCTTCTCAATTTGGTATATTCGCAGATTGCTGTCGCGGATGGATATTACCCCGCACTTGATGAGTCTCCCATTGTTTGACCTGGCAGTGTACGTATGAACATCATGAGATTTAGAAAACACGTTGGAATTGAGAAGCTGAAGACCGTAGACCGACATCGAAGAACCAAGCGACATGCCGGTGATGTGTTCGTTGGCGCATGCCGCTATGGATCGCTCGGGGCAGTTTACGTTGTGGAGAAATATCTCGCAGTCTTCACCAAGAATTGCGGCCATTCCGTGAACCATCTGCACAAAAGGACAAATCTTTGGATGAATACCATGCTCGTAACCGTAACGCATCGCGCATCCCCTCCGCTGATTATTCATTTGTGCGAAATCTAACTGATGTCACTAATGTTAGTTATTGCACAAAAAATTGTCAACTATCAATTTGACAATCGAATCATCTTGAATCGCAAGAGATGCCCCTATTCCCTGGAGCCGTTTATCAGCCCTTTAGCGGACCGCTTTTGTCTATTTGCAGGTCCAGCTTTTGCAACATGGCCTTTGCCTCGGCAGGAAGTGACGATAGCAGGCGTTTTCTATGCAAAACTCCTATTTCATCTCTGGTATACCCTTTATTTTGTTTTAATTCTGAGGACCATCCCAGTTTTCTTTTTTTAAAATACACATCAAAGTCCACAACCCGCCTTCCGTCGTCGTCATATTCGAGGGCCAAAGCCATCCTCTTTATCTCCTGCGCTGAGATGGGCGTCAGCAGACGAACCTGATACACCTCCGACTTCCTCATTGCTATGGTGTACTCAGGAACCCATGCCTCCCCGATCACGATGCCTATATCGAGCCCCTGCAGAACTGTGATAAGCCTATTGTAATGTAGGTTGAACTGGTCCATCGCATCGAACATGGTTATCTCTATCTCGTTCCAGTCAGGGCTGCCCATCGCCAGGTTAAGGTACTCCTGCGCCTTGGCGCGAAGGAAGACTACAAGAGGACCGTACGGTTTGTCTATTAAAAGCGCCCGCTTGTGCATCATGGCGTATGGAACAGCTCTGTTGATTGGCTCCGCTGTGAAGTTTACGAGCACAGAGGATTCGTCTATGTTCTGAATGAGATAAGCGCTCGTTGTCTCGCGGGCTTTGAAATCGGCGGCTATCTGATCTATAGCGGCATCGAGGTTGCCGATCAGACGCATCACAATGTTGGGAGGAGTCATGCTTACATGTTGAATCGAGCCCGCCAGTTTCCTGTTTATCAAATCGCAGAGCACAGCGGATGAAGCGGAAGAGGTCTGATAATGATGTAAATCATCGGAGTTGCCGGAATCGATAAATATCAGAGTGTCCCCTTCTCCGGCAAGATTGTAAGACCTGTTCAAATCGCTGTCGTCACGCTCGGACGACATGTTCGTTATTGCGTCTATCAGCTCAGCGGCGTCGCCGGAGGCCCTTATTTTCAGGATAGTAGGTCCGCTTCTTACAAGAGACAACATCGATCAGTAAACACTCCTTTAGTCGGTCATATCCGTCTTCGCCGCATCAGGCGAGCGTCGTTTGTGCCGCGTGGATAGTCGAAGAAAGCTGAATCCGCGTATGGGTCTATCAGCCTCATACTCTCCATCCCATTAAAATAATATCGATCCTCATCGTCTGAAAAACTTGCCGGTTTCAATGAATGACCGAACAAATTGTACCGCGCGGGCTTGTCCAAAATAAACCCAATATAGTGAGATATTCTAAATTCCTCGCCACACAGAGTCAGGTCAATTACATTATCGCATATAATAAATTGAGACGAGTGGGCGGGGAGTAAATCTCTTTTGTCATGATTTCCAAGAGCAAGTATAACCTTTCTATGAGGAGCGGCCAGAATATCGACGATACGCCTGGCGGCGGCGCGATACCTCTCCGCCTCTCCCGGATATATTTCAAGTTTGATGTCATCCGCGAGATCCCCGGTATGGACGACGACTGACGGATTGACGCGGCGGAGGAGGCGTGCGAGATAACCATACATGCACGTCGGAGTGTCGGAGATGTGCAGAATTTTACCTGTCCCGTCCATCATCTCAGGAATCCAGCCGATCCAGACCAACCCCCTGTCCACAATCCTGTCGAGGGATCGCCCGCGGCATGCGGGAATAAAGTCCTTGAGTTTCTTCCACATAGACTCTCTTTGGCTGGGTTTGACCTTCATCGATCGTCTCCCGATTCGTCTTTTATGAATGTCCATTTGTCATGACAAGTCCGATAAGGTTCAGATTCTATTGCATGATATCACAAAAAAATTTCGATGTCTGTGCGGCAATGATATATCCCAAGGCAAACGCACCAAAATCGCTCAACCCTTGGTATGACTCAATTAAACTTTTATATCCTCCGCCAGGTCCACTAACCCGAAAACGCCAGATAATTTTTGTTTATAACTTCACATAAAATTAAAAAAAAATACGCATCAATCTGTTGACAAACCATTTGCATTGTGCAAATATATATTATGTAATTTATAAATTATTTAGTTGCACGGCGTGAATACTGATATTTTGGGTTAGTTTTCTGTGGGCGTACATTCTCTATTATTGTCGTGTTTGCACATTAATGGAGAGGTGATGTTCATGAGTAAACTAATGATCATATATGGCACACTTATGGAAAATGCGGAATTTAAAACGGTCGCGAGGTAAATCATGAAAAATCCTTGGAAATTTAGATTATCAACTATTAAAAAAATCGGATTTATATTAATATTTATTCTTTGTCTCATTTTATTGCTATCAGTGTTTACCCCTGGAGGGGGAGGAGGTAATCCAAGTCATATTTCTGGCTTAGTTTTGTTTCTTGAGCTTGATTACTTAAGTAGCATGGCCAGAGACAATATAGATACAATAGATAAATTTAAGGATTTTAAAATAGAAGCTAATTTTTTACTGAAAAAAAATTTTCAAAGCTATTTGTCAAGCGGGAAATATATATCAAATGATCTTTTCACTCGTCTTTCTAATGATTATCCAGAATATCACAATATTTATAACGTGACAGAAATCGGGAAAGCTTATGGGTTTAATGTTCTTGATACGGCTAAATTTTTTATAAGAAAAAGTCCGGTTTCTTCAGATGTAATATTTATTGAGAAAAAAGCTGGACGCGAGATGAGTAAAAAAAAATTAAGGCAATATCTGAAAAAATTAGAGGATAAGCATGGAGGTTTGTTATTTAAAAACACCTATGGGGATCCCTATGACGGAGGAAAATCTGTCATGATAAAAGTTCATCTCATGTAAGCAAAACACATATCTTTTATATTCTAAAAACCTCAGATAATTTTTGTTTATATTTTCACATAAAATAAAAATAAGCATCAATCCATTGACAGGCCGCTAGTATTGCGCAAATATACATTGTGTAATTTATAGAATTTATTTTTTTGAAATTATTTGAGTGATGAGGCTAAGGTTGCAGGATTTTCTGAGCACACGTTTTCTCGGTTTTGTGTTGTAGAGTGTGGAGAGTGACGAGATTTCTGTTTTTTGCGTGTACAGAAGATTGGTATTGTTAGTCTGATTTTATAAACGCACACTAACATGGTGAATTGGCTCGATTAAGTATATGTGTATATATTATTATTTTAGGGTCCACTGAGCAAGTTTCCTTATTAATGTAGTGTGTTCATTTGAAGGGTAGGGGTTGTCGAATTTTGTAGAGGGAAGTGGTGTGAGAGTGAATAAAAAAATACTAGATTCAAAGAATAAATGGGTGAATCTTCCCAATGTCTTTATTGTTGCTTTTGTGATTATGCTGATATTACCGCGAACAGGCTTATTCAATGGCCCTAATATGTCGACGGACTTAACTCGTGCGCGAGAGCTGTCTTTATTTCTTGAGTACAATGCTTTTATAGTTGAAGAATACATCAAAAAATATAATGCATTGCCTCCGCTGGATGAGACTCTGTACAATGAATGGAAAAACAGTGATATTCAATGGGAAAATTTTCGTGAGTTTTTTTTTGCAGTGATGATGCAATGGATGATTTTAGAAACTGGATAAACATCAGGGTTAAATTATTTAACGGTACTGTAAGTAGCATAGATGGAGCGCTTAACACTTACTCTGGGATTTTGAATGATAAGAATTTTGCAAAAAGTGGAGATCTAGTTATAGTCCGAGCTGAAACATTTGACACTTTGAAGAAAATTTTTTATAAAGCTAAAAATCGGAGTGATACGGACTATGCATTATTAGAAGAAATTTCTATTAAAAAACCAGAGAATGGAGCGACTTATGTATTAGTAGGTTTACATTGTGGTAATACAGAAAACAAAGGAGCGAGGGTATACCTAAGACGTAGTCAACAGGTTCAGGGAGAAAACTATGAGATTGTTAAGCTTAATTACTATGTTTTTGTTAATAATTCTTGTCTATCAAAATTATGGGCTATTTTTAACAAAAATTACTTTGACGAGATTTATGTAAAGATTCCCCTGCAAATATATCAAGATAAAGTTAAATAAGGGGGAGAATGAATATGTATAGGAAATATTGTTATGTGGTTATGGTATTTATTTTTGTATGTGCAATAATCTCAATAAACCTCGTAAACATTGCGGGTGCAGAGATAATTCAAGACGTAAATTCCCCAAATTTTTATATGCTTATACGACATGAATAGTGTAATTGTCTATGTTTAAGCTGATTCGGAGCATGAAAACACGTGCATAAAAATTATAAAATTATACGCTTGCCATATTTGTGTAAACCTAGTCCCAGACTAAATTTTTGCTGTACGCATATAAATTCGCGGGGAATTTACGTTCAAGAAGAACAAATAGTGATAGCAGTTAATAACTGGCTCCACGAAAATCAATTTAACCCGAAAACGCTAGATAATTTTTGTTTATAACTTCACTGTTAAATTAAAAAAAATACGCATCAATCCATTTACAAAGTATCGACAGTGTGCGAATATATTATGTAATTTATAGAATTTATTTTTTGAGATTATTTGAGTGATAAGGTTTGAGTGATAAGGTTTAGGTTGTGCATTTTTCTGCTGACATGTTTTCGGTTTTGTGGCTGTAGCGCTGGTGAATAGAGGTGATTTTAATGAGCGAGCCGATGATCTCAATGTTTTACCATTGATGATTTTTGCTTTGTCAGGGTAGCAATGCACTCTGCTAAAATTTTATAGATATCTCCACAGGGCGGGTGATGTGTCATTAAAAAGTCTGGGTTATTGTTTTTAACCGTTTGTACCTTTGTTCTAAATATTCTTGCAAGTCAAGCTCTGGCAATTTATCCAGGGGCTCATGGTCCAGCACTTAAAGAGTTTCACGAAGGATTCAGGGAATTGCGCTGGGGGGATTCATTGTCCGATTTTACTGAAGAGCGCATATTGGTCAAGACTGATGGACTGGGAGAATACTATTCAAAAATTCATGAAGATTTGCAATTTGGCGGAGTAAAAGTAAAGCAAATAATATATGGTTTTAATGAGAGTCATTATCTGCGTTCAGTGATGATTTATGCGGAACCCGACACTTTCTTCGCGCTAAAAAA
>JAISRE010000124.1 GCA_031273805.1 Synergistaceae bacterium | reverse complement strand
AGTCTCCTCCCGACGCGTCGCCGCCGGATGCGTCACCGCCGCCCGAAGAATCCCCTCCAGACGCGTCACCGCCGGATGTGTCTCCGCCGCCCGAGGAGTCTCCTCCCGACGCGTCGCCGCCGGATGCGTCTCCGCCGCCCGAGGAATCCCCTCCAGACGCGTCACCGCCGGATGTGTCACCGCCGCCCGAGGAGTTCCCTCCCGACGCGTCACCGCCGGATGTGTCGCTGCCGGATGAATCTGCTTCTGACGAGGAGGCGTTATCATGTGTGTTGGCGCCGGACTCTGAAACCGTCGCTGCGGATGGAGCGGCAGAGCGGCCCCTCTGCGGAGGGTCGCTATCGTCCTTACCGCCTTTAGCCCTATTTTTCCTTATCAGTTCTCTCTCGTTGCGAGCGAGCAGATCCTTCTGCCTGGTCCGCTCCCGATCGATGGAGGCAATAATTTCTTTCCTTACTTTATTCACCGGAGCTCGTTTCGCCGCCAGTGCGCAGACCCGCTTCGAGAACTCCTCGCCACCGTCTGAAACTCTAGTGACGCGAACCGCCTCAGAGGTCTCGTGCAAAATGGCTAAAGTTTCTTCAAAATGATAACCGCCCTCGGCTAACGTGGCATACGTGCCGGAGGCTATTAACGGGGAGACCCCGGCTCTGACCGCGTGCATCATTATATTTGCCGTTTCCTGGAGTTTTTTGCCCCCATAAACCTTGTGAGCGCTGGCCAGAGCGGAGCCAAGCGCATAACCGGCCTCCATCGATCTGGACTCCAGAGTCCTGCCGTCCCCTGTCAAATCCAGATATTTATCGTTAATCATCACTGTGCCTATAAATAGATACTGTCTTGCAAACCTGACGGCGGCATCATTATTTAGGCCGGCATCTGTCAGCGCATTTCTGATGCCATCCTCCACCGACTGCTCCACATCTCTCGCTTCAAGTGGAGAGACCGGCAACAGGGTCAGCAAAAGCACGCACACAATTTTAAGTAATCTTTTCAACGCAACCGATGTATTTATCTTCATGGGATATATGCCGTTTTTGTCGCGTTTTTCCCAAGTTTCTCCCAGTGCTCAGCCACATCACTGGGTGAACTTCCTGTCCGGATATCCAGGTAAGCCATATGTATCGTGAGTAATTCCAGGTCTGTGCGAAGTTCTCCCATAGCCTCGACAAGCTCGCGAATCAGCACCCAGTCGACATCCTCCTTGCGCAGTTCCTCGCCAATCGCTGAATGATATCGCCCAATACTCTCCGTGTACGGCTGCTCCGTCTCTATATTGGCATTAGACGCCAAGCCGGAACGTCCCTCAACCCACATCGACGGGGTTGCCACAGTGACATTGGAGGTACTCTCCGCTATTTCTCTCTGCCCCCTGCTGAAACCCAAAAATTGCCCCGCTATAAAAAACAGAATACAGGCTGCCACCCCGCCAAGTCTCATAAGAGTGGTTCTCGCGCCACTCCTCCCAAGGACGCGAAACACTCCGCGCGTCTTCGGAGGACGCGGAGGCGTCATGCTTACAAACCGCGCGCTCATGGCTGCGCCTATCTCCCTGTATATGGACAACGTCCTGCGGCACTCCGGACACTCCCTGAGGTGGGCTGAGAGAAGGGATATCTCCTCCGGAGTGCACTCCCCATCACACTCTTTACTTATAAGCAGTTCGAAATCAAGACACGATGCAATTTTACGTTTATTGACATCTTTCACTTCATCATCGCTGTTCAAGACAAATCACTCATCCTCATCATTTTGACTTTTATCGAGCGCCTTCCCCTCAAAACAAGCTGAGCAAAGGCATCCTGCGTAATCTCCATCATCTCCGCGCCCTCTGAATATGAAATACCGCTGGCTGTGAGTATCAGGGCCTCCTTCTGTCTGGCTGGGATCGTTTTTAAAATGCTATCGATATCTATGCTGTTTATTATCCCCTCCTCAGGGGAATAGCTCAGTGATTCAGGCATGGGCTGGCTCTCGTCGTCAAGCATCTCGGTCAGCGAGTCGACATTTTTTTTGTTTCTAAAGCGAAGCCTGACGAGATTGCCCGCTATTCTCAGTACAAAAGCCGGAAATTTCCCCTCGGCCCTGTAGGAAGGAGCTGCTCTGTAAAGCTGCATGAACGTCTCCTGAACTACATCTTGGGCCTCGTAAATATCTCTCAGCGACCTGAAGGCATAAGCCATAACTCTTCGGCGCCACAACTCATAAAGCTGCGCAAACGATTCTTCGTCACCATTGGCTATTCGTGTCATAAGGACGTCCTCTTGCATGAAAATGTCCTTTCTTTCCTCAGGTTTTTCTACCTCGTTAAGCACAATGTAAAAAGACCTCCATTTGTTATGCGCCGGATAAAAGAAGAGCTATCTTCCTGCAAAATTACGTATATTTACCCATCTTAAAAGATTAAGAAAAAGTTAAATAAGATGTCCGTCACTTTTTAGCGATTGAACATATTTAGTATAGTGTAACCACAAAGCACTGGCAATACCGTGGACGAATGAGGCTAGCACGATCAAAGTACTCAGTCCAAAGAACTGATAAAGCTCCGCTCGGCGTTCCCGTCGCTCTAGAGTGGAGCTTTATGTTTTGAGGAGAGATTTTTATATGCCGGTGATGTATAATCGTCTGAGTTCAAATTACATTTAAACGATATAACATAAGGAAGAGGCTGAAGATGAAAAAAATTTTTCTCATAGTATTGGCGGTATCTCTCATATTATGCTCGTGTAGTACCCTCGCTGCGTGGGATGCCGAGGGAGCTGTACCTCAGACAGATATAGAGTTCTCGTCACTCGAGGTCTCTAAAGGCGGAGTCAGAGTCAGGCTGACTAATAAATCCGACTACAATGTCAAGGTCTCTCTCAGGTTGGCGTTCACAGACAGCGAGGGCAACGGCATTGGGTACTCCATCTTTGGACTGCGTGAAATACCTGCGGGGTCATACGTCGATATCTCCAACAACTACCTGAACGGCAACTGGAAAAAATGCAGGGACGCTCACAGGATGATATGGCAAAAAATGACATACGAACCTATATACAGATGACAGGAGGCGCCATGTGTGAACAACACACTTGAGATAATTAACCGCACAAAGCGGGAATATCCGAATATAGACGCAATTTTGAACAGTTTTTTTGAGGCGCCGGCCGATGGTTCAGCGCGCAATATACCTCATCACTCGACAGAGATGCCGTCTTTGTCGGAGCTTAACAATCTGATGCGCCTTTTGCGGGCAACCATCTTTCCGGGTTTTTTCAGCACGAGCGGGCTTGGTAAAATATCGCTGCGGCATCGCATGGCATCCAATCTCGATCAGATTTTCCAGATACTGTCCGAACAGATACGTCTCGGTATCTGCTTCTCCTGCTATGAAGGAATCGGAGAGAGCGATATTTGCGAGCATTGCGATGAGAACGCGATCGATATGGCGAGTGAATTTATGAAGCGTCTGCCAAAGATTCGCGATCTCCTGGACAGCGACGTCCTCGCCGCTTACGAGGGGGATCCGGCCGCCAAGAGCAAATCCGAGACCATCTTCTGCTATCCGTCGCTGCAAATTATGACAAACCACAGGGTGGCGCATGAACTCTACAGCCTGTCGGTTCCGGTCATCCCAAGAATAATCAGCGAGATGGCCCATTCGAAAACAGGTATAGACATCCACCCAGGCGCGACCATCGGCGAGGAGTTCTTTATCGATCACGGGACCGGAGTGGTGATAGGAGAGACGACGATAATAGGAAACAGATGCAGACTTTACCAGGGTGTAACGCTCGGGGCCCTTTCCTTTCCAAAGGACGCGGACGGCAACCCCATAAAGGGACTGCCACGGCACCCGATACTGGAGGACGGCGTCACCGTATATGCGGGCGCCACCATCCTCGGGCGTGTAACCATAGGCGCGGACTCGATAATAGGGGGCAATGTGTGGATCACGAGCGACGTTCCGCCGGGCTCCCGCGTAATTCCGCCAAGATCGACCTCGCCCAGCGCAAATGATGTGCTGTTTGGCGATGTAGGCGCAGGCATCTGATTAGAGCCCAAAAATAGCCATAAAAAATAAAAACGGTGAGGTATGAAGCTCAAGATATGAAGAACTAACGACCGAATCATAAAATAAGCGAGACTGCTGCAGCCCTATTTATCAGGGCTTATATGGTTTATTCGTCTCGCCCGTTCGGTCGTTAGTTTATATAGCGTGTGCTTTTACGGCGTTTTACAAACGCCTCCCGAACGGGCGCAACTGTTCAGGGGGTGTTTTTTTGTATCTGCTGAAGGCTGTAAATATAAAATTATCTTATGGAGACAGAACGATAATCGACATCGACTCCTTAGAGCTGCATCTCGGCCAGAAAATAGGCCTTGTCGGACAAAACGGCGCCGGAAAGAGCACTCTGCTCGGCATTCTGTCCGGCAGCTTAATCCCCGATGAGGGAACCGTTGACGCTCGCGCGTCCATAGCGCTCATCCATCAGGATGATTTAACGAAACTGACAGGCAAATCAACGGCGACATCGCAAAAATTCGAGGACGCGCCACGCGCGCATCTCGGACAGTTCAAACGCGAGAACCTCTCCATACGCCCCAGCGGCGGCGAGATAGTCCGGGACAAGATAGCGCTGGCGCTCTCTTCCGGAGCGGACATTCTCCTGGCGGACGAGCCCACCACCAACCTGGACAGCGACGGCATAGAGAAATTAGAGAGAGAGTTGATAAACTTCAAGGGCGCGCTGGTACTCGTCTCGCATGACCGGACTCTGCTCGAGAGAGTATGTGGCTCCATATGGGAGATAGAGGGCGGGCATATCCGCGCGTTTCCGGGAAATTACTCCGCATGGAGGGCGCAGAAGACGCGCGAGCGGGAGTTCTCG
Source organism: Synergistaceae bacterium (assembly GCA_031273805.1). GTDB lineage: Bacteria > Synergistota > Synergistia > Synergistales > Synergistaceae > JAIRKI01. The sequence continues at coordinate 18,591 of JAISRE010000124.1, read as the reverse complement.
CGTTCCGAGTACGAGAAATACAGAGGGGAGGAACGGCGTCTCCGCGAAGCGGCGAGAAGGGTAAACGCACATTCAGAGCGCGCGGCACATGCGCCCTCCCGAATGTCGCGCAGCGAGGCCGGCATCAACCCCGGCAAGGGTCAGAAAGGCCAGGCGAAGATCAGAGCGCAGGCGCGCGCCATACAAAAACGCGCAGATATGCTGGAGCGTAAGGAACGCCCCCTCGACCTGCCTGAAATAAGGATGGCGCTGGGCAGTTCGGAGGGCGTTGCGTCACCCTCCGTCATCAGGATATCAGGTCTCACTTTAGCGTTCGGGGAGAGGGTGATCTTTGACGGAGTGGACTGCGAGGTCACAACCGGAAAACACACGCTTCTGATCGGTCCCAACGGATCTGGTAAGACAACCCTGCTGGAGATGATATTGAAAGGCTCGGACTGCGTAAAGACAGCTCCGGGAGCGCGCATAGGATATTTCAGCCAGAATCACGAGGCTCTCGATTTGAACGCGAGCGCGCTCTCCAACGCGAACGCATTATCCAGCCTCGGAGAACATGAGGTGCGGACGATTCTGGCCCGGCTGGAGATAAAGGGTGACGACGTTCATAAAAAATGCGGAGTCCTCTCCGGTGGAGAGAGGGCAAAGGTGATGTTCGCCCGCCTCATGGCATCGGATCTCAACACCCTGATACTGGACGAGCCCAGCAATCACATAGACCTGTATACAGCCGAGGGCCTTCAATATCTGCTGAATTCATGGCGAGGAACACTGCTGCTCGTCACACATGACAGGAGATTGATGAAAAATATCGGAGACCGCATACTCATTATAGAGGACAAAAAAATCCGTACTTTCGAGGGCGGATTCGACGAGTACAGTATGCGAAAAGCGCCGCTCAGCGCGGGGGAGGACTTTGATAAGGAGGCTGAAGAATCGGTGCTGAACATGAGAATGGCGGTCTTGAGCGCAAAATACGCGTCCGCCAGAACTGAAAATGAGCGGAGATCGCTTGCGGAGAGCCTGGATGAACTCGCAGAGCAAATTTTACGTTTGAGGACATGACATACATAAAGGTATAATAAAAGCAGAATTATACAATCACCTGGAGGAATGTTGTTTGATAAGCGTTCTGGACATATTCAAAATCGGAATAGGACCATCCAGCTCACATACAGTCGGCCCGATGCGGATAGCTAAAACTTTTCTCTCCAAGATGAGCCAGGCGAAGTTCGAGGCCGCCAGAATCAGCGTCACTCTGCACGGCTCACTGGCTCTGACCGGCAGGGGACACAATACTGACGGGGCAGTTGTTCTCGGGCTTGCGGGCAGTGATCCCGAGAGCGTGGATGTGGATAGAATACCTTATTTCCTGGCAGAGGTAAAAAAAACAGGTCGCCTGAAGCCATATGGCATGACCAGCTATATCGACTTCAATTGGGACAGGGATATCGCGTTTGACCCGGAGTGCCTCCCATTGCACGAGAACGGAATGGTCTTACGCGCTTACTCCGCAAATGAAGAAATATTCACCAGGACTTACTACTCCATAGGGGGCGGTTTTTTCTGTCGAGAGGACTCGCTGAGAAACCCTCCGTCAGAAAATGATTCCGCTAAGGGGCTGCTCATCCCGTACCCATTCAATACCGCAACTGACCTCATCAGGATGTGCGGCGATACCGGTCTGTCCATCTCCGGCCTCATGCTGCGGAATGAAATTGCCATATACGGCAAGGATGAACTTCACGTAAGATTAGGCAAAATAAGAGAAGTCATGCAGGAGAGCATGGATAGAGGAATGAACGCGGAGGGGCTTCTCCCCGGTCCCCTCAGAGTGCCAAGAAGGGCCATAGGGCTAAGATATCGGCTCCAGGCGTCGAACTCGCTCTCCCATGACCCCATGAACATCATTGACTGGGTCAATATGTTCGCATTCGCTGTCAGCGAGGAGAATGCCGCAGGAGGGCGGGTGGTAACTGCGCCTACCAATGGAGCGTGCGGGATTGTACCGGCTGTGCTCGCATATTACGACAAGTTTGTATGCCCCGCCGGCTATGAGATCTACAGCAGGTATTTTTTGGCAGGCGGCGCGATAGGAGCAATTTTCAAGACAAATGCGTCAATATCCGGAGCTGAGGTCGGTTGTCAGGGCGAGGTGGGGGTTGCCTGCTCGATGGCCTCAGCCGGACTGGCCGAACTGATGGGCGGCAGCCCGGAACAGGTATGCACGGCCGCTGAAATTGCCATGGAGCATAATCTGGGGCTCACGTGCGATCCGATAGGAGGGCTGGTTCAGGTCCCGTGCATCGAGCGCAACGCCATCATGTCCGTCAAGGCGATAAACTCAGCCAGGATGGCAATGTCACGAACAACGCCTCCAAGGGTTTCCCTGGACAAAGTCGTCGAGACCATGTACGAAACAGGGCGTGATATGAACGCAAAATATCGCGAGACATCGCAGGGAGGACTCGCCAAGAATATAAAGTGCGAGTGACGCGCGCGAATACACGTCAGGCAGCGCGTTAACTGTCCAATGCTGCGGGTTGGACGAACTTTCTCATCGAGTCGGCATCAGACGCGGAAACGTATGACATGCGTTCCAGCTCATTTACGATAAATATGAACGCGCTATCCGATACAGGTCTGTTTCGGTTTTCGGATATTATCCTGCGGAGGCTGTTTTTGGCCTCGGTCAGTACAATTTTATAATAAGGTATTCCCAACTTGACATCTTCACTCACCCGCTGCGGTCTGTTGATATACTCCGCAATATCGGCTCTCACCTCATGAATCAGACACTGCTCGCTGAATTTCGAGTCCAAAATGCGGATCAACCTGTCCATTTCCATGATACAGGCAGATTTATCCCAATCATCTCCCGCTCCATTGGAAACATCTTCGTCGGCCTCCCCTTCATAGCCATCCTCGTCTTCAACTTCATAACGCGATATAGGCGCGGACAGGACCGATCCGATAAAAACGAGGTACAGGCACTGAGATAAAAATCCGGGTATGCTCCTAAAAATAGGGAAAATTAGATACAGAGGCTGAATCATGAACATGAAAAAATCAGGACCTGTTTTTTTCAGCAGCACGTAATATATGACTCCGTTGATGGCGGATACCAGGACGAGGTTGACGAGTGAGACGGTGATATAACACAAAAAAGACGCTAATGGCAGGGTCACGAACCCCTTCAGCGGCGCCTTAAAATCTTTCCTCGCCATCAGGGGAGCCATAAAAAACACCACCGCCATTATGAGCGGAACGATAAAAAACTCAAACTCAAGCGGCCCGCTCAGAGAGAGAGCCTCCCAGGCATGGCCCTCCAGCTCGGTTAAGTTCTTCATTATAGAGGAATAACTCTTCCGCTCGGAAAGCTGAGCGAATATCGAATACCACAAAAACACCTTAAAGCGGGAATCCCACCAAGCGATGAAAATAAGACCCCAGTACACTGCCGTAGAGACCAGCCAGAAAAAAAATCTCACCAACGAAATTTCTATTTTATTAAACATTCGGCACGCTCCGCATTTTTTTCGTCAATTTGCCACATCAGATTATACATATATTGATATAGCAAATGCAATAATTTATGCGCCACAGCTTCAACATCAGCGCGCGCGCGCGGAAGTTCCGCCTCCCAGATTAAAGAGAAACACGCCGAACAGTATCACCGCTCCTCCGGCTATGGTGTTCCAATCCGGCATTTCATTCGCTATCATGAAGCCAAGAACCGCTGCAAGCAGGGGCGTGATGAACATGTAGTTACTCACAGACGAGGTGTGCGGAGCCCTTTCAATGGCCATTGACCATGAGACGTACGACATGGCGCTGGAAAATATTCCAAGCATCGCAACGTAGAACAGATACTCCGGCGCTGCGGCGCCAGTCTCCCTCAAGGCGCCCGGTATAAAGACAGCAAGCATTGCGGTGCCGGCAAAAATACTGTATATAGACGCGCGAAGGCCGGTATAGGTCTTGGTTAGCTTGCGCTGAAGGAGATTGAATACGCCAAGACAGAGCGAGGATAAGAGCAGCCATAAAATGCCGACTCCAACGCTGAAATGCCCATCCCTGACGGTCAGTATCAGTATTCCGACAAACTCGATAATTATGGCGAACCACTGTAAGGGGAACAGCGTCTCACCGTAAAATACGCGTCCTAAGAGCGCTGTTACGATCGGAGCAATCGCTATGATTACGCTGCTGGTGGCCGATGTCTCCGTCATAGAACCTGTGTTGAACGTTATCATATAGAGAAAAAAACCGGCGGCGCCGGAAGCCGCGATAAGCCCCCAATCTTTTCGCTCAGGCGGATGTATTCTGAAGACACATGCCGCTATGGCGAGTACGGCAGAAGCCAGCGCATAACGCAGAAACCCGAGCGAATACGCCGAAAAGTGCCGCAGCGCCATGCGAGTGAAAACATAAGCTATGGACCACCCGATAATAGTTATAATTGCGTAGAGGTGAAAACTTCCTCCCTTTTTCATAGCTCGCTCATCGCCTCCAAATTAATCGGATAAAAATATGACCAGCAATGACGAACATTATCTCATATTAATATTGATTGAAGTCAGAGGCTCCGAGTTAATCGTTAGGGAACCGCTGATTAAATTTTCTTCGAGCGCGGCACACGTGACTCAACCTGTGCTCTCTATCCCGAAAAGATGAGCATGGCTCACTGCCTCTTCCGGCTGTATGACAACAAAATTCTCATCCCACTCTTGACCGAGCAGTTGATGGAACATCCGGGTATCTCCCTCTATAATCTCTTGTGAAAGATTGAATTTCTCCGAAAATGGCCGCGTCATTTCTTTGACCGCGTCAATATCTCCAACGTGAGTATCCACCAGCAGAGCGCGGTGATACCCGCACAACATGACTTCGTAAACATAATCGGCCGATTCCTCGCCATACTGTTTGGCTATGTCCTCATATTCAGTCAGTATGCTTTTGTTGTTACCAAGCCAGCCGGGAGTAAAAAAATAACTGTGCGGCTCCAGCTCTTTTCTGCGATCTGTGGAGCCCAGAAGCAATGTAATGCAGTCGTCCACCTTAGGGAATACCAGCTTAAAACCGTGTGGTACAAGTCCCAAAAGGGCATTGCCGCAAAACCCGAAACATAGGAGCACGTGATCCACGTTGGAAATTTGGTCCAGCGTCTTCTGCAGCACCTCATGAAGCTGTTTCGGAGATTCATGGAATATGGGATCCACCCAAATGATGGGAAAAGTACAGGATGTATCGGTGATTGCATTTTCTAATTCTCTGTGAATCGTTTTGCACGCAACAATAATATTCATTATTAGCGGCTCCTTTTTTTTACAAAACGTGTGGTGGAGTATTTTTCGAGTTTCCAAGCAGGAATTTTGCACTTGCCGCAAGGCTCGACAAGCCAGCGATTTCGAAGCCAACGTGAAACGCGGCTGTTTTTAGAGTTTCTCACCTCTATCGTCTGCCCGCAATGTGTAGTTATTATGGCTGTTTCTCCCTGCACAACAATTTTTCTGACGCCATGCAACACGCCCGTGCGGGAAGTATACAGTTTGATTTTTTCAAGAATATCAAACAAGTTCTGGTTTTTATTGTATACTTTTTTGATAATATCTTTTTCTTTTTTTACAATCCTATCAATATTTTTCGTCATTCGGATGTTCTTTCGATTTTGCCGATACTTCTCACAGCGCGTCAAAGAGCATGGTTGCCACGCCAAGCTCCAGTACATCGTGCAGCAACCGTCCATGCATCCATGTCTCGCATTCCTGATCCAAACACAGCGGTACACCTGGCGCCGAGAGGATGGCATCGGCGCGGAGCATGCCTTTGTGGATAAAACCTCCGGCAGGCGTCGCGTCAAAGAGCAGAGAGTGCTCGGACAGCGCATCCTCCATACTTTCAGCTATTCGCACAGAGGGGTGTTGACGCTGTAATGCCGCCGCTTTGAGAGGGTCTATGTCAAAAACGGTCAATACCGCTCCCTCCCTCAACATGCTTCTGGCGGCAGCGTGCCCTACAGGACCCGCGCCAAGCAGGAGTACGTTTTTGCGTAAAAGTCCGCCGGAAGCGAGCGACAACGCCGTTGCAAACCCTCTGCCGGTTGCCTCGCTGTTGTCCGACACAAGCTGTTTTTGGGGATTTACCGCAATGAACGTACTGTCGTCAGCCGCCATAATGATGTCATATCGTTCGCGCATTGCCTCCGCGACGCCCGCAAAATCGGTCTCATGCGTCACATGCGCCGGATACCCAAGAAACTCCACGATTGCCGCCACTGTCTCACAAAATCCATGTATGATCCCTAAACCGGATGTGACTGGTACCACTGCCACCACCCGCGACGTGACAGGACGTCGTGTTTTTTTAGCGGCGGCAAGAGCGATTTCCGCCAGATTGCGGCCGCATACTTCCTTCAAATACAGATCGTATTCGGCAAGCCTTCCGGTTAGTTCAGCAATATCCACTTCCGCCAGTCTGGTCATATTTTTTTAACCCTCCTTATTTTTGTTTTGCAGCTCTTCGGCCCGTGATACGCTTTTATTTTGACGGGCAAGAAGTTCTTCCCGCGAAGCGCCCTCATAAATCAGTGTCGCAACCCACTGCGAGGCTCCAGGCCGCCAGTTTGTGACGGCTATGTCCGCGCCGAGAAATCCGTTATGCATGTGCAGCGGACCGCACATTCCCATGATATGTTCGCCACAGATTGAGACGCCGTATCCATCCACGTAAATATGCTGATACAACACCGTGTTTTCATGTCTGATATCGACTGATGGAAGTCGTCCCTCCATTACGGAGCGGCACATCAATTCTAACAGGTTTACACCCGCAGAGTGATAGACTGCCGTTGGCGTCTGGCTGGGCAGACGCGCGTCAATCTCGAGCACCTTGCACCTGTTTTCGTGTAAAATGATTTCCACGTCAAACACGCCTTTGATCCGCAAGCGACGCGCAATGCGCAGCGAAATTTCCCGGAATTCAATTTCAAGTTCGGGAGTGAGAAGAGAGGGCGCGATGACGCGACAGCAATCAAACACCTCATCCATAAAAAGTTCAGTTATCTGCAGCGGCAAGTAGTCTAGGCCATCCCCAATGACTTCGATGGAGTATGACGGACCGGGAAGATACTGCTGCAGCACGAACGGCTCATCGTCGTTTTGCAGCGTCCATTCGTCCAATTGCCTCTGGTTCCCGATCATTTGCACGCCCTGGCTGCCGCTCTGCCCGCTTGGTTTACCGATCACCGGGAATCCGCAATGCGGCCATGGTACCGGAGCGTTGACGCCTATTTCAGCAAACATTCTGTCCGATTTCAGCTTGCTGGAGGAAATGCCGTAAGCCTCCTTATCAAATAAAAATGGAATGCCCATATCATCCGCCACACGACTCGCGCTCTCCAATACACGTTCGTTTTCAATGGCGGGCAGGACCAAATCGATGTCCCTGAAGGATTCTCTTAAAAACTCCCCTTCCAGCGCGTCCCCGCAGATAAAGCAGTCGCACAGGCCGGACGCCGGAGCGTTTGGATCGCAGTCTATAACCACGCTTTGATATCCTGCCGCGCCAGCCAGATAAGTCGCCTCAATCCCCTGCAGCCTGCCGCCGATAATCGCTATGCGCATCGACGCTCGCACTCCTCGCGTAACTGATGCAGGACGCGTTCAAACTCCACTTGACTGCCCATTTGAAGGCCGCATTCGTCTATCGTGTCCAAAATGCCGGGCAATGAACGGAGTCCGCTGTCGACGTCCAATGTCGCGTTGGAGACGCCGGCAAAACCGCTCTCCGGCATAATGAGCGATGTCACTATATTTGCGCCGGCGTCCAGCCGGTCCTTCAGGCCGCCCTTTCCGGCAACGTCAAGGGATGCAGGAATAAACCTGTTGGGCATCAGAATTCGCATGACCGCTATTGTGTTGAGCTCCCGCAAATACAGGCCCTCATCCATGGAACGCCGCAGAGGCGCTCCGTCCTGGGGCACGAAACTCATGACGCGAACCTGCTCCGCGCCTATTTCTTTCATGGTACATATGGAATGCGCGATATCTGATAACGCTTCGCCGACCCCAACCAAAATGCCCTCTTCTATCAGCATTCCAGCTTCATGGGCACTCAGTTTAGCGTCGAGGCGCGTTTGATAATCCTGTCCCTGCCGCAATGCGGAAAAAAGCCTGCGGTTATGCGTCTCCTGGTAACAGGCGTAAAAAGAAATGCCTCTTCGCGCCGCTTCCCTGCCCCTTTTTTCCCCCATTACGCCGGGTGAGATCATCACCGGTAAACCAGTCGCCATGCGCATTTCGTCAGCTATATCGAGCAGCATGTCATATCCCGGGTCGTCTAAAACATAATGAGGATCCTCGCCCAAAGTCAGGTCAAGCAGATGCACGCCGCTCTCCGCCAGCGCTTTTGCGGTCTGAATGACCTCCTCCTTCGTTTTACGGTAGCGAAGGGCGGCGGAGTTTGATTTACGGTAAAAACAAAACGTGCAGTTATTGCGGCAATAAGTGGAAAAATATATAAATCCGTAACCAAACAGGCGGTTGGCAAAATGTCTTTGCCGGCAAGTTCGAGCTGCAGCGTAAAGAGCGTCACACTGACTGCCGTGAGCGTCAAGTAAAATCTCCAGGTGCGACTCCTCCAGCGGGAATTCATCCAGCGCCATTTGGAGCGTTTCATCAAAATCATTTGCGTTTTTTTTGATCATATCAGCTCACTCCAAGGATTAATTTATTTTAAGCCGTACACCGTCCAGATAGCTCAGGCTTTTGCCCACGCAGTGAATGTTGTTTGTTTTTTGACGCGTCATCAACAAGCGCTCAAGACCAAAGCCAAGCCCAACCCATGTGGACCTGATACCCCAGTTAACATCGAGAAAGTGCGGTCCGATGTTGCCGGAAGCAAGCTCGGTATCCCCTTGAACGACATCCAGTGAAGGGCCGTACACCTCAGAATCCGTTTCTTTCAGATCGTATTCTTCTATCCCGGCAGCCGTCATTACGACGTGCGCCAACTCTTTGACGCGCGTCATTCGAGTTTCTTCCGGCAGTCCCCATTCGACAAGGTTACACATGGTAAATTCATTAAGATGACGGCTGCCCTGCGATTCTTTTCGAAAGCAGGAGCCGATTTCGAAGATGCGCACCGGTTTTTCCCAGATGCGTAAGAGGTCTATGGACAGGCTATACAAATTTGGCGCGAGCATGGGCCGCAGGCATCTGTCGCCCTCCAGCCAGAACACCTGGGAAGATAGGGCGTGCTCGTCGCCAATGGACATTTTCTCCAACAGTTTTTTTGCGAGAATGAGGGGCGTGCTCACCTGCACGAAGCCCTCTTCGCACAGCGCTTTTTCGATATCCTGCTGCAAGATCAACAGAGCGGGACGACGCGTTTGCTCGCGAAGGGTCTGCAGCTTCAGCTTTGACTCATTCACCAATTCCTTTTCAAGTATCTTGAACTGATGCTCCCTTTGGGTGGGAAACGCAAATTCTGCCCCACAAACAGAAGGAACGGCACCCAATTCCAAAAGTCTCCTTTTTTGTCCATCTGTAAAGGGGAACATGCAATTCACGCTCCTTCGCCATATATACTCTGATGTTTAATAATTGGCGGAGAATCCGGGAGTCACACCCGACTGCGCGGATTTAGAGTCCGCGTGATCCTTATCGATCCATTCTCCGCGTTATAACCATCTATTCACCCCTCGTCATTCTTTAATTAGAAGAGGGGGATCTCCTTGCAGAGCGCCTGCTCCGTCTCGGAAATTTCCCCTCTGTCCGTTCGTCTTCGCAACGTTAACGCCGCTTAATCCACCGTTTTAGACTTAGACGCCCTTGTTTTTCCAGTAATCCAATCCGAGCTTTGTAAGCACCTTGACAGCGTCGTCATATACTTTCAAATACTCGTCCGAGGGCAGTATCCTCACGGTATCATAGCAGTCCTGGAAGGGTTTTCCAACCGGAGCCGTTTTATAATCTTTCTCATAGCCAGCAACCAGATTATGGAGAACGTTGTTGACTTTAGCGGTTTCCATACCTGCGACGGCGCGTGCGGCCTCCGCCATCATTCTGGCTTCCAGACCAGTATGGTAGTTGGTTTTGACGCCCTTCGCGGCTGCGACTCCGGACAGGATCTCCCGTCCGCTGGCCGTATCCGTGATCGCTTGGGCGGCTGTTTCCAACAGACACATGACAGTACAGGGACCTGCCAATGTGTAATACTGGTTGCCCAAAATCATATCTGTGTTCTGGTCGATCGCCATGCTGACGTGACCCGCCACCGCAAGAGCCTCTCTCGCAGTTGTGATGCCCCATCTTACATGAACCGGTCCATCCAGATGCCAGGTTGCGTGGGCCATAACAAATGAATTTATGGTTGTTGCTACGCCTACGATGGTCGTCTCCTCGAGACCACCAGCATAGCCACCATATATTGGCATTTGTTCGACCATTATTACATTCCCATTCTGGATATAGTGGGAAAGGTAACAAATTGCGCTCTGGTCGATTTTGAGCTCGCATAGCTGCGAAATTTCGTGACTGTCATTCGGCCGCATACCGCCCGGAAAATCCGAGGCGATAACGCCAGCGGCGGACAGAGAAGTTTCGCTCCCCTATAATCCCATGCCGGGGCGACCGGCGCGCATGCATGCATCTCGAACCTGCAAGCATTCCGCCCTTACCGCGGCAATTTCATAGGGGCTGCCCGGAGTTGGATCTTTGCCGTTGATGGTCTGCATAACGCCGTCAACGATGCAGTCTACCAAGCCTTCCTGGGCGTAAGACTGATGGATAGCCAGGAAAAGTTCCTCCGAGCACGGCGCCCCAGTGGGGCCGCCCTGAATGATCGGCGGTTTTTTGCTGTCATAGCTTCTTGGGTTCAAGAACAGCGCTTCTTTTCCTTCGCCATATTGCACGTTTGTTGGAACAGACTCGATGGCCGCCATGATCTCTTCTCTGGTATATTTGATAACGCGCTTGGTGTCAGTGCAGTAAATTCCGCACTCTTCCAGCATGTCGATACCAGCCTGATAGAGATTGTCGATGAGGGTTTTATCCTCAGGAACCATCTTCGTCTTGTCCATTTTTATCTTATATTTTTCTTTGAGCTTGGCTGCGGTCTGCGGTATAACTTCGTAATCCCATTGGGATTCTTCCATCTGCTGGCCGGTCTTCGCTCTGTCAAATACATCGTAAATATTGATTTTACGGGCAAGAGACATCTTTAATCACCCTCCTTTCTTTTTGCCTAAGTTAAATCCACTTGCAACTCTGACGGCGCCTGGCGCCGTGTCAGACCAGCCGTCCGCTCCGATATCGTCGACCCATTTCTGTGAAGTCGGCGCTCCGCCAAACATGACATGATATTTGTCGCGAATGCCTTTTTCCTTCAGCAGGTTGATAATATCCCTCTGCGCCGGCATTGTTGTGGTCATCAGCGCGGAACCGAGAATAATGTCCACTCCCAGTTTTTCCGCCTGATCGACAATATCCTGCACAGGAACATCCACACCGGCGTCAATGACCTCATAACCGCTGGCGCCAAATAAGATGGCGCAAATATTTTTGCCGATGGAGTGAATGTCGCCGGAAACTGTGTGCACCAGTATCTTACCTTTGGAGCTGGCAGCCTTTTCAGCGTCGGAAATATTCGCTGTCAGTACGGCTGCCGATTTTTCAAATGCTTTCCCCGCAAGTATCAAATGCGGAATAAACATTTCACCCTCATCAAAAGCCTCGCTTACAGTGCCAATGCCTTTTGACAGAGCCTCAAGCGAAGTGGTCAGCGGAATTTTCGCCGCCACGGCCTCCTTGGAAGCTGCTTCCGCTGAATTAGCGTCCAAGTTCTCAATAGCGCTCGTTAATTTGTCCAAAATTTGCTGGCTCATTTTACGTTTCACCTCCTTTCTTTAGATGTTTTTGTAAACATACTTCATTCAACAATCCCATATGCCATACTCTCCGCGACATCGAGTACACTTATTCCTGCGCTCATTAATCATCCCCTCCGCCATGCATTTTCGCTTATAATGACGGGCATTCTACTCCGTAAATTCTACTTGTCAAGTATTTTTTTAGAAAACACGTTTACATTCTCATGCATAATGCATAAGGCTAGCAATCTTAGAATTTATACATGATTTTGTAGAACTCAAGCAAAAGCAAACGGACTTTGCTCAAATAACTATGAACTGCCCTACTACTCCACACCGCTCAGAGTTATTTAGTTGAACCTTTTATTATAAACCCGCTTCAGGGGCAAGCCTCCGTCACAGGACTTATAAACAGCCGTTTTTGTTTTGCGGAACAATCCATCAATCAACGAGAGCTGCTTTCTCGCCTGGTTCTATACGAGTATCCGGGTTATAACCCTCAAAGATAGATTCGTCGCTGAACATCTCTTCTGCGGACATACTTCCCCTCAAAGCGCGGAGGATGAGTCCGCTTATGAGACCTACCGCGACGCCCAGGACCATGGTGAGCAACCCCGCCCATACGTTTACGATGCTCCCGGCCATCAGCGCTCCGGAGAGCAGAGAAATCCAGCCGCAGACTCCATGAAGGTTATGCGCTCCCATGACGTCCAGCGCTTTAATCTTCCCGCACAACCAAGCGTTAAAGTAAGTGAATGAAAGCGTGCTCAGGATGCCGGCGACGACTCCGATCATAAGAGATGTCCAAGGCGTGGCGAGCAAGAGCGTCGAGCTGCTTGCCACCGGCCCAGCCAGCAGCGTGTAAGCGTAGACGAGCGGATTTATTTTGCGTTTTTTGGAAACCGCCATGCAGGTGAAGTAAGCGGAAATGATTGAGCCGAAACCTGAGAAATAACAGTTGATCGTCGCTTGATTATTTTGTGACAGAGGCAGCAGTGAAGTAACGAAAGAGGGCCATAACATGAAAAGCAGCATACTTGAGAGCCAAACGAGACCCATACTCTGTTTCGATGTTAACATGGGCTCCTCGAACGCGCGTTTTTCCTGTATCCCCAGAGCGCCTCCTAAACCCCAATACGCCGCGTACAGATGCACTAGGATGCCGCCGCCGGGATCCGTGACGACTCCGCCCGTAATTTCCGGCAGCCACTCCCATAACAAGAACTCCAGAAACATGAAAGAGGGGGAAAATAATATCCCGACCAACAGATACTGCCAGGTCTTGAGCGTCCCCAGGAAGACGCCGATTGCGATCACAGCAGTAATCGCGCACGCAACGCCCGCTATCATAGTATCCTGAGTCCCAAATACCTCTTCCACCGGCATTCCTTTTACATATTGGCACATGAATAAATAGGTGAGGATACTGGATGTGGAGCTCAACAGCACGGCAAGACAAACGGACCATTCAAATTTGTGAATAAAAATCATCAGAAACGCTACAAGCATCAACATGAACCAAATGTCCATATTTTTAAATAAGCGCAGTGAATCCTGAAGCCCGACCAATTCTTCAACAGTTAAACCTGGAACGATCATGCTCACCATCGACAACCCCTCTCCACGTTCACGCAGATTTTAGTTTTGCAACCTCGAGCGCCATTGGATCTTTATTCAAATCATTGCTGATTTACTGTTATGGTCGTACTTACAACTCTCACTAAACTAATATATTAAACTGCTGCCATCAAAGGCATAATTATCAAAAAACACGGATTATCAATAAAAGGCAACACAACATATACAATGGCAAAATTTGACACTGTAATAAAAGTAAGTAAGGCCACTCTTATAAACCAATCAAAAGATAAAGCCTATCATAAATGGTTCCCGCATATTCAATCTCTGGTATGTGAATCATGCTAGCATATATCTATCCATATGTAAATACTTTACTTTTTGAAAATTTCATCCTTAATTGCGGAATCGCAAAATTGATGAATCTCTAAACTCCTTGCAGCGCAAAGGTTTAGAAGATTTCTTATAATGATTATTGTAGAGAATGCAGTTAATAGCTAGACAGAATTACGCTAAACCACCTATTTTAGTGGCAAAAACAGGTTCTATTTTACGACAATGTCTATGACGAAAAAGCAAAAACAGACCAGAACAGGCACAACAACCCTATGAAATATATAGGATTTACGGCTTATCAGTTGACTAAAATTGGTATATTAAATTTTTTTTGCGGGTAATAAAAATAATATAGGCGCCGTTGTGATACGCCGGATACGGCTCGTGCTTGAGAATATCCGCATTTATGCGATATCAGAAATTTTAGGAGGTACAAAAAACTAATCTCCAACAATTTTTTATAAAAATAGGCACGCCCTAATCCGTTGCGGCGCAAGCGATTAGGGCGTGCCTGTTTTTATTTTAGACCGAAAATCAGATATATCTATCCATATGTGAATGCATGTCAACTGTAGTTCCCTCGAAATATTCACTCTGTCGTCCTCCGGCGTACCTCTCCTGTCGTCCTCCGGCTTGACCGGAGGACCCACGTACGTGCATGAACCACGATCTGTTTAGTGAATTGATTTGAGTCTGGGGAATTATGGGTCCCCCGGTCAAGCTGGGGGACGACAGAAAAGGTCAGCTTTATATATTATGCAGAGACATTAGGATTCGCCTTTTTACTACTTGACAAGACAATTTTGAACAACGAAATCCACCTCGTTGTTATCTTGCAGTTCAAACGTAGCGAGCCAGCCATTTTTTTGCGCCATTACCGGATCGGACATCCACCCTCTGCCATTACCAATTGGTTGTAAATCGCCGAGTTTAAACTCTCCCACCGCCCATTTTACGATAACTTCAGGCTTTGTGTTTTGTGGGGCAAAAGCTGTTTTACCGAACGTCAACTTCGAATATCTAAATGGTCTATCGTTAGAACGCCTCAGTGCGGATACATAACCGAACCTTGAAAATACTGTGACGATCGCTGGTGTATTTTTTGCTGTTATGGCCTCGCCACTGTTCACCAATTCCGCTAAACCACCTTTTGTCGTCAAGAGTCCGGCCAACACTCCAGCCTCGCTTTTTTCAGATGAGACTTCCCAATCACTCTCTCCTAATGTAACATCTAATTTACCGCGCAATTTTTGTCCGGAACTATCATATACCTCAAAACGAACTAAACACTCTATCGGAGAGTCGGTGGACTCTATAAAACGGAGGTACATTTCCACAAAATCTAATACCTTAACGCTCTGCCCAAGCTGAAAGCCAAAGATTTCCGGCCCGAAACCGGATTTATGCTTGTCCAAACCATCCGCAGCCAAGGCAGTAGAACTGTAACAACAAACCGACAACGAAATAAGCAGAAGTAACCAAACTTTTTTCAACGTAGTGAAACAGCTCCTTATTCTTGACATAATCGAAGATCGAAGGCTTCTCTAAACAAGTCAAGCTACCCTACTCGAACAGAACCACTTCTTCAATCCTCCTCTAAATTCCGTATTATTCACGGTATTTCGCTCATTATTTTTTATATTTGCCTGTCACATAAACGCCCATACCGTACAATCCGAAATCCTCACCTTTAACTACTTCAATTTCAAGTGCGTTTTTTGAAAGGGTGAACTGATATGTTACATATCTTTCTTCTTCGGAATCGCCGTATTCCTTGTCTAATTTACAAACAGCGCGGTTAGGTCCAACAATAGAGGCTGTTCCCTCTAAATCCCCGGTGTTTCCCTGGTCGTTTTCAGCTTCAAGTACGAAATCGAAAGATTGAGCCGTCTCGTTCGTTATCGTTATCGCGGAAGATACGCTGCCGTCTTTCATTTTCCACGTGCCGGCAAAACCATTGCTTTTTGCCGGTTTTTCTTTTGCGCTTGCCGCAGCTGAAATCGGCTCTATTGCGGCCACATAGACGACGTTGTTCTCATAATTGGCGCAGCTATACCGCATCATCGTATCCTTGCCCAATTTCATTTCGCCGCTTACACCGGGCTCTTCGCCAAGATGTCCCAGCGCTTCTTTATACATCGCCTTCGCTTCGGCATTAACCGAGTCGTTCGTGGCAAACAAATCGATAATGCCCGATACGATACTGCCGTGAGCAATCGCGTTGGACGCTGCAGCCGGATCGTCGACTTGAGCGAAAGGAACGCTCAAAACCACGGCCATATCCACTATTTGCTTTGTTTTTTGATTATACCCGCCTACAATAAAAACATGTTGGTTTATGTTTATGTTGAAACTGTCGCTGCCGTCGTCAGCTTTTTCGTACTCGGGGCGCGAAATAAGAATTTTTTTGCCGTCGTTATATTTCCAGCCGTATTTTATCGATTGAGCGTTCAGTTTTTGAACAAGAGCCTCGGGATTGGTTCCTATCGTGGAAGCCGCCAACGCGCAGGCTGCCTCTAATACAAACGCCATGAACAACGAAATGACAAGAAAACTTTTTTTCACAACGAACCCTCCTTTATAGTTTTGAAAAAGCGACGTCTGGGATATTCAAACATCAAGGCGCGTACACAAAGTCTGCTTTCGTCAGATCGGAACACGAGATATCCAGTACATCGTCATAGCCAATATTAACACGTACTCCCACGTTACCGTTTTTCCAAGCCTTAGAAGTATCATAATCGCTCTCATTCGCTTTACCCAATTTCTCGATAAAATACCCGCTGACTTTTGCGAATGCGTTTTGAACAACGCTTTCGTCGTAATCATCGTCGAATACTTCTCCGGGAAAACCAATTTGTAAATTTATCCAAATCAATTTATCCTTGTAAAACTGCATTCCCATAAGAACGATAGAAGCTCCCTCTTTACTGCCCACAAACCTCATCGACTGACTGAAAATACCCGTATTGAGTCCATTTTTCGGGTCCGGTTTGGTAAACGCAGAAGGCTCAATTCGAGGTCGTTTGTCTGACGGAAGTTTATCGCTCTGGCCTAGATTTTTTGCGGAGTCGTACTTTTCATCAAGAAATAAAATGGTGTTTATGTTTTCTAATACGCCGTCACCACTAAAACGGCTCATTATATCCGCGAATTTTTTGACTTTCGCGTTTGCCGTATCAAACGAATCCCCCAGTTTTAGACCGCATATTCCGTTCATGCCGTCGGACGCAAACGCCACGCCATAAACCGAAATCACAATACCAAAAACGAGCGCGCAAATAACGAATATTTTTCTGACCATCCATACCCCTTCTTTCGAATATAGGATACCATCATTTTCTTCAATTTTTCATTTTCCACGCTTTATTCAATATTCTTGCCGCCCTCTCCTCTTCCGCATGCCGTTGGTTCTGGTCGGCCCATATTTTTAAGAAGCAGATCAACACAAAGATCGCAACTGCCAGAGCGGAGAAAGAGCAGAAACCCCATATGCGATCGACTATCACAACAGGTCTCTGCCAAGGTTCGTTATCCTTGAACAACAAAACCAAAACCCAAACTACTAAAACACTGTGAGCTATCGTCAAAAGCAAGCTGACAGGCCCTAAAATACCACCGGCAGTTAACTGCACTCCGCTGACAGCCGGAGCGAAAAAATTCAGAACGTACCAGAACCAATGAACTCTGTAACGTACATCGCTTCCCCAAATAAAAAACATCATTATAAGGATAATCCCCGTAGCGAAACAGCCGTTATAAACATAACGGTCTCCATATACGGAACTCTCGACTTCAATTATTTCCGGTGATTCTATAAAACCCGATCGAGCGCTGTCCTCAACAAATTCAACCTCACTGTCGGCAGTTGCCGCGCCATCTGAGGAAACACCAAGATCAAGCATTCTTTTTGTCTGCGCAGACGCTGAAAACGCATGCGAAATTTTGCTCTCGCTTGCCGGATACCATTCCGGGTCCTCATCGCCCATGTCCGAATAGCAAACCATAGTGTCGGCAGTTACAACCCCCTTCCCAATCAAATTGAACATATCCTGATCCGAAAGCGGACCTGTGACTTCATCTCCTGCCGCAAAATACCATGCTTTCACGATATATTTCTCCCTTCCATCAAAGGATTTTTAAAATTTTCGCTGATTACGGCTTGCGTTCAAGCATCTTTTGTGTCTAAATAATCATCTTCGAAGGGTGAGCACTTGAATGACCTGATCCTCAACCAACTCGTCATATTCGAAAGTCCAGTTTCTATTGGTTGTTTTAGCCGTCATCATTTCTAACACAGAGGTCAGGTCAACGCACGATCGACCTGCTATTCCCGTAACCTCTTCCATTACTGCGCCGTTGTCGTCCAGTGAAACGACCAGTTTTTTGCCAGAACCTCCTATCTCCAGAGTGAAAGTAACAGGCTTAGCTGAGAGTTCGCATATAACAGCAGCGGACTGACCAGATGCGACGATACTTTGGCAAAGTTTCTCCACTGAACACTTCACGTATTCCTTTCGCAGCCTCTCTATTATCGTCAGGCCCCGCTCTTCCACTTCCTCAGGCCGCAATGAGCTGGATTCGACATTAGGAATATAAGCTCCCTCTTCCTCCGTAAAAAAAATATTGATCTCGTCGCAATATCCTGTGAGAAGCCTTCCGATAACCTCGCCGTTGAAATGCAACATTTTACCAAGGTGGCTTTTGTAATTTTCCCATACTTGATTCTCCGGTTTCATATCGAGGTTTCTCATTGCCGTAAACAACACTCGTTTGTCCATAAACTTCAGGTCGAATTTCGAACAGTG
>JAISRE010000085.1 GCA_031273805.1 Synergistaceae bacterium | reverse complement strand
CGCGCTGCGTCTGACGCTCTCTGCCCTGACTCTTCAGGGACGCGATATATTCCTCTCGGAGAGCAGGATAGAGCAGTACCGCTTCTTCCTCAATAAACTTTGGAACGCGAGCAGGTTTGCCCTTATGAACCTTGAAGACGCGCCGGTTGATCTGGCGTTGACTATCTTTCCTGACGGGGTGTGCCTTAAGGTGTGGGACAGATGGATATTAGCCCGTCTATCGGATGTCGTGGAGGAGATGACAACGCTCCTCGACGGGTATTTCTTCGGCGAGTCCACGCATGTTATGTATGATTTTGTTTGGGGAGAGCTCTGCGACTGGTATCTGGAGCTTTCAAAGCCCGCGCTGCGCGGTGACGAGGGTGAATCCCGCAAGCTGGTGACGCAATACATATTGTACACAGTCTTCAGGGATGTGCTGAAGCTGCTTCATCCGATTATACCATTTGTCACGGAGGAGCTATGGAGCGCTTTCGGATATGGAGATAAGATTATAGGGCGCAGTTCCTGGCCGAAGCCAAGAACGATTCCAAATGCGGAAGGTTATAAGGGGGATATGAATTATCTGCAGACAATAATCCGCGCGATGCGCAACCTGAGGGCTGAGATAAAAATGCCGCCTCAGCAGACGGCGCCTTTGATGTCTCTCAGGCTGAAGGACGAGCGCAGGACGTCTCTTGTGTCGGAGAACCTCGACATGCTGACTCTTATGGCGCGCGTTGAGAAAATAGATCTTAAAACCTACGGCGAGCCCAAACCTCCCAAAAGTCTCTCGTATCTGACAGGAGAGTGGGATCTATTTATGCCGGTCGGGGATTTGCTCGATGTCGACCGTGAGATAGCGAGACTCGAAAACGAATTCGAGAAACTGGAGACAGAGATGAGGAGAATCATGTCCAAGCTGGAGAATAAACACTTTATCGAAAGAGCTCCGGCTGAAGTGGTGGAGAAGGACAGATCGACGTTAGCCGACTGTGAATCGCGCAAACGCCGTATCGAGGAGAACATAGCGGGGCTTGCCTTGAATTAGAATATATGACTATCAGCTTGCCTCATGTTGCGGGTCTAGGGACTCGAGCCACCGAAGCTAACTTTACAGTCATGTTGAAATAAGCTCATGAGACTCTCACGTGACCTGGAGAATTTCAGCGAGTTCGAGCAGCTGACCGACGATATAATAGCTTTTTCAAGCCTCGGCATCCGTCCAGGACTCAGACGGGTGTCGAGGCTTCTTGAGGCTCTTGGTTCCCCGGAAAAAGGACTCAGGGCGATACATGTCCTTGGCACGAACGGGAAGGGTTCGACTGCCGCTGGCATGGAGTCGATTCTCCGCGCCTCGGGTATGAGGACGGCGCTCTATACCAGTCCGCACCTGGTTTCGCTCCAGGAGCGGCTGAGGATAGACGGCTCTTACCTGCCAATAGATATATGGCGTGACGCATGGAGGCGTCTTATTGACGCAGTCGATTGCGATATTGAATTGCGTTCCGACAGGCCGAGCTTTTTTGAAAATTTTACCGCCGTCTGTATGTTGATGATGTCCGAGTGCGACGTCGATGTCGCTGTGATAGAGGCTGGTATGGGAGGACGTTATGACGCCACGTCAGTTTGCTGTCCTTCCGCCACTCTGATCAATCCTATCGGCATGGACCACATGGCGTACCTTGGTTCTACTCTCGAGGCTATAGCCGCAGAGAAATTTGCCGCCGTCAAGAGCGGAGTAGACGCGTTTTACGCTGCGGATGACGAGTCGCTTATACCTCTCTTTGTAAGAACATGTGAGGAGCGTAACGCTCCTTTCCATTTACTGGACGCGATGGCTGCTCCTGTTGACGCGCGCGTTGAGTTTGACGGGACTTTTTTCTCCTACAGGGCTCACGGGGAGGAAGAAGCGGTAATAAATGATTTACACACTCCATTGATAGGGGTGCATCAGGCTCAGAATGCCGCCAGGGTCATAACAACTCTGCTCGCGCTCCGGGAAAAAAATTCAAGTTTTTCCGGCATCTGCCCGGAGAGCATAAGAGCGGGACTTGCCGCGACGGACTGGCCGGGCAGAATGGAGATTGTGCAAAGAGGAGAGGCCCCTGTTTTGATACTGGACGGAGCGCATAATGAACATGGGGTGAGAGCGTTAATCGCATCCCTCGCTAAACTTTGTGACAGCGGTAGAAAAATTGAGGTTGGAGGGATCGTTTTCGCGGTAATGAGGGATAAGGATGTCGCTCCGATTTTACGGCGTCTCGAAACACTTGACTGTCCTATATACTGCACGCAGCTGCCGATGGAGCGGACGCTTCCAGCCTATGAATTAGCTCGTTTGGTCAAATTCGCCAATATCCCCGTGGGCGGCGTCTTTCCTGATCCGTCAGACGCCATCGCATTCGCGTCCGAAACTGTGGAAAGTTCCAAGGTTCTCGTGTGCTGCGGGAGCCTTTTCCTCGTCGGGCACTTGAGGAAATCAGGTTTTTCGAAAAATGGATAATTGCGGATACAAAACCTCATTGTCCGGTGAGAATATTTATATATTCCTAATCTTTTGTTAAGGTAAGAGGAGTGATCCGATGAACACTGTAAGAGTGGGAGTCGTTGGTGTTGGTCATCTTGGGGTGCATCACGCCAGAGTGTATACGGAAATTCTGGGCGCAAATCTGGTGGGAGTGGTTGATATCGATGAGGATAGGGTTCACGACGTAGCGGAGAACCTGGGGGTGCGCGCGTATACGGATCTCGACAAGTTCCTGGACGAGACAAAACCGGACGCTCTGAGCATAGTAGTTCCCACTGTAAAGCATTTCGAGGTTGCGCGTAAGGCCATGGAGCGCGGGGTCAATCTCCTGATAGAGAAACCCGTCACCGCCGTAACCGAGGAGGCGGAGGAACTGCTTCATATGGCGAGTGATCGCAACCTGGTTCTTCAGGTTGGACATATAGAGCGATTCAACTCAGCTGTCCAGCAGATACGAGAGATGGTCAGCGACCCAATCTTTATTCAGTCGAGACGAATGGGGCCGTTTTCGTCCCGTATAGCCGACGTCGGAGTGGTGCTCGATCTCATGATTCACGACGTAGATATAATTCTCTCGCTTGTGCGGTCGGAAATCGCCGACATCTCCGCGATGGGACGCTGCGTGCGCACCGACCACGAGGATATAGCATCCGCGCAGATACAGTTTGCCAACGGGGCCATAGCGCATATATTGGTCAGCCGCGTAACGGAGAAGAGAGTGCGTACTTTGGAAATCACTGAACCTGAACGCTATCTTATGGTAAACTACGAAACTCAGGACGTCACGTTGCATCATTGCGTTCAGAGTCCGGGCCGGGGCATGGTTGAGGTTGTGGAGCACCCGGTATTTCCAAAAAGAGAGCCGCTGAAGCTCGAACTTCAGGATTTCGTCAGATGTGTCCGTGAAGGGGTTGAACCTCTTGTAAGCCTGCGCGATGGTAAGCGAGCTCTGGAGGTCTGTGTGGCGATGCTGCGCCAGATACACGGGGACGGGTTGGGCAGCGATAAAACCGCTGCTATTTAAACGACCAAGCGGCATGAAATTTCAGCAAAATTCTCACGCCACCGCGCCGGAATATGTTAGACCAGAAAAATGGAGCCCTCCGCGAGCCGGATGTGTTTTTCGATACCGGCAGTTCGGAGGGCTCCGTTTTAATTTGTGGCGCGGTATGAGGGGCGCTACACTCGGATCACAATTTCGTTGCCCTGATTTTCAACAGTTATTTTACCTCCCGTTGATATCTCCCCGCTTATAAGCTCTCTCGCAATAGCGGTCTCCAGGTGTTTCTGTATATATCTCTTCAACGGTCTGGCGCCGTAAACCGGGTCGTAGGAGTTCTTTGCGATAGCGGACAGGGCGCCGCGAGTCACTTCGATGGAAATTTTTCGTTCTGCCAGGCGTTTGCGTATGCCCTCTATCATGAGCGAGACTATTTTCTCTATCTCCGCAAGCTTCAGTGGTTTGAACAGTATCACATCGTCAATCCTGTTCAGAAACTCCGGACGGAAGTGATTTTTGAGCTCCCTCATAACGTCCGCCTGGGCGGCGGGGCTTATCTCTCCATCCCCTGTCAGTCCATTGGCGATCAAATTTGCGCCTATGTTGCTCGTCATTATTATCACCGTGTTCTTGAAGCTGACGGTGAGCCCATGACTGTCGGTGACGCGCCCGTCGTCCAGTATCTGAAGCAGAATGTTGAAGACATCGGGGTGAGCCTTCTCTATCTCGTCGAAGAGCACAACCGAGTACGGACGCCTTCTCACAGCCTCCGTCAGCTGTCCGCCTTCGTCGTAGCCCACGTAGCCCGGAGGGGCCCCAATCAGCCTCGATGTCGCGTGACGCTCCATGTACTCCGACATGTCTATGCGAATGATATTTTCCTCCGAGTCGAAGAGGGACTCGGCAAGAGTGCGGGCGAGCTCCGTCTTGCCGACTCCGGTGGGTCCGAGGAAGATGAAGCTCCCTATGGGGCGTTTGGGGTCGTTGATGCCGGAACGCGCTCTAAGGACGGCGTCTGAAACCATCTGGACCGCCTCATCCTGGCCCACTACGCGCTTGTGCAGGATATCCGGCAGCCGAAGGAGTTTGTCCCTCTCCCCCTCTACCAGCTTCGCCACAGGTATGCCCGTCCATTTGGAGACTATTGACGCTATCTCGTCCTCAGTCACCTCCTCGCGCAGCAGCTTGCGCCCGTCTCTTCCTTTGCCTTTCTCGTTCGCTCCCTCAGCCTCCTTGAGTTTTTTTGTCAGCTCAGGGAGCATGCCATGACGAAGTTCGGCCGCTCTGTTGAGATCGTACTCACGCTCCGCCTTTTCGATATCCGCCTTTGTCCTCTCTATCTCCTCGAGGAGTGTTCTAACGGCGGCGATCGACGTCCTCTCCGATTCATACTGAGCCTTTAACGCGTCAGACTCCTCCCTGAGATTGCCGAGCTCCTTAGAAAGCGCTTCGAGCCTGTCGGCGCTAGCCCTGTCGCTCTCCTTTTTGAGCGCCGCCTCCTCTATCTCGAGCTGCATTATCCTGCGGGATACCGAGTCAAGCTCCGCAGGCATCGAATCGATATCGGTCCTTATCATCGCGCACGCTTCGTCCACGAGATCTATCGCCTTGTCCGGCAAAAATCTGTCCGCTATATACCTGCTGGAGAGAACAGTCGCCGCCACTAGGGCGTTGTCCTGTATCTTGACTCCGTGATGCACCTGAAAGCGTTCCTTCAATCCTCGCAGGATGGATATCGTGTCATCTATGTCCGGCGGTTCTATAAGGATTGGCTGAAAACGGCGCTCGAGCGCTGCATCCCGCTCGATATGCAGGCGATACTCCTCGAGCGTCGTGGCCCCGATGCAGTGCAGCTCTCCGCGCGCAAGCATCGGCTTCAGCATGTTTCCGGCGTCTAACGCTCCGTCCGTTCTGCCGGCGCCAACTATCGTGTGCAGCTCGTCAATGAAAAGGATTATTCGCCCGTTGCTCTTTTCGATCTCAGTGAGCACGGCTTTTAATCGCTCCTCGAACTCGCCCCTGTATTTTGCGCCGGCGATAAGAGAGCCCATGTCCAGCGCAAAGAGTTCCCTGTCCTTCAGTCCATCCGGGACGTCGCCTCTCTCTATCCTCATAGCCAACCCCTCGACCACGGCGGTTTTCCCAACTCCCGGCTCTCCTATCAGGACGGGGTTGTTCTTCGTCTTGCGGCTCAATATCCTAATCAGCCTGCGTATCTCCTCGTCTCTTCCGATCACCGGATCCAGCTTTTTGTTCCTGGCCTCGCGAACCAGGTCGCGGCCGTACTTGAGAAGCGCCTCATACGCTTCCTCAGGGTTCGCGCTTGTCACCCTCTGATTTCCCCTGATCTGCGTCAGCGCATCCAAAAAACGAGCGCTGGTGACGTTATATGTCTTAAAAATTTTTGATAACTGGGACGATGACGAGTCTATCAACTGAAGGAAAACATGCTCCACCGAAACATACTCGTCCTTCATCCGTTTAGCGTAGTTCTCGGCATCCAGCATGAGTGACGCCAAACCCTGCGATATCAGGATTTTCTCCGGTTCGTAGCCTCCGCCTGAGATGCGCGGTTTTCGGTCGAGCTCTGCGGACACGCTTTTTACAAGCGATGAAGTATCTACTCCCATGCAATCCAAAACCCTTGGAATCAGACCATCCTCCTGAGTCAGAAGCGAGAGGAGCATGTGCAGCTCCTCCACAGCTTGATGTCCTCGTTCTGTCGCTAAATTTTGCGCTTCAAGCAGAGCAGACCTTGTGCGCTCCGTCATTTTATTCAGATTCATAGAAATTCCCCCTGCAAAAAAATTTGATCATCGTTGACTATTATCATATATATTATAAAATCAATCAAAATCATATAACATCGAGTACGCATCGTACAGGCGCCATTGCGTTATTTAACGCGAGTTTTTGCCTTTAATCACCAATATTCTTCAAAATTCTCAATTTATCATGTTTTGACATTTGATAATCTTGTTAATATGTGATACATATTATTAATTTTTTTATAATAGTATTTTGCTGAGGTAAATAACAGGTAAAAATACGTGATTTTTTTTAACAGGATTGAGGATAATATCTTTTACATGCTTGACATATCGGAGGATTTAAATTATTGTGCAATCGTCGGCAGGCGCCGTCGACGATAATATCTTGTTGGGAGGCAACATGATTTGAAAAGCAATGGCACGGTAAAATGGTTCAACGCAACTAAGGGCTACGGTTTCATAACGACTGATGAGGGAAGCGATGTTTTCGTTCACTTCAGCGCTATCCAGGGAGAAGGTTTCAAGACACTTGACGAGGGTCAGAAAGTATCCTTTGAAATAACGCAGGGCACTAAGGGGCCGCAGGCTTCTGACGTTGTAAAAATCTAGTTTTACTGTGGTAACGTTGGTCTTTTTATAGAAAATCACTACGGGTTGATCCGCACAATGTGAACGTGCATTCAATAATTTAGTGATAACAACAGGAGGCGATTATAGGATCGTCTCCTTTTTTTTAACGTTGCGGAGGAAGGGATATGTCAGTATTAGAATCGAAAAAAGTTCCAGCGGAGAAATTACGCCGAAGAACCGACATAGAATCTCTGGGGTTCAAAACCACCGAGGAATTGGCGTGTATCGATCAGCTTATAGGACAGACCAGAGCGGTGAGCGCCATTTCATACGCTCTCCAGGTTGACAGGAAGGGTTATAACCTCTTCGTGGTCGGAAACCCCGGCAGCGGAAGGACAACGTATACTCTGAAGGAGATGCGGGAGAAGGCCGCTAAGATGAAGGCCCCTGACGACTGGATATACGTTTATAACTTTGACGAACCCGGAGAGCCGCTTGCGATAAATCTGCCGGCTGGGTGCGGCAAAAAACTTGCGCTCGCTATGGATGACCTTGTGGAGGATCTTAAGATCAATCTCGGCAAGGCATTCGACAACAGCGAATATGAGGACAACAAGGCATCCATTGTCAAGGAATTTCAGGAGGGCGTGGGAGAGCTGATGGAGGGTTTGAGAGCCTATGCTCTGGAACAAAACTTCTCCATAAAAAGAACCCCTCAGGGTTTTGTGAACCTTCCTCTGGTAAAAATCGAAGCCGAGAAGCCGGATGACGATACGGACGAGGAGTCTGACGCCTTGGAGCAAGAGCCAAAGACGGTGACCAGGGAGATGCAGCCTGATGAGTTCGAGAAGCTCTCCGAGGAGGAACAGAATCAGATACAGAAGAAGTCGGAGGATATAGCTCAGAAGACGCTCGAAACGCTCAGGGTGATGAGGGAGCGGGAAAAGGAGCTGAAGGAGAGGATAAAGGAGCTCGACGGCGAAATATGCCGTCATGAAATTCAACCTGTATTCTCGGAGCTTAGAGAAAATTTCCCGGATAACGAGAAACTTGCCGGCTGGATGGACGGGTTGGCTGATGATATTATAGAAAATTTTGGCATGTTTGTTGCGGCGACGAGGGATGATAGCGCAGACGTCGACTTCAGCAGATATACTGTGAACGTATTTGTTTCAAACGATCCGGAGCAGGGCGCCCCTGTCATAAGGGAGACGAATCCCACCTATTACAACCTGGTCGGCAAGATAGAGTACGAAAGCAGGCAGGGGTATCTGTACACGGACTTTCACAGGATAAAGGCCGGAGCTCTGCAAAAGGCGTGCGGAGGGTATCTTCTTCTCGAGGCGGAGAACGTACTGAAGCAGTTTATGTCGTGGGAGGCTCTTAAGCGCGTTCTTGCGTCAGGAGAGCTCACGGTGGAGAACCTGGGGGAGCATCTGGGTTACATCCCAGTGGCTTCACTGCGTCCTCAGCCAGTGCCGGTGAACGTCAAGGTGGTTATAGTCGGCACATATTACCTCTATTGCCTGTTGAATATCTACGACCCCGAGTTTCAGAAGATATTCAAAATAAAGGCGGATTTCGAGTCAGACATGCCCCGCAACTGCGATATGGAGTACAAGATGGCCTGCGTCATCTCTCAATTCGTCAGCAACGACGGTCACATTCCCTTCACGGCATCTGCAGTCGCCGAGGTAATAGAGTGCGCTTCAAGGCTTGTTGACGATCAGGACCGTATGTCGACGCAGTTCAATAGAATTTCAGAATTGCTGACTGAGGCCACTGTGTGGGCGCGTATGGATGGTGAGGAATTGGTCGACCTCAAGCATGTCATAAAGGCGTTCAACGAACAGACAAACAGGTCCAACCTGATCGAGGAGCGTTATCGCCGGTCATTCGAGAATGGCATGGTGAGGATAGACACTGAGGGCCGTGTCGTTGGGCAGATCAATGGTCTCACGGTGATATCCCTTGTCGACCATACATTTGGACATCCTGTCAGGATAAGCGCCAATGTCTTTATGGGGGCGGATGGAGTCATCAATATAGAGCGAGAGGTAAAGATGACCGGGCCGATACATAACAAGGGGCTTCTGACTCTGTCGAGCTATCTGGGACGTATGTACGCTCAGGACATGCCGATATCGATTGCCGCGCGCATCGCGTTTGAGCAGACCTACGGAGG
Organism: Synergistaceae bacterium; assembly: GCA_031273805.1. GTDB lineage: Bacteria > Synergistota > Synergistia > Synergistales > Synergistaceae > JAIRKI01. The sequence continues at coordinate 3,368 of JAISRE010000085.1, read as the reverse complement.
CATCGAAGGGGACAGCGCCTCCTCCACGGAGCTATACTGCCTGCTCTCCGCGCTCTCTGGAGTGCCGCTGCGTCAGGATATAGCTGTTACAGGCTCTGTAGATCAATTCGGCGGTATTCAGCCCATAGGCGGCGTGAACGAGAAGATCGAGGGATTTTTCGCGTACTGTAAGGTCCGCGGGCTCACCGGTACACAGGGAGTGATGATCCCGGAGCGCAACGTGCGTAATCTGATGTTGCACCACGATGTGCTGGAGGCGGTAAATGAGGGGCTTTTCAATATATGGGCGGCGTCAACCATAGACGAGGGGATAGAGATATTGACCGGAGTGCCGGCTGGTGAGCCGCGCAAGGATGGAACGTATCCTCCGGAGAGCATACACGGGCTGACTAAGACATGTCTGCGCGGTTGGCTCGAGCGTTCAGCGAAGCTGAAGCGCGAGCTTTCAGGTAAATCTGAAGATAACGGAGAAGGAAAAAATGAGTCGGATGACGACGAATCAGAGGGCTCGTCCATTTAGCGAAGCTAATGTAACTGCGCAGGAGAGCGCTGTTAAAGAAGTCAAAATAAACATCAGAGAATATGGCTCGATAGATCATATTTTGCTGGTGTTGGACAGGCTCGACTCCATATATGGGTACGACTCCGCTCCGGAGGACTCTCTCTCGACCGGCGAGCCGCTGGATGGATTGATGCTGACGCTTCTATCTCAGAATACCAATGACAGAAATCGTGATATGGCTTATGAATCACTTCGTTCGAAGCTGGCGACGTGGCGTGATGTGGCCGGCGCGTCGCACTTCGAACGGACCAGTCTGATAAAATCGGCCGGGCTTGGCGACACGAAGTCCGCGCGGATGAAGGCGATACTGGACAGGATAAATTCGGACTTTGGAGACTACACGTTGGTTCCAATGAAGGATTGGGAGGCGGACTCTGTACGGGAGTATCTTTCGAACTTTCATGGTATAGGGCCAAAGACGGTCGCGTGCGTTATGCTCTTCGACCTCGGGCTGCCGGCGTTTCCCGTCGATACTCACGTGGCTCGTGTTTCGAGGAGACTTGGGTTTGCGGCAGAAAATGACACGCCCATGAAAATACAGCTGTTTCTCGAGTCGATAGTTCCCGCAGATCGCTGTAAGGGCGGGCACCTGAATATAATAGAACACGGCAGGCATACATGTCGCGCGCGTACCCCCGAGTGCTCGACCTGCAATCTGCCGGATGTTTGCAGATATTATCTGGAGTTGGGCACGCAAAATGAATGAATTTACAGTTGGAATCGCGAGATGTGAAACTTACGATAGGGATGAAGTGCATACAGCGCTTCATCTTGCTGTAGAGCGGGCGGGAGGTCTTCCGGCTATAAACGTTCCCGATGTTCTGATCAAGGCGAATCTTCTGTCTCCCTCAGGACCGGAAAAAGCTGTCACCACCCATCCTGAGCTGCTGCGCGCCATAGTGAGCGAGATCGGCTCAACCCCCGTTCACATCGCTGACAACCCGGGATATATATTCGCGGACGTTGGAACCCTTATGAAAAAAACCGGAGTGGCCTCGCTTGCCGAGATCGATGGAGTCAGTGTGGGCATGCTCTCCGACCTCGGTTTGCGCAGCGTCTGTGAGAAATCTTTCAGGGCGCTCAAAGACGCAAGGATCTCATCGCGGTATCTGGATGCCGGATACTGCGTCAACGCGTCAAAGCTCAAGACCCATGTGGAGACGGAGATGACCGGCTGCATAAAAAACATCTTCGGGACAGCCGACACCAGCACCAGAAAAATGGCTCATGCCTCGACCTCGCAGAGACACCTGGCCGACGCGATTGTCGATCTGTACTCCATAAGGCCTCCCGAGTTCAACATCTTAGACGCAATTATAGGTATGGAGGGTGATGGGCCGTCACATGGCGCCCCTGTGAAAATAGGCTTCATAATAGCGGGGCGCAACGCTCTTGCCGTAGACTGGGTCGCGTCGACGGTTATGGGTTATGGGAATCCGGCTGATATCCATCTGATCGCAGCGGCAGTCGAGCGAGGGATAGGTCCGCGCCATAGGGGCGACATAACTCTGAACGGCCTTGAATGGGACGATCTGCCTCTGAAGGGTTTCAAAAAATCATCAGGGTTCGTGCGCGCGATGCCAACGGCCCTCAGAGGATTTGTCCACAAGTTAGTAGCGCTGACGCCGAAACTCTCTGAGCCCGGCTGTGTGAGTTGCTGGATCTGCAAGAAAGTCTGTCCCGTCGACGCTATTTCCGCAGAGGGACGTTATCCGCAGATTAACGCCAGAAAATGCGTGCGCTGCCTCTGTTGTCACGAAATGTGCCCTACCGGAGCAATGACAGTTCACAAAAATTTTCTCGCGTCCATGGTCTCTCGGATGAGACAAAGAGGTGAATAGAGTAGGGGCGTATCGCATACGCCCCATACCGAACCGGGATATGCCCGTACCGAAGTTGCCTTTGAGCCCTTGCGGTCCGCCGTAAAATATGCTAACGTTACTTATGGTTTAAAAACTTACGTTATGCGTTGACTGGGGATAAAACTAATGGTTTTTACTGATGTCCCACAAAACGGGCCGGGCATAATTTTCGCAAGCAAGCAAGCAAGCAAGCAAGCAAGCAAGCAAGCAAGCAAGCAAGCACTCTCCCTCTTAGGTGATTTTTTATTTTTAGTCCAAGCCGCCGCTAGAACAGCGTCGGTACGCGTTACCAACTCTCGAATTCCGCCGCCAACGCCGCCACTGTCAACGTGGGGGAAAACCTCAAAAGCACGTTAACGGACTGCGACGCGAGCGGCAGAGTCTCAGCCATAAACACAGCATATCCCGAGAACGCGTACGCAGGCGGGTTCATCGGGTCTTACTATTCTGGAACCCTTACTGGTAACAACCGATTCTCCCGAAGCGGCACGGGGCTGGTATGGGCAATAGGAAACAACCACAACGACAACATGGGCGTGACGCCGTATTGAGCGGGTCGGCTGATATCGCATAACCCGTCACTGAACGAATATCGCGGGCCCCGGGGAACGACCGAACCGGGGCCGCATCCTGTAAAATGCTTCTGAGTTATTTCGCCTTTGCGTTTTCTGCTTGAATTTTTTGCAGACGTTCGGCAACCCATACTTTGATGATTGACTGCCTGGTAATCCCCATACGATTAGCCTCGTTGTCGACACCGTCTACCATCCAGAGGGGAAAATCCACGTTGACGCTCTTAATATCGTCAATATCCGGTCTATGTGTGCTCGAAAGATCGAGAAATCCCATAATGCTCTCGCCGTTGTCAAATTTACTGTCAAATTCTTCAGCCTTCATATAGCTCCGCCTCCTCTTTTCTGGAACGTCTAACGGAGATTATGCGA
>JAISRE010000051.1 GCA_031273805.1 Synergistaceae bacterium | reverse complement strand
TTGTATTATATGCGTCAGTCCATCGAGCAGACATTCGACCTCGCGAAAAATGATGTCGATCTAGTGCCGCTCAGGATGCACACCGAGGAGACGTTCCGGGGACATCTTTTGCTATGTTTCATGTCGACTGTCGCGCTCATGACCGTCAAACGCTGCCTTGCCACGCGCAAGAAATTGAAGAGTATGTGTGCTAAAATGGCTCTCAGGGATATGCGTTTCATAAAATGTGATGTTTTTGGCCGCACTCTCGTGATGACTGAGGCGAGTAAGAGCGCGAACCTAATCATTAACGAGCTAAAGTTAAATTTACCTGATGTGGTGAATTTATAGGTTACAGAAATTCCCGGGAACTACAGATTATGAAAAAAATTTTCTCGGCTGCAATCCTCACGTTGACGATTTTCGCGGCGAGGGCATTCGTCGCGGTAGATTTCTCGTACGGCACGGCGGCTGCCGCAACCCGGTACGGTAGCATCCGCTATGAAATGGCGTCGATAGTGGCGCGCGGTCTGGACAAGATGGATATAAGCAAAGTCAGCTCACAGGATCGCGGCATACTGGAAACACTCGTGCTGGAGTTTTGGGACGAACTCGAGTCCATGGGCGTGGATGTGAAGCGGGCTTTGTCCTCGATTACAGGCAAGGCGGATGCCACGAGGACGGTTTCTGCGGACGCCAAACAGCTGGGCCCCATGAATTTGGTGACCGAACAGTGGGTTTATGACGCGATCGCCCAGCTCGCCTCCCGAGGCGTCCTGCCCGATTTTCCTGACGCTTCATACCAAAAGTCGATGACCTTGAATTCGGTCCCGAAGATGAGGTTAATGTATCCGGCGGCAGCGCCGCAGCAGGCTATGGCTGATCGAAGTTTCGCGTACTCGATGTCTGCGGGTGTGGCGCCGGAGACGGCCCGCTACGGCGTCTATTCGGACAACCCGGTCAAACAGGTTGCGACGGACCCGGTGGCCACGTTCGGCCTTGACGTGAACACCACGAGCTACTCCAACGTGAGGAGGTTTTTGAACTCGGGTCGGCTGCCCCCGCCGGATGCCGTTCGCGTGGAGGAGCTGATAAACTACTTCCCCGCATCCGCTCAGGATCGAAAACCGGAGCGCCTGGAGTCCTCGCCGTTTTACGCCGCTTACGAACTGGCGCCCTGCCCGTGGGACGCAAAGAAAACTCTCCTCTGGCTGTCTCTGACCGCCCGAGAGGTGGATTACGCGGACGCCCCGCCTGCTAACCTCGTGTTCCTCGTGGACGTATCCGGTTCGATGTTCCCGCCAGACAGGCTGCCTCTCGCCAAGTCGGCGCTGAAGATGCTCGTCGAAAAACTGCGGCCCTCGGATAAAATCTCTCTAGTGACATACGCGGGCGCTACAGAGCTGGTCCTTCCGGCGACGAGCGGCAAGGAGCGCGGCAAGATCCTCTCCGCGATAGACAGGCTCGGGGCCGGTGGGAGCACCGCCGGGGCGGCGGGTTTGACCCTGGCGTATGAGCAGGCCAGGAGTGGTTTTATAGAGGGCGGAGTGAACCGGATTCTGCTGTGCACCGACGGAGATTTCAACGTGGGCATATCGAGCGTCCGGGAGCTGAAGGACATGGTCACGAAGGAGCGGGACGGCGGCGTGACGCTGTCGATCTTGGGTTTCGGGACGAACAACCTCAACGACGAGATGATGACCCAGATTTCGACCGCCGGCAACGGGAACTACAGCTATGTGGACGTCATGTCCGAGGCGCGCAAGGTGCTGGATGAGGAGATGACCTCCACGCTCGTGACCGTAGCGAAGGACGTTAAAGCTCAGATAGAGTTCAACCCGGCCAACGTGGCCGAGTACAGGCAGATAGGCTATGAGAAACGCCAGCTCAGGAACGAGGATTTTGACGACGACACGGTGGACGCGGGCGACGTCGGCGCGGGGCGCCGCGTGACAATACTCTACGAGCTGACGCCGACGGGCGCGAATAAGGGCGGGGCTGAGAGCCGATACCGGGAGGCGTCGCCGGATAGCGAGAAGAACGCTGAAGTCGCCTACTTAAAGTTCCGCTGGAAGGCGCCGGACGGGGATAAGAGCTTCCTCGCCGAACTGCCGATCTTAAAAAGCCGCTCGGAGAGCCGCTTCACAAACGCCGGAGAGGGATTGCGTTTCTCCGCCGCCGTCGCGGCGTACGGCCAGAAGCTGAGGGGGAACCCCAGCCTGAACGAGACAAACTGGAGCGAGATAGAGTCATGGGCGGACGGCGCAAGAGGCGCCGACCCATATCGCGCGGAGTTCCTGCAGCTGGTAAAGCTTGCCGGTTCTATATCAGGCGTCAAGCAGTGATGCTGGAAATTATTATGAAATCAAGACGACCAAATTCCTGTTCCTTTCGACGACGACGGAGACATTGTCGTTTGTGAACGATTTTGGAGACGGAACAGTTTCGTACAACAGCGCGTTGGGCATCAAGAATGGTAAGGCGCAGTCTTCATTTCAGCGCAAGGTCTTCAAGGACGTCGGTCATATACCTTTGATAAAAGACGATGCGGTTCTGACGGATGTATGCAAGGCAATCAAGGGAGAATCCATCGGAGGCCAGGCTATTACGCGTAAGGCTCTGGCAGAGCTTTCGCCAGAGGGAATGTCCCCATATGTGAAGCTGCACGTAATGGCGGATAAGCTCTTCGACGTGCGGATATTGGATCGCGACTCGAATCTCGTCGCCAGCGTGATAGACGACAGGAGGCAGGGGTTTGACGGGGAGAATTTCATCCATATGTCGACCGTTGAAGATGGCACAAGGGCTCTGATCTACATGCCGAACTCAGGATACAAGGTCGTGTTCTCCAGAGGCGAGGCGGAGGGAGAGCCGGCCAATATGGCTGTAGAGGTCGCGACTCTGGATCGCGAAGGCTTCAACACCAGCATGGCGACCTACGTGGGCGCTCAGAAGGGCGAGGACGGAGAGATATTGACGCTCGACATGCTCTCCGGCGCCGTCAACGAGGATAATCTGGGCGCGCTGGTGGAGGGCGAGAGCACTACTCCGGTCGTATTCCACGACAAGTGGGAGATAGAGCCGGAGTATGAGCTGCCCGGCGTTGGGGACTCTATCACGATAGAGCTCTCCGGCGAGGACGTCGCGGCGGGCAATGTAACGGCGTCCGATCTCTCGTGGTCGTCGTCCAACCCTGAGATTGCGTCAGTGTCGGAGACAGGCGATGTAACGTCGAACGCTCCCGGCGAGGCGGTTATCTTCGCGAGCGCGCTGGATAAGCTATAAATTCGCTCGCTCTGTCATAACAGTAGCCGGCGCGTCGGAGTCGAGCGATTCAGGCGCGAGCGGAGGCTGCTCCGCCGGGTTTGGCCTCGGAGTAATGCTTCTTGCGGGAGCTGCATTGATTGGGCGTAAGGTTATGTAATAACTAACCGCCAAACGCTCTTCTGAGTAATAAAGCAAATAGCCCGTCCCTCTCAGCGAGGGGCGGGCTATTTTATACATGTGGCCGAAGATTATTCTTAAGGATTGAGGATCTTCGGTAAAGATTGATCGCGTTCGAGCTCAAGTTCGACTTTGGATGAAGGAGATGTCTGCATCAGTTCGAGAAAAGACCGTTTAGGCGTCGTGAGTCGAATATATTCTTTTTCGGACATAACAACAACAGCCGGTTTCCCGTGTGATGTCACAAGCTGTGGCGTATCCGCCGCCATTTTTATCAGTTCGCTGAATTTGGCCTTTGCTTTTTGGGTTTGCCAAGAGATCATAAGAGAACCTCCTAATAAACTAATCTGACTATTTATGATATAAAATGTCCAAAAGGTATGTCAACAGTAGAGGAACATTAAATCAGCGTTTCCTTAGCTGTTCATGCCGAGTTTCTCGCGGGCTGCGGAGATTGAGGACTCCGTCTCTTTTATCCACTTGTCGCGCTTGCTCGCTTCGACGGCCTGTCCCTTTGGGTCGTTCAGCAAAAAATCCAATTTTTTCTCCTGAATGCGCAGCCATTCGAGGAGTTTTTGTGTGTGCGCCGAGTCGTATTTGAAACCCGCTGTCTCCTCGTCGTCCTCTTTAACGAACGCTCTGCTCAAAATTACTCCCCCCTGTCAATCACCCGCAAGGCTGCCCCTTGACTCTCATTCAGAGTTCTTAAGTATTAAAAACGCCGGAGGTCCTGTTGAAATAACAAGAGCCTCCGGCCTTAACGCTACCCTAGTTTGATGTATCAGCGTCGTTGCTAAATCAACGATTCTCTATCCTTAGGGCTTGGACTTGTTTTTCGTGGCGGCTTCCTTGAATTTTTGCCTGTTTTCGTCGCTTGCAGGCGGCTCGGATTCGCCGAAAATCGCTCTTATCCAGTGACCGTCAGTGGGGTTTGGGAAGATGATGAATTTGTCCCCGAACAGCGCTCTGTCGTTTTCCATCAGGGCAATTCTCTCGTCAACATCCTTCACGTAGTATACTCTCTTGAAGTCGTTCAGACTGTCGCCGAGGTAGCATACGACGTTAAATTTTTCCGCGACGGCATGTTGCGCGTCCTCTTTGTTCGATGTCTCTATGAGCACCGTCAGGTGCTCTTTGTCCGCGTATGGAAAGTTCAGTCGTTTCAACGATTCGAGCGCAAGATCATACGTCGCGTCGCCCTGGTCGCGATTTGTCACATAAAAAACCTCGACTCCGTTATCCTTGCAGTACTTCAAAAAATCCAGAGCGCCTGGGGCAACCGTCATCTCATACTTCGGTATCCAGCTATCCCAAATCGCGTCGTCGAAGAAGTCCTTGCCGCTTTCAATCAGCGTGCCCCAATAGTTCAGCGGCAGCAGAAGCGTGTCATCCAGATCAGTCAGAACCGCCAGAGGCTTATCGCCGCTCTTTATATCCCGCAAAGCTGCCCCGACTTTTTGCGTGGCCAGGTTGAAACCCTGATGATACAGCGCCCTGTACTCTGCGGCGGTCTGTTTCCACGCTGCCGCCATCGTCAATATATTGCCGTCCGTCTTTGAAACTTGATCTGTGGCGGCGCCCGCAACCGTAGACGTTAAAAGCATAACACAGATAAAACATATCACCATGAACTTTGAGCCCTTTCTCATAATACACCTCCAAAATTTTTTAATTCCATTTTGATTATTAAAAAACATCTCATGGAAACCATTGCAAAATATACGTTATAATTTGTCCCGTGTCAACAAATTAATTGCCGCCTGTGTCACTCGCCTGACTGTTCGGCAAGTATCCTATTCTGAGAATTATTATACGTATTACGTGTTATAATATTGTCATGATCAATTCAGGAGGTCAAAAGTCATGCATAAAAAAATGACGATAACGCTGGACGAGGAAGTGTACGACGGACTATACAGGATGGTTGGCAGACGGCGCATGAGCAAGTTCATCGAAGATCTTGTGAGGCCGAAAGTGATGGACACATCGCTTGATGAGGGATATACAGCAATGGCTTCTGACGAGCCGAGGGAAACAGAGGCGGTTGAGTGGTGTAATGCGCTTGCCGGGGATGTTGCCAATGAAGAGAGGTGAAGTATGGCGGGTGGAGTTCAATCCGTCGATTGGCAGCGAAATACGTAAGACGCGCCCGGCGGTTATAGTGAGCAATGACGCCTCCAACCGGCACTTGGCGCGAGTAGTTGTCGTGCCTGTTACCAGCAGCATAGACCGCTTATATCCAAGCGAAGCGTTGATAATGGTTGGAGGCCAGAACAGTAAGGCAATGGCCGATCAGATTATGGCTGCCGATAAATCGAGATTGAAAAGCCGGCTCGACATGCTTTCAAAGGCCGATATGCAGGCTGTCGAGGATGCGATAAAGGTTCATCTGGCATTGCCGAGGTAGAGGATCCCGGGTTCAAGATATTTTTCTGCAAAATCGTCACGGATATGGGACCATTGCAGCGCGATATTATGGATGCCTTCGCTTTGAATACAGATTCATAGTTACGCCGGTTGGGAAATTAGGTTAATAATAGTTCTTTTGCAGTAGGTGTTAATGGTGAATATGAATAAAATGCAGGTGATTATTTGTGAGAATAACAGCATCAAGGCTTTTGCTTTTTAGCATTGCGTTATTTTTTATACAGAGTTGGGTAATCAACGATAGGCTGCCTAAATATAGGCCTTTGTACTATCGCGGTATAGATTCTATATTTGTTAATTTTGAATATTTTGTAGAGATGGCAAAGCGACACATATCAATAAAAGGCTCATTACCCGAGATAAACGCGAGTGCTAAGGAGGTAATGGAAATTTTGAGGGAAAAATCAGGGGTATATGCTGAAACAGAATTATCAGAAGATATAGTTAGTTATATACGGCAAAAAAGCCTTCTTGATGATATGGATGTAATATCAATACTTTCTTCGCATTTAATTAACTCTATGAACAAAGAATCTCTCGATGTCCATCCTGATGCATTTTTGGGTTCCCAAGTTGTTTTTTTTATTAAAAAACCACGTGATGAATTTTATTATTTAGGTTGTAAAACTGAATCCCTAGGCAATGACAATCAAGATTATGTGGATGTCATAATATCTATGAGGGAGGGATATTATTTTGAAAACCACTACGGTGATTTATATCAAAAAGGGGACATTGTCATGACAAGAATCAAATCACCAATTAATTATTGAAGGGTAAAACTATTGAAAGACAAATCGCTGTTCGACAAAGTAAATAATTCTTTAGATGAAACTTTGGTTTTTATACCAATGGCTTTTTTCTACTCGTTTTTTGTGCCCATTATTATTCTGGTATTGTGTATTTATAGAACTGATTACACCGAGTCTCTCACAAAAAGCAAGGTGCAAAGCGCTGTTATTAAAAGTTATCCTGGAATTAAAATTATTAAGCGGATAAGTTTTCGGCAAGGAGGAGATGCTGGTGAATTTGGTTATTATTTCGTTGAATTTGACCCTGTGGGATATGCGATAGTACCTAACGATGCTCGATTATATCAGTTGTCTGAATTTAATTTAAAAGAAAAAATATCATTTGTGGACTATTATAAATCTAGGAGATCCCCTGGGATTACTGGTTATAATAGAGTGCCTAGTTTTAATAGGACATTGAGATTGCAGTTCAACAGTTTTATGAATAATATTTTAGGCCATAAAAACGAGAGTCAATTGTTCTTTGAAAAAATTGGCTCATCGGAAACATATTTAAGGAATCGCTGATTAAATGTTCTTCGAGCGAAATGGAGCGGATTCGTTCTGTTTCAGATCGTCTGCCACGTTAATTCTCCACCTTGGTCTAAAAATGATATACTGATTATGCGATGAATAGGAGTAATTAGCAAATTAGGTGGGTTGAACGACTTAGAGGATTGCCAATATGAATGAAGATAGGTCGGATTATTGGATAGAGATAGCGGAGTATGACCTTGAAACCGCAAAGGCCATGCAGAAAACAGGCAGATTCCTATATGTCGGTTTTCTGTGCCATCAAGTAGTTGAAAAGGTTTTGAAGTCTGTAATTGCCAAAGATGGCGCCATGCCTCCGAAGGTTCACAGTTTGATACGATTGGCATCATTGAGCGGACTGGCCGATATATTGGGCGATGACCGTAAGGCACTTATAAATGAGTTGTCGCCGCTAAATATTGAAGCGCGGTACCCTTCGCAAAAAGATAAACTTTCAGAATCACTTAATGAACAATACTGCGCTGGTTTAGTTGTGAGAACGGAGGAATTTCTGTCATGGATAAAGGAGCAGCTTTAGCCTACGCTAGGCAATATGCCGCCGAAGTGACAAAGGAATTAAAGCCGGAACTAATTGTCATGTATGGTTCATGCGCGGCTGACAACGCGAATGACGATAGCGACATAGACGTGGCAGTGATATTCAACGGCTTCGATGGCGATTTCCTCCATGTTTCATCCAGGCTGTGGGATCTGGCGTGGAAAATCAGCTCCTATATTGAGCCGATATTACTTGATAAGACAAACGATAAAAGCGGGTTTGTCGCCCAAATACTCAAAACCGGCGAGCTAATTTATCAAGAATAATTGCGGGTTGCTGTAAATATAATCATCATTTATGACTGATTTCAGACATATTTTACAAAATCATGAACCGATTCGAAAGTCGGTGACGCGCTATGGTTTTTAAGGTGAAAGTGAACTCTTATTCTGGGTTCTTAGATACGTGGACGTAAAATGCCAGTCGATGTTGATGATAATTTTTGACTCGATTCAAAGCGGGGCAATCAACGAGGTTCAGGGTTTAAGAAAAATTATTGAGCCGGAGGATCACTCATGCCACACAATAACTGAGGGGAATCCCCGACGCGCCCTGGTTATGTGGAAGTATGGTTCAAGCACGCGCCTCAGATCGTACAGACGTTTGGTTCGAATCCAGAGCGTCCCGTTTTTTGCGTCGGGTTCGTCCGGTGACCAGCACTCGTATCCCGATGCCTCCAACTTTTCTATCATTGAGCGAATCAGCGCCCCGCCCGACTCTATCTTCACCAGCGAGTTGAACGGAGGCATGGAGAGCTCCCTGCGCTCCTTCAGCTCATCCCTCCAGAATGTCCTCCAGCCCTGGAGGCCGTGATCCAGCCCTCTCTGCCAATCCTGCCCGGGACGCCTCGTCTGGATTATGACTCTGCGATCAGTGGGGGAGACGCCACGCCAGCATGACTCCCATATCAGAGAGTACGCCCTGACGCGCGCGTCATGTTCGCCCGACCGGGCCTCGCCGTCCGCGTCTATCCACCCGATCAACCCCACCTTCACCGAGTCGCATAGGGCTATTGCCGCCCTGGTGCCTATTATCAGGCCGTACTGTGATTTTTTGACTGCGGCAAGCGTTATCTCATCATCCGGCTCGCGCGGCAATATTGGCGCGCGGCTGTTGACCGCAGCGCGCGCCAGGGGGAGCAGCGCTTCGAGACCGGGACGGCGCGCGGAAAGAAGCCTTCCGGCGCAGTTCGGGCACTCCTCCGGCAGAGGAGCGTACGCGCCGCAGGAGACGCAGCTCACGCGCGCGTTAGAGGACTCCCACCGCATCGTTCCGCCGCACCTGGAGCACTTCACCGGCGCGCCGCACTCCTGACATATTATCTCGCCCGCGTAGCCCTTGCGGTCGAGTATCCATATAGCCCACTCACCTCGTGACAGCGCGATATCGGTCTCTCTCGCCAGCGTCTCGCTCACAGCGAGGGAGTCCAGGACACCCTTGATAGAGGGGGAGTATGCCATCCTGAGGTCCACGAAAAAAATTTTTTTGCTGCGGGGGGAGGCGCCTCGCGTTTGAGCGACTCCCGACCCAACCCGCATGTAAGCGCGCGGAGAGGGCATCCGGCCGCCCATCAGCAGTGACGCTCCCTCAAGGCGCGCGCGATACGACAGGAGACTGCGAACATTGTAAATGGGAGGGCGGACCGTGCGCCACACGTTGTTGCTCTCATCCTCTATCACGACGCGGGACAATCCCCTCAACGGCGCCATCGCCGAACTCTGTCCGCCGATAACTATCGAAACGCCGTCAGTTGATATGAGCTTCTTCCACGCGATCCATTCGGGTTTTGCGCCGCTCCGGGGAAACAAAAATATGCGGCTTTTCAACTCGCGCGGGATGTTCGGCGAGTCCATCAGGTATTCATAAAATTGTTTGGCCGCCGGGTAGAGGGGGAGAGAGACCAGGGATGGCTTGCCGTCTGAGAGTATGCGCGAATATTGCTCGAATCTCTCCTCGTCGACGGGATCGTAGATGAATGATACATCTTCAGCTGGTGAACGCCTGTCGGCGCTCGAATCTTCGGCAAAAACGGCGGGTGCATCGAGCGGCTCTCCGCGCAGAAAGGCGTCGGGCAGGAGAGTCTTCATCGCGGTGCCCATACCGCAGAGGTACGCGCAGCGAAACCAGTCGAGCAGAGGAAGCACATAGCCGCCCAGAATTGGCGCCTCGTCTATGATCTCAGATATGTTTCGCAGCTCTCCGGCGTAGCCGTCATGTTTGGCGGATTCTCCCGCTGAGACGACAACGCCGACCCTTGTGCCGTTCCCCATAGGAACCCGCACCCTTACGCCGGGTAGAGGGCATCCGTCCGGGGCGATAGAGAGGCTTGCGAGGTATGTCAGGTTTGTCCACCACGGCCCGGGTATCGCGACTGAGACGGTTGTGCCCGAAGTATTATTCATTCCATCTGGGGTACTCAGGTCAGCGGATGGTCATGTTATTTTGCGGGCAGCATGGACGCGACCTCGTCCAGCAGAGCTGAGGCGACCTCCCATTTACTGCCTGACGCGCTCTTCATACCTCGCCCATGACGCTCCGCGAAGTATATTTCTATACTGTTGTTGTCAGAGGCAAAGCCGGAGTCGCTCTTCGACACGTCGTTTGCGGCTATCAGATCGAGATTTTTATCCTTTATCTTCCGGATCGCGTTCTCCTCGAGGTTGTCCGTCTCCGCCGCGAAACCGACCAATATCTGATCAGGTCTCTTGCGCCGGCCTATCTCCGCCGCGATGTCGGGGTTCTGCTCCAGAGCAAGCGTCATGGAGCTGGAAGTCCCTCTCTTTATTTTTTTGTCGGCGTACTCCTTTATCCTGTAGTCTCCGATGGCCGCTGCCTTGATTATCACATCCGAGTCGGGGAGCTCCGCCATGCACGCACCTGACATATCGAGCGCGCTCAGTGCGCCCGTCACGCGGACTCCGCTCGGCGGGCGCTCGGCGGTCGGACCTGAGATCAAGACCACCTCCGCCCCGCGGTATCTGGCTTCCGCCGCTATTGCATAGCCCATTTTCCCGGAGCTTGGGTTTGAGATGAATCTCACAGGATCGATATATTCATGAGTAGGGCCTGCCGTGATCAGGACTTTTTTCCCTGAGAAATCCCTGTTTTCGCGCAGAGCGCGCCAGGTCTCATCCAGTATTACCTCTGTTGACGGCAGGCGCCCGCAGCCCTCGTAGCCGCACGCAAGAGGGCCGGAGTCGGGGTCTATGACGCTGTGCCCGCGTTCCAGCAGGACGCGTACGTTCTCCTGGGTGGCGGGGTTGGCCCACATGTGGGAGTTCATGGCCGGGAAGAACACAATGGGGGATTTGCACGCCAGCATGGCCGCGCCCAGGAGAGTGCCGGAGTCTCCGCTCGCGGCCATGCGCAGAACATTGGCCGTACATGGCGCCACGACCAGAACATCCGCCCAATCCGAGAGCGTTATGTGAGGTATTCTCCATCCCCGTTCATCGGAGCGCAGGTCCTCGTCGCGCCATGCCCTGCGCTTTGAGAGCGTTGAGAGCGCCATCGGCGACACAAGGCGCGCGCCCATGTCAGTCAGGATTACCTCAACCTCACAGCCGGATTTTATCCAAGCCCTGACCAGCTCCGGCGTTTTGTATGCCGCTATGCCTCCAGTTACGCCGAGCAGGATTTTTTTATTCCGCGTCCACCGTGGAAACATTTTGAGACCGGCTGTGTGATATGGACGTGCTGAAGTTGAGCTTCTGAGACTCTATTTCACTTATCGCGTATGTAATATAGCGCTCGCTGCTCTCTCCGTCCAGCAGCCGCCCCTTCTGCTCGCTAAGCTGGCGGGCGCGCATGGAGACTATCATGGCGAGAGCGTACTTGTTTTCGATATGAGTTGTCTCATATATTTTCTCAAGGTTGTTGTAAATCATTCATTACCCCTCCCACTACCGACCCCCGCCGCTTTGCGGCGAGACCTGTATTTCTCGATTATACCCGAAAGTTCGTCGGCTGCCCTTCCGATTTTGTCGTTTACCACTATGTAATCGTACTCGCGCGCGTGTCTCATCTCCATCACCGCGTTGCGCAGGCGAACGGCGAGCTGCTCCGGGCTCTCGGTCCCCCTGTCCTCCAACCTGTTTTCCAGCTCATCCAGCGACGGAGGGCTTATGAAAATCGTAACGACATCGGGCTCTCTGGACTTGACTTGCAGCGCGCCCTGCACGTCGATTTCGAGGAGCACATCCTTGCCTTCGTCCAGAAACGCCTCCACATCCCGGCGCCTGGTCCCGTAATAGCTGCCGTGGACCTCCGCCCACTCTAGGAATTCGTCCTCGGCCACCATGCGACCGAACTCATCCTTCGAGACAAAGTGATAGTCCACTCCCTCGGTCTCATCGGGCCGTATTTTCCTCGTGGTGCAGGATATGGAGTATACGAAGTCCGGTATCTCCTCGAAAAGAATCTTTCGCAGCGTTCCCTTGCCAGTACCCGCAGGGCCGGACATTATGAAAAGACGCCCCCGGCTGTTCATTTGTCACCATCCTTTATTTTCTCGGCACTCTCCTCATCTGAGGCATCCATAAACCGCGCGGAGATAGTTTCAGGCTGAATAGCTGATATTACCACATGTTTGCTGTCCATTACCAGTATCGCCCTTGTCTTTCGTCCCTGAGTGGCGTCCACCAGGAGGCCGGATTCTCTTGCCTCGTCACGGAGTCTCCTCATCGGGGCGCTCGCCGGGTTTATGATCGCCACCACCCGATCTGCGGCCACCATGTTGCCGAAACCGATATGCACAAGACGACAGCTCATAGGATCCCTCCTATCTCACTCTAAATTCTGTATCTGCTCCCGTATTCTCTCGATGGTGGTTTTTGCCTCGACCGCTATCCATCGTATCTCTGAGTTCGAGACCTTGGAGTTGATGGTGTTGACCTCTCTGTTCATCTCCTGAACGATAAAATCGAGCTTGCGTCCCTCCGATTCGGGTGAATCCCCCGTTTCTCTGAACTTTGCGATATGGCTGACCATGCGCGCTATCTCCTCTGATACATCCCACCTGTCCGCCAGAAAAATCATCTCCTGGGCGAACCTCGACTCGTCAGGAGACGCCGTGTTAGACGCCTCCAGAGCCCTGTTGATTCTCTCTGTCATGGACGCGAAAGCGATATCCTTGATGTCCGGCCACCGTCTCTCTATCTCGTAAATATATCGCTCCAGCGCCTCCAGATGAAGCGCTATCGCGTCGCTCAGATGACGCCCCTCCAGACGCCTCATCTCGTTCCATCGTTCGACCCCCGAGTTCAGGAGTTCGGAGAGACTCGCCTCCATATCCTCGTCCCGGACCATCCTTATTCTTTCCCCTGTGTCAATCACGCCCGGAAGGTTTACAAGGTCGGCGAGAGATATCTCATTAGAGGCCCCGAGCGAGTCTCCGACGCTGGCAATTTCCGTATAGTAACGAACCAGAACCTCTTTGTTGATAGAAACAGCCTCAGACGCGGCGCCCCACGCTATGTCGACGCGAAGTTGGACCTTGCCTCTGCGGTAGAGCGCGCGAAGTTTCTGATGGAACCACGGCTCCCACGAGGCGAGCTCCTTTGGCAGTCGCGCGTATATTTCCTGATATCTGTGATTTACGCTGGACATATCCAACGTTATAGTTCCCCACGCGCGTTCGAGAGATGTACTGCTGAAACCAGTCATGCTTACGTACATTTAAGTCGGGCCTCCATGTTTGATCTCGAATAATTTTTGACTCGTCAAATCGACCAGTTCACTGAGACCTTGACCGGTGAGCGCGCTTACCGGGACAACATCCTCACCCAGGGACGAGATACCCGCCGATACGAAAATGGACTCCTCCGGGGCTATGTCCACCTTGTTCAGCGCCACAAGACGCGGGATTTCATCCGCTCCGATGCTCTTCAGAGTATCCAGCACTATCTCAAAGCTCGTCATTGGCTCCGAAACTGACGCGTCCACCACCAACAGGAGAAGATCCGCATTCACGACCTCCTCTAGCGTCGCTCTGAACGCCGCCACCAAACTCGGCGGCAGTCTCCTGATAAAGCCCACCGTGTCGGATAGCAGAAAACCTCGTCCGCTGCGGTCCTCGATTCTGCGAGTGACGGTGTCCAGAGTGGAGAAGAGCCTATCCTCCGTCACTATGCCCATGTCCCTGGAGAGCGTCCGCAGCAGAGTGGATTTTCCGCTGTTGGTGTAGCCAACCAGGGATACGACCCCGTTCCCGTCGCGTGATCTTCTGTATCTGTGCTGTGCCCTGCGCCGCCGCACTCCATCGAGATTGCGCTCTATGTACTTTATTCTGCGCTCCAGCTTGCGCCTGTGACGCTCGAATTCCGTTTCTCCGGGGCCGCGAGTGCCTATCCCGCCGCCGAGCCTCGACATCTGATGCCCAAGGCCTTTCAGGGAGGGGATCTCGTAGCGCAGTTTCGCGAGCTCCACCTGAAGTTTTGCCTCGGAGGTGTTGGCCCTGCGCTCAAATATTTTCATTATTGTAAATGTCCTGTCCCAGACTTCAAGCCCCGAAATTTTTTTCAGGTTGCTGCGCTGTGTGGGGGTGAGCTCTCCGTCCACGACCAGGAGTCCCGCTCCCAGGTGAAGCGCCAAATCCTTTATTTCGAGGGACTTCCCCTTGCCCAGGAACATCGCCGGGTCAGGAGAGCTCCTCTTCTGGAATATGCGCCCCGCCACCCTGACCTCTAAATTTGCGAGAAGCAGCGCCAACTCGTCCAATGCCCCTCCGGTCTCGTCATACGAGTCATCAATGGATGCCACTAACGCTACTGACGGAACAAGGCCAAGGTCAATCGTGCTGACGCCCCCCTCTGCTGCCAAGCGCGCGCAGTTCGTCCTCTATGGATTTCATCAGAGCGAGTCTCCTCTTTCGTTCGTCCGTTATCTCTTCATCCGGAAATATGGGATGAGAGATCGCCAGAATGAGCTTCGCGGGACTTGGAAACTTCTTGCCGGGAGGCCAGGCGAGGTGCGAGCCGTGGACGAAAACCGGCAGGATTGGAGCGCCGGATTTGATCGCGAGAAAGGCGATCCCCCCCTCAAGCGGCTGAAGCTCTCCGCTCCTGCTGCGAGTGCCCTCGGGAAAGAGCAGAATGTTTTCTCCGCTCCTCAGACGCGAAAGCAAGAGCTTCATCACCGCCCCTGCCCTTTGGCTGTCCTGCCGGGAGACCGGAATCGCCCCCAGAGCTTTAATGAAAAAACCAAGCAATGGAACCCTGAACAGCGAGTCCTTGGCGAGATACCTCAGACGGCCCGGAAACACGCTGCCTATGAGCGGCGGATCTATGTTGCTTGCGTGATTGGATGCTATGATCATCGTTACGCCTGAGGGAACATTATCCAGTCCGCGCACCTCCAGCCTGTTATACAGAATAAACAGCAGCCGGAAGAGGGTTTTGACGATGTGATAGAATATATTCCTTATCGTCATATTGCGCGTATCTTCAGGAAGCGCTGATTTAATAACCTTCGGCTGCAATGGGCGAATTCGCCCACCATCTTCACGGCTGCCACAAAAATGATCCTCGGGCATAGCTCTGAAGTGCCTGCGGCCATTTTTGCGACAACCGTTTCGATGGAGAACGAATCCGCTCCATTTCGCTCGAAGAACATTAAATTAGCGCTTCCTTAGGCATTCGTCCAGTATCCTGTTTACCACCTGCTCGAAATCACAGCAGGTGGTGTCGAATATCACAGCGTCCTCCGCAGGTTTGAGAGGGGCGACTGCCCGTTGAGAGTCTATCTCGTCCCGCTGATTTACCATTGCCAGTATATCGTCATAGGAGACCGTCTCACCGCGCGATGCGCGCTCCAAATACCTGCGCGTCGCCCTAACCTCGGGGGAAGCGGTAAGAAATATTTTGACATCCGCGTTTGGAAATACCACGGTCCCCATGTCCCGTCCCTCGGCGACAAGTCCCCTGGATGCCTGGCTTCGCTGTATTTCAAGCAGCGACTCCCGCACAGCGGGCAGCGCCGAATAGGGAGAGACCGCGCTATCTATCTCAGGGGACCTTATGGCCTCCGTGACATCCTCCCCCCCGACCAGGACCCTGCGGTCGGAGAACGAGACGCAAAAACCCCGAAGCCTCTCTCTCAGCTCCGAGGAATCAATCGCGGGAATCCTGTCCCGCGTCATTATCAACGTTATGGCCCTGTATATTGCGCCGGTATCGAGAAACGGCAAACACATCCTACGGGCAACCTCTCTCGCCGCAGTGCTTTTACCCGCGCCGGCCGGACCGTCTATTACAATTATGGGGGATGCGTTCTTGTAAAGCATAAAGCTTAAAATTCTTTGATATCGTCTTCCATTGCGGATATGATGTCCACAAATTCGCCCATTATCTGCTCCGTCTTGTCCGCTATTCCGAGTCGCTCCAGGCTGTCAGTGGATATGTTGTACTGCATTCCGTCGGCCCCTATTCCCACTCCCAACATTATGCACATTGCGTTGCTCACATGAACTATGTCGAGCACACCCTGAAACTCGGACATCTCCTTCGGCATGTTCCAGGGTGAGTGATGATACGTAGTGATATACGAGTAAGCGTCAGGCAAATTCCACTGCTCCATCACGAGTCCCCCGACCTGAGCGTGATCAAAGCCCAGAACCTGGCGCTCAGCCTCGCAGAAGGGCACGCCGTCCTCCTCTACGAGACGAAGGATTATACTGTAGCCGAAACGAACGTAATCATTGAGCACGATCTTTCCTATATCGTGCATGAGCCCGCCGATATATGCCTCCTCGGGGTCTCCGACCTTGAGCTTCTCGCTGAGATAGCGTGAGGTCGCGGCCACTCCCTGAGAGTGCTTCCAGAGCTCGCCTCTATCGAGAGAGTAACCGGTGAACGCGCTGTCCATGAACTTGTACACAGATGCCGCCAGGACAATGCTCTTTACAGTTTTGAAACCCAGGAACGAAATAGCCTCGGAGACACCGGTTATTCTCCTGGAAAGACCGTAATAGGCGGAATTCGCCAGCCGGAGAACTCTCACCACAAGACCCTCGTCCTTTGAAAGCCTCATTCCAACGTCGGCTGCGCTGCTCTTTGGGTCATCGAGCTTTGTCAAGGTCTCCACCACAAACTGCGGCAGAGATGGAATGTCCTTAACTCGCTTCAAAACACGACGCTGTATAAGATCCCGGGTGCGATCGTCTAGTCCCTGCATAGGCATCCCTCCGAAAAATTTGGACGAAATTCGTTGTTAAGAAATATCATACTTCCCCGCCCTTAATAAGCATATTTTGTAAGTCCTCATAATTATACTCACAAAAGGCGCCAAGCGGTAACTTCTTTAGGAAAAGAGCGCCGATACCTATCCTCTGAAGACGTACAACCCTGTTGCCCAGTGCTTTTGCCATCAGGCGTATTTCGCGTTTGAAGCCCTCTTCCAGGACTATCCTTACGCAACGCTGTCCATCTCCTGCCGGAGATATTTCCAAAGGTTTAGCAACTCTCCCCTCTATAATAACACCTCTTGTCCATTCCATCATCTGTTTTCTTTCGAGAACGTGGCGTAAAAAGACAATATACGTCTTTTTTACGCCCGATGACGGGTGCATTAATTTATGCGCGAATTTCCCGTCATTTGTGAGGATCATTAGTCCCTCGCTGTCGCTGTCGAGCCTTCCCACAGGGAACACGCCGAGCGATCTGTAGAAATCAGGCAGAAGATCCAGAACGGTCTGCTCCCTGGCGTCGCTCACCGCCGACAGCACGCCCCGGGGCTTGTTCATGACGATGTACGCCCCTCGTGCGCAGCCGATTACAATCCCGTCGACCCGCACTTCCTCCGGGCCTGAGAGCACCCTGCCCGGGGATAGCTCCACGACGTTTCCCACCGTGACCCGTCCTGAAATTATAAGCCTCTCAGCCTTGCGCCGCGCGGCAATTCCGCAGAGGGCTATATATCTGTTGAGACGCATTGGGAACTCGATGCGGGCTTCGTCACTCATCGTCATTGTCGGAGTCCGTGTCGCATGACGGTGATTCTATAAAAGTCTCCTGAAGCTCCTCCAATGTGGGCAGAGAGGAGATGGCGTCGAGCCCGAAGAGCTCCAGAAATCTGTCTGTGGTTCTGTAGAGCAGCGGGTTGCCCACACTCTTCTTGCGCCCGGCCACCCGGACCAGACCGTGTCTCATAAGCGTGTCGATGACTCTGTCGCATCTCACAGTGCGTATCTCCTCCACCTCGCTTCTGGTGACCGGTTGATTGTAAGCTACAACAGCCAGTGTCTCCAGAGCAGCCTTACTTAAATGCACCCGCTGAGACAGAATGGCGCCCTGAAAGTCAGAGACTACGCTGTCGAGGTCCGGAGCGGTCGCCATCTGCCAGCCTCCGGCCAGCTTTAGAAGCGTTATTCCTCGCCCCTCTTCGCAGACCGCCGCCAGTCTGGCGATACCGTCCGAGACAGCCCTGGCGGATTGTTTCAGCGCCGCGGACAATTCCTCCACCGATATCGGCTGTGCCGACACGAACAGCAGCGCTTCCAGCTGTCTCATCAGTAGGTCATACTTCAATGGGGAGTTCCCTCCGTTCAATTGCTACATTACCCCAAGCCTCGTCCTGAGACACCCGAAGCCTGCCGAGACGCGACAGCTCCAGGAGGGCCAGCAGGGTAACTATCAGGTTTCCCGGGGTGAAATGCCGCAGCGCCTCAGTCAGAGTGAGCCTGCTCTCTCCGACAAGAGATAAGATCTCGTCCATCCTGCGCTCCACCAGAACCTCCTCAGGAACCGCGTCAGGGATTTCCATCATAAATCTGTTTTCGGCGCCCTGCGCCCTGCTTCGCGAATGCTCCTCGATCATGCTCCACCAGAGTGTCGACAGGCTGTAGAGATCGCCTATGTCGAACCACGGAGGGCCTCCTTCGTCCGATATTCTTACATATGAGCGCTCTCGCCCGGCCTTCATCTCCATGAGACGGTTTGCCGCGATCCTGTATGGTCTGAAGCGTTCGAGCATGGCCTGAAGCGCCGCCTCGTCAATCTCTCCCTCCGATACTTCGTCTTCATCCTGGCAGAGCATATCGTCACGCTCGCCATCCGCCTCCTGTTCCTGCGGCAGAAGTGAGCGGACCTTTCGTATCAGGAGCTTGCTCGCGAGCGAAAAAAAATCCGCAAGCTCAGCCAGCGTCGCTTTTTTGGAGTTCAGCAGATACGATACATACTGCGAGAGCACCTCCGTCAGTTTGACGGAGGACGCGTCGATAGACCTGCTCTCCACGAGATGGCAGAGCCGGTCGAGCGGGCCGGAAAATTCGCCCAGCGTTACCTGGAATACGGGTTCCTCTGGCATTTAAGCGAGCCTCTTGACATTCCCCGCGTCAGAGTTTCAGCATGTGCAGGGCGTCGCGCACCTCGTCCATTGTCCGCTCGGAGCGCGTTCTCGCTCTGTTCGCTCCCGCCCTCATGATGTCCTTCAGCTCGTCGTCGCGCGACGAAAAGCGGAGTCTGCGCTCATGTATAGGCGTCATGTGTCTGGTTACGTGCGCTATCAGCATCTTCTTGCAGTCTATGCATCCTATTCCGGCTGTGCGGCAGCCCACCGGAATCTCGCTCATCTGTGAGTCGTCGTTGTTGAAGAATTTGTGCAGGTCCCACACGGGGCACTTGTCAGGCTCTCCGGGGTCTGTTCTCCTCTCGCGGGCTGGGTCCGTCATCATAGTGCGGATTTTTTTGTCGAGCACGCTTATCTCGTCCGCAATGTCCAGCGTGTTGCCGTAGGACTTGCTCATCTTCCGTCCGTCGGTGCCGGGGATCTTTGGGTAGCGCGTCAGAATAGTCTCCGGCTCGGGAAAAATTTCGCGCCCCTCGCCGTAGAGGTGGTTGAAGCGCCTTGCAATCTCCCTGGAGAGCTCCAGATGCGCCGATTGATCTTCCCCGACGGGAACTTTACTTGCCTTGTACAGCAGGATGTCGGACGCCATCAGCACCGGATACCCCAAAAATCCATACGTCGAAAGGTCCTTGTTCTGAAGGTTCAGTATCTGATCCTTGTACGTGGGATTGCGCTCGAGCCAGCCAAGCGGAGTTATCAGGGAGAGCGCGAGGTGGAGCTCGATATGGCCTCGCACGTGGGATTGAACGAAGATAGCGCATTTCTCAGGGTCTAGCCCGACCGCAAGCCAATCCAGCAGTATCTCGCGAGTGTTTTCGCTGAGCTTGCCCGGGTCGGCGTAGTCCGACATCAGCGCATGCCAGTCCACTAAAGAGTAATAACACTCATGATCGTTCTGAAGCTGGAGCCAGTTGGTCAAAGCTCCGGCCATGTGGCCCAGGTGCAGTCTGCCCGTCGGCCGCATCCCACTGAATACTACATCCATTTTACAGGACACCTCCACAAATTTTTGATGTACATACTATATCAGATATCAGATCACAATCGGCGTCCTGTTGTGGGTTTCCAGCAGATGCACCTCCACCGGAACTGCCTCTCGGATCAGGTCGCACAGGCCGCTCAGGGAAGCCCTCTCCATCTCGCCGTGATCGACGGAGATGAGACTCAGATTCGAGAACTGGGCGTCGAGGAGGTGATGATAGTTCAAGTCCGCAGTTATAAATACGTCCGAACCCATCTCGATGACTCTTTGCAGCAGATCTCCTCCGGCGCCTCCGCATAGGGCTATGCTTGAAATTTTCGACTCCGCGTCTCCATAGACGAGCGTCACGCCGAGTCCCCATGCGCTTTTCACTCTCTCCGCAAGCTGGCAGAGCCTGAGAGGCGTTTTGACGACTCCTGCCGCTCCGATGCCCCACGAACCGTCATGTCCGGGCAGGATCGGGGCGATATCGGACATTCCCAGGCGACTGGAGAGTATGACGTTGACTCCCTCCGGAGACGAGTCCCAGTTTGTGTGAGCGGAGTAAACTGAGACGCCAGACCTGAGCGCGGAGGATATGGCGGAGGAAGCAGCAGAGGTGGATATAATGCGCGAGATTGGTCTGAATATGACGGGGTGGTGCGTTATCAAGAGCTCACATCCGCAATTCACCGCGTCAGATACGCTCTGTTCGGTGGCGTCCAGCGATACCGCTATTCCTCTTACATCCGCATTCGGGTTGCCAAGCATAAGTCCGGTATTGTCCCAATCCTCGCTCCACTCTGGCGGGATACGAGTTTCTATTTTTTTTATTATATCGATAACTTTCATTGTTTTTCATCGACTCCCTTCAAAAAAACCACATTAAATGTACATCATTTATTGATTTTTTTGGACGTTTTTCGCCTAGAATATGCATAGTTCCAAAAGGCGGGCTTGACTATTTATTTTTTTTCTGTATGATGGTTTTCTCCGATGCATTCAAGAGTCGTTTTTGGGAAATCGTCCAAGTCGGTCCCTTTATCCACGGGGAGGTAGTTAATGTGTCCAAAGCAAAAACAGCCACAAGATTGAACCTGTTCAAGATGATAGTGATCTTCATCATGGGTGCTGTCCCGTTCATCATTCTGCCTTTTTTCATAGTCGCTGAGCTGCTCGATCTGCCGTTGCGCGCGGATGTCGCCCCAATGTTATTCGATAAGCCGCCTGACAGCTATTACGCGCGGTATCAGTATCCGGGAGGCGGGCGCCTCTCTGATGCCAAGGTGGCGTATGACCCGTCCGTGGTGGCGGTCGTGAAGGAGATGGGCTTCACTCTGGAGCACTTTGGCGCGTGGCAGGAGGAGCATCCCGGGAGCGTTGTCAAAAATATTAAGTATATGTCCGCTGAGATGCAGAGGAATGTCGCGAGCACGGCGCTCTTCATCCGCAAGTCCAACTGCAGAATAGACGTAAAGACGGCATGGAGGGAGGCTGCGGCTTTGGTGCACTACAGCGCTAAGTACGGAGTGCCATCCATACTGACCACCGCCGTTGCCAAGGTAGAGAGCACCTTCGATCCCGATGCAGTCAGTTCAAAGGGAGCATCCGGGGTTATGCAGGTGATGTGGAGGATACACAATGGATTGCTGATGTCGAATGGAATACAGCCGACGCCGGGAAACAATCCCCTAGCCGATCCAGAGTACGCGATAGCGGCCGGTTGTCTCCTGCTCTCCCGCTATATCAGGGCATACGGCTCGGTTCATGCGGCAATTGATCGTTATTACGGGAAAAACTCCGCGTCCTATCAGCGAAAGGTGAACAGCGGCATCTCCAGCATATTGACCCATAGATCTCAGTTTTTCAACTGAACATCACATAATGCTCAAGTCCCATTTACTATGATTCATTGGGGTGATATATTTAGGTTGGGTACATTATCATGAGAGGGGTGTTTTGACGTGTCTCTGCGCAGGGGGAAACGGGCGTTAAAGGGATATACGGTTATAGAGGTTATGGCGGTTATCATCGTGATTGGGATATTGGCCGGCATGGTCATGCTTACTATGGGGAGCAATATGTCAAGGGGAGAATCGGTGGTTATCATGGCGGATCTCGAGGCCGTAAAGGGGGCTATGCTGGCGTACTCCATGGTGAATTCAACGAGAACATCAGATAGCCTTGGGACTTTCAAGACCGCTTCAGCAAGCGCCATCATAGCCAGCCTGGATAGCTATCTTGACGGCAAGGCGCGCAACAGCATCAAAGCTCAGCACTTTAATAATCTTTTTGTTGATGAGGATGTGGATAGGCATTTATGGGTGGGATTCAGGGATTTTCAAGCGAACGAAACTATTCAGAGTGATCTCGATAAAAAAGTCGCGAGTTCCAGCGCGGGATTTACCGGGAGTAGAAGTGGCAGCACTTACACGCTGAGTTTGAAGGTGAAGTAGTTTCACAGTTAAACGCGTTGCGATCTCACAAGTTTATGTCGCAGGGCGCGTTTATTTTATTATTCCCTTTGTGTCTGCGATGTTGTGTTGGTTTTTAGACCACGTATAACTGAGCAGTCCTTTATTTTTTATCATCCTGTTTATGTGCAGTTGAATATAGGGA
Source organism: Synergistaceae bacterium (assembly GCA_031273805.1). Classification (GTDB taxonomy): domain Bacteria; phylum Synergistota; class Synergistia; order Synergistales; family Synergistaceae; genus JAIRKI01. The sequence continues at coordinate 17,567 of JAISRE010000051.1, read as the reverse complement.
AAGCCCAGGAACCAGATCAACATAGGCGAGGGAGCGAACGAGGCGGCCCTGTTTCTTATCGTCTCCACTTCGTGAAGCTGAAGGCTGTCTACTATTACCTCTCTCATCCAGTACTGCAGGTATTTATTGGCCATAATCGAGATTGACATGGAAAAAATCGAGAGCCGCAATAAAATTGAGCTATTGATGAGCCCGACATCGAAATCAGACAGAAAAAATTCCCCTCCCGTCGCGATCACGAAAGAAAGTGATATGCAGTATGAGGTGAGCCATAGATAGATTGCCCCCTTTGTTATCTTTTCCTCATGTTTCGCCATAAGGTTGAATGACGGCATATTATAAAGAACCCAGAAAATAGAGCGCGCCCCAACCGTCAGGATGTTGAGCGCAAATAGCAGCAGTGGGTGCATGTACATAAATCTGGGTCCGAGTATGGATCTGCTGACGCTGGTGAAAATACTCAGCGAATTGTGGTTCGACAGTCTTCTCGTGACTCGTATCTTTGCATCCGCGTTTTTTTGTTTCTCTGCCGTGTTCTGAGATGTCTTCGGCGCCCGCTTTTTTATCAGCCTGAATTTTATTCTGCCTCCGCATACAGGGCATGAATGCTGGTTCCAGTCAGGGGGTATGGGCTTGAAACACTGGCTGCAGTACCTCTTGATATCAGCCATCGTCGTCGTCTGACTCCCAGTCGTCCTTAGTCCAGGATTCGGGGTTGTAATCTGTTTTGCCGATGATGATATAGTCATCTATCAGCTCGCCAAGTGTGCGATCCATCTCTATCTCATCCGCATCGGCAAATCCCGGCATGCCCAGTCCTATCAGTCTGTTTATGTGGTATTGAATGTATATGGAGCCCAGGAAAAAGAGCTTCAGCCACGAAGTGACGGTGCGCTCTATCATCAATCCGTCCCTGTCCCATGATATAACCGCGTTCCTCAGCATCCAGCGCAGTCTGAAGTAGAGGGAACACTTCAAGGGGAGGATGATGAAGATCTGCAGCACGCCAAACATCAGCGCGCCAAATAGATTGGCCAGATAAACCTGAGCCGAGCCCGTGAACCATCCGACGCAGCAGAAAACCGCGATGACAGGCAACAGCAGCTGCACGCAAAAACCTACCAGAGCAAGATGTCTTATGGAAGCAACTCGGATCCTGTCTCCTCCTATTTTGACAAATGCCCTTGCGTTGTCCCACATCCACGAGTAAGGGTACAATCCAAATGTAACGAGGCTCATACCTACATAGAGCCTCGTCGGAATATATCCAAGAACGATCGCCTCATGAGATTCTTTGATTCGGCGCATTCCCTCGCGAATTCCCTTTTTGAGCAATTTCATCTTTATGATTGTGGATACCTGCTATAGATGATCGATGTTATCGCATCCTCACTCGTTATTTACAGCCTGGCTTCAGGGAACATCTTCAGAAATTCGCTCTCAGGCGGTGGCTCGTCATGCTGTCCTCTGGCTATTTTCTTCGTGTAGTCATCGTTTTCCTGTTCCTCGCTTGTCAGCGAGTTTGCCTGGGGCGTCGGGGAATCTTCGGGAACTTCTGCCGCCTCATCGGGAGATGTCTCAGTGACTTTGGGCTGCGGAGGAGTTCCCGCAGTGGGTTCCTTTGCATCATCCTGAGCCTCGGCTATTTGGGAGATCGCGTCGACTTCCGTTATATCGGACAGGACAGGCGACAGTATTTCCTCACTTCGCGTCGGAGCATTCGCGTCTTCCACCCGCGCGGTAAGTGGTTCATCGAGCGCCGGTGATATCTCCGCTGCGTTTACCGGCTCCGGCTGGGCGGAGAGTACGGGCAGATCGATCGGAGTCGCCGAAGCACTTGGCGCCTTAAGTGCTGGTGGTACAATAGCATCCATTGACTCCGCTTGGCTGAGTACTTCTTCAGACTGAGTCGGCGGCAGGGATATTGAGTCTGCAGGATCGGCAGAAGGCGCCTCTGGCGTAGCGGAGGATTCTGCCGGAGCTTCAGGAGTGGACGACGTCGTTTTGTCCTGATCTGTCGGCGCGACCGGCGGCGGAGGAACCTGCGGGGTCGGGATCTGATAGATGGACGGCGTTGCCTCGTCCTGATCTGGCGGTGTGTCAGCCTCCGAAGGAAGCTGCGGCACCGAGATTTGATAGACGGGCGGTATTGTTTTAGCCTGATCTGTCGGCGCGACCTGCTGCGCAGTCACCTGTGGAATCGGTATCTGATTCTGATAGATGGGTGGTATCGTTTTAGTCTGCTCTGTCAGCACGTTAGGCGTCGCAGTCGCCTGTGGCGCCGGAACCTGCGGTATGGTATCCGCTTGGACAGGGGAGGGCAGCAATGGCGCCTCTCCAGCGGAGGTCCCGAAAATGCCGGGTCCCTCTGTCGATGGATGCGTATTATCGGAGTTTTCCTTGGTCGAAACAACATCTTCGTTTGGAACATCAACAATTTTGCCGCCGCAAATAGGGCAATACTCTCTGTCCCAACTTAATTTATTGTGACAGCGACTGCATTTTTTCATTTTTGTCATTCCCTTCGGAGCAGTATCACTGAACTAATAATGCTTACTTCAAAAAATCATAATATAAAAAGCATCGAGATTTTAGAGTATTATATGATTTTAGAGTATTATATACTAAAATCTCAAATAATTGGTACCGGTATTATACATGAAAGCATGGCTCAAAGTCTCCTGGCGCGGAAACCGCCGCCTGTGACGGAGGTTCGTCTTATTTCAATATGTTCGTCTAAAAATTTTTCCAACGAGCCCTTCAGCCATTTCTCGGCCATATCGGCGCCAGAGAGGTTTTGTGGTTCATAAAGCAACCCGGACGCCGTCCCGGAGTGGGCTACGGCTATACCCAGCGCTCCGGAGAGCGAACGCGCCTTTTGCAACAGATCCCACTCTCTCCTTGGGATGACGCTCTGCTGCGCGCTGGCTGATATGGTGGCCGCCTCGGCTACCATCGCCGGGTTTTGGGTGATCAGGCCCTTTTTCAGCGTGTAATAAGCCTGTTCGTGAGTTTCAGAAAGAGACGTCACCCTGGCCATACGAGCCGCGCTCCCTCTGTAGTCTGACGTGTCTAGCGTCCTGTTGGGGATGACTACAACCATAACCATATCCGGAGGAGATGGGAGGCGCTCCCGCAGAGTTCCATTTATATGATCGATCAGTGCAAGGCCGCTGAACATTATTCCATCGCTTGCCTCTATGCCCGCGCAAAGCGACAGGAGGCGCTCATCCGTCATGCTCACTCCCGCAAACGAGGCGCACGCGGCAAATGTTCCGGCTATATCCATAGTTGAAGTGGCCAGCCCTCGGGCAACCGGAAGAGTATTGGTTACATCGATAAAGCTGTCATTTGGGATATGTTCGCCGTGCTCTGCTCTTGAATAAAGCTCCTTTGATATCAAAAATGCCCTCTGTGCCTTGCTCCCGGTTGATGGGGCGAGCGTATCACCGCCGCCGCAGCATAAGTCAACAGACCCGCTCCACTCTACAACAAGGCTGACCAGGGACTCCCTGCCCTCTATCCATCCCTGAACCCATTCACCAACAGTGGCGGGCAGTCTGGCGGTCGCGAGAACTCTGTCCATTGGGTTATAGCCCAAATACCCCGACCACTGCCGTGTGGTCGGACGGGCGTTCCATCTCGCGAAGTTCCCGCGCGACATAGGCGTCTCTGCTCAGGTTGGACAAGGCGGGCGTGGCCAGCAGATGATCTATTCTCCACCCGATATTGCGCTCGAGCGCCCCCTTTATCCTGTAGTCCCAAAAGGAGAACTCGCCGGGGTTCGGGCGGTGTTTTCGGAATACATCGACAAATCCCCACGAAGTCACCTGCGCCAACGCGTCCTTCACCTCCTGACAAAAACACACGTGGTCGCGCTTGTTATCCGGATGCGTGACATCGATGTCCTCTTTGGCGACGTTGATGTCCCCAGTCCACAGCAGTCTGTCAGAGTCGCTGAAGTTATTTTCGAAGAGAGCGCGAAGCCGCTCGAAAAAACGCAGTTTGTATAGAAAGTCGGGGCTGTCCATGGATTTCCCCTGCGGAACGTATGTGCATACGACGGAGAGATCTTCAAAGCGGGTGATTATCAGCCGGGCGCGGTCTTGTTCCGTATCCGCGCCGTCACAGAAACCGCACGTTATCACGCCAGGGGCTCCGCGAGAGATCACCGCCACCCCATTGTACGACTTCATGCCGCTGTACGCGCACCTGTAACCCAGCTCCGCAAAAAAGTCGACAGGAAAATTTTCATCCTGGCACTTCGTCTCCTGAAGACACAGTATATCGGGCGCGTTATCGCTTTTCAGGAAACTTTCCACAATAGGCAGACGCGCTTTCAATGAGTTGACATTGAACGTCGCAATCCTCATATCGCCCATAACAAGGCACTCCTTCTGAATGTGGATTTTAAATTTCATTCAGCCCGCGCAATCCTTAAAGGGATCGTTGATTTACGATGCGTTCCGATATCTGATTATAGCATTTAACCTGAAAATATTTGCAAGGGTTATCCCATAAGAAAAAATCAACATAACGGCAAAGGGTGAGTGACAACTGACTGAATTGTGATATAATTTACATAAAGAATGCGCATTAAAGAGAGGGGTGGGGGGTAATGAGCGTCATATCAGCGATTGCGCCCGGCAGGAGCTTTCAGATGTCGCGTACGATTTCGAATGACTTTGCCATTCAGGAGCGTTCTGTGTTGTCCCGGGAGAGCGCTCTCAGGGCATCTGCCTCCGGTTATGACTCCCACACAACGTACGAATATGAGATTGGTCCCGATGGCAAGCGTTATATTGTCGGGGCAGAGGTTTCCATTATAGCTCCTGAAGGTGTGCTTGACTCCATTCCCGGCGGAGTCGGGACCAATAGAAATCCCAAAGGCGAGATATCCACGTCGGCTGGAGAGCTTATAGAATCCGGCTCAACGGGTAATGGAGACGATAAAAACGAGGATGTCATTGCCGAGCTCAAACAGATCGAGCGCGAGGTAGTGCTTCACGAGGCTTCTCATAAAGCCGCCGCCGGACGTTTTGGAGGCCCGGTGATTTACAGCTTTACCACTGGCCCGGACGGAAAGAGATATATATCGGGCGGAAGCGTCCAAATTCACACCCCGGCCACGAGCGACCCCGAGGAGGCGCTGCGGAACGCAAAGCAGGTGATCAGCGCCGCGCTGGCGCCTGGAGACCCGTCCGGTCCCGATATCGCGGCTGCGGCAAATGCCGCGTCGATTGCGGCCTCCGCAAGAGCTCGCATTGCCTCCGGAAGATCGGAATCTCAGCATGATTTCGGCTCGGGATCGCGCGCCGCAGTTTCCGGCAAAAAAATCGCGGAGTCCTACGCCAGCTATCTGTCCCCAAGAGGGCTTTGGAGCGTCTCCGGATGGTACGGCGAGCAGGACGGCGCCGATGAGGTGAATAACTGGAGCGTCAAGGGCTCGGGGCAGATGGACATAGCGGCGTAGCGTTTCCCTGAATATTTCAGCCATTATAAGACGTGACGCCAGATGAGTTGGCGTCACGTCTTTTTTTGATGTGCAGCGCTATCAAAAGGACTTGAGTTTTTTAATTTTGCTCGCCGTTATTCTTGTTGTTTTTGCTTTGTCAAATGCTCGTTTTGGTATAACATATTGCGTGCGTCACGTCGAGGCATATGCGAGCGCGGATGTTATGTTGACATTTTTACGCATCATTGTATATTAGTAAACATAAACATGAGTCAATGGGGGCGGTTTTGTGAGCGGCGAAAAATTTACACGCAGGGAAATGATGTACGAGGGTAAGGCGAAGCGTCTTTACGCGACTGATGATCCCGAGGTTGTGCTGGTGGAATATAAGGACAGCTTTACCGCGTTTAACGGAGAGAAGCGCGCGGAGATGTCCGGAAAGGGCAGGTTGAACAATCTCATAAGCTCGGAGATTTTCGAATATCTCGCGCGGAACAGTGTGCCTCTGCACTTCATCGAGCGAGTCGACGAGCTGAGGCAGCTTGCTGTGAGGGTGAAGATCGTTCCTCTCGAGGTTGTGGTCCGCAATATAACGACAGGCTCTATAGTGAAGCGCCTTGGCGTTGAGGAGGGGATGAAGCTCGATCGCCCTCTGCTGGAGTTTTACTATAAGGACGACGCTCTCGGAGACCCGATAGTTACGGAGGATCACGCGCTGCTCTTTGGTTGGGCGCATGAGGAGGATCTGCTCCGGATAAAAGAGATAACTCTGCGCGTGAACGATCTGCTGAAAAAACTTTTTGCCCCGCTGGGAATAGTTCTTGTGGACTTCAAGCTGGAGTTTGGGCACGACTCCAAGGGCTCACTTCTGCTTGCGGACGAGATATCGCCCGACACGTGCAGATTCTGGGACTCGTCCACTGGGGACAGGCTCGACAAGGATCGCTTCCGTAAGGACCTTGGGGATGTGCTGGGCGCCTATGAGGAAATCTATAAGAGACTGTCCGCGAGGGATAAATAGCCTGTTATGAAATATAGGGACGCCGGAGTGGATATTGATCGCGGAGACGCGTGGGTGAACACCATCAAGACTCTGATCGGTCGTCGCGGAAGCTCTCTCCCCTCGGCCAGCATAGGCGGTTTCAGCGGCCTGTTCAATATAGGCGGCGGCAGATCGATAGCCGCGTGCTGCGACGGAGTGGGGACTAAACTGGCGCTTGCGGAGACGACCGGTATGTTTCGCGGTCTCGGCCAGGATCTGGTGGCTATGAGCGTGAATGATCTGGTCACATGCGGCGCGTCCCCTCTGTTCTTTCTGGACTACATAGCGTGCGCCGCTCTGGACGAGGCGAAGATGGAGAGCGTTCTGGAGGGGGTGCTCGACGCGTGTATCGAGAGCCGATGCGCCCTCCTAGGAGGGGAGACCGCCGAGATGCCAGGAGTTTACCCCGATGGAGGTTTCGACCTTGCCGGGTTCGCGGTGGGAATAGTCGATGACGATAAAGCAGTTGACGGCAGAGATATAGCTTGCGACGACGTTATTGTCGGGCTGCCCAGCTCCGGACTGCACAGCAACGGTTACAGCCTCGTGAGGAAAGTCCTGTCGGGCGCGGCGTACTCGCTCGGCTCGAGGCCGGACACTCTCGCCGGGGAGACTCTGGGAGAGGTGATAATGCGCCCGACGAGGGTGTATGTCCGTCCCGCGCTCGATGCCGTCAGAGCCGCCAACGTCAAGGGTATGGCCCACATCACCGGCGGCGGGCTGGAGTCGAACATCAATAGAGTTATACCGGACGGCATGATGTGCGAGATCTTTCACGACTCGTTCGATCGCCCGGAAATCTTTCGAATGATATCCGCTGCGGGGGTGGAGGAGTCTGAGATGCGCAAAGTCTTTAACCTCGGTATTGGTTACGCCTTTATAACCGACAGGTCGTCCTTCGATAAGCTGGTCGATGTGCTGCGGTGTGCGGGAGAGTCCCCGCTGCTTATCGGCAGAGTCGTCACGCGTAAGGCGCCATGAAGAGGACAAAACCGCGTCTGGCTGTGCTTATCTCGGGTACCGGCAGCAACATGGAGGCCATCGCGGCGGCGTGCAGGAGCGGTCTTCTTGACGCTGAGATAGCGGTGGTGATAAGCGATAATCCCAATGCCGCAGGGCTGTCGCGCGCGAGGAAAATGCGCATAGAGACCGTGGCCTGTCCGTACAAGCGGGGAATTCCCAGGGGAGAGAACGAAATTCCGATAATAGAGGAGATTAGGGGCCGGGATGTAGACTGGATTGTTCTGGCCGGCTATATGAAGATTTTAACGTCAGATTTCGTCAGAACTTTTCCCGGGAGAGTCGTCAATATTCATCCGTCGCTTCTCCCCGCGTTTCCGGGAGCGCACGCGATTCGCGACGCGCTGGACGCTGGCGCTGATTTCACGGGGGTGACCATACACATAGTCGATGAACTCGTGGACCACGGACCAATTATCGCGCAGGAGGAGGTAGTCATACTCCCAGGCGATACGGAGGAAACTTTGGCGTCACGGATACACGCCGTCGAACATAAATTATACCCCAGAACCCTGCAGGAGCTTATCCACGAGGATATTTAGCTTCTGCGTTTAAATTCCGGAAAGGATGATTTGATTTGGAAAATACGAGCGCGCATAGGCCCAAGGCTTTGATATCGGTGTGGGATAAGGATGGAATACTGGAGTTCGCTGCCGCTCTGGTACGCGCTGGATATGAGATAGTGTCGAGCTCCGGGACCGCTAAATACCTGCAGACGAACGGCGTCGATGTAACGGAGGTACAGGACCTCACCGGCGTTCCCTCCATTCTGGGCGGCAGGGTTAAGACTCTTCATCCTAAGATTATGGGAGGTATTCTTGCAAGGCGAGGGGAGGATGCGGACGAGCGGGACTGCCGTGATTACGATATACAACCTATCGACGTTGTGGTCTGTACCCTGTACCCCTTTGAGGAGACCGCGCGCCGCAACGCCTCGAAGGATGATTTGATAGAGAAGATAGATATCGGAGGGGTGTCGCTCATCAGGGCTGCCGCTAAAAATCACGATCGCGTCACGGTGGTGACCGACCCGGCGGATTACGCGTCTGTCGCGGCGGCGGTCGAGAATGGAGGCATTACTGATAAGACAAGACGCGATCTGGCTATAAAGGCGTTTCTCGTGACGGCCTCCTATGACGCCACCATCTATGACGGCCTGGTTGACGCTCTTGGAACCCAGGCACTGGACTCTGATCTGATGGTGCTGCCCCTTCGCTGCGCTCAGCGCCTTCGTTACGGAGAAAACCCCTATCAGAACGCGGCCCTTTACATGCCCACTCTGGCAAATCCACCCTTTGTTCAGCACTCCGGCAAGGAGTTATCGTACAACAACCTGCTCGACCTCGACACGCTGCTGAAGGGGATAGCGCTCTTCCGTTCGTCCTGCGCGTGCATCATAGTTAAGCACACCACCCCGTGCGGAACCTCGGAGGCAGATAACGAGATCACTGCCTACGAGCGCGCGCTGGAATGTGACCCGGTCTCGGCTTATGGGGGCATAGTCGGATTTACCGGCACGTTGGATCTGGCTTTAGCTCAAAAACTCTCCTCTCATTTTTACGAGATCGTGGCAGCTCCGGAAATAACCCAGGACGCGATAGAATTTCTGAAGACGAAAAAACATAACCTGCGAGTGCTCTCGATAGCCGGCGACTACACGCCGCGCTCCCAGATCACGGCAAACAGGGCTGGATTTTTGATACAGAGCGAGACCCTGCCTCCAATACCGTTTCAGAAGGAGGGGAGATGGGTTGGCAGTCAGAGGGCGGAGCTCTGGAGCGACCTTCTCTTTGCCTGGAGAACCGCATGCCTCGTGAAGAGCAACGCGATCGTTCTGGCTAAAGACGGCGCGTCTGTGGGCATAGGAGGAGGTTTCACAAATAGGGTCGATGCCGCGAAGTACGCTATCGAGCGCGCCGGAGAGCGTGCCCGAGGCTCGGTCATGGCATCGGACGCGTTCTTCCCGTTTCCGGATACGGTGGAACTGGCGGCAAGTGCCGGCATAGAGGCGATAATTCAGCCTGGCGGCTCCATACGGGATGAAGAGGTCGAACGAACCGCAAAGGAACTTGGCGTGGACATGTTTATCGGCGGGACTCGCACCTTCAGGCACTGATCATGAGCGAGCGGATAAACACCCTTGTACTTGGCGGAGGCGGCAGGGAGCATGCTCTGGTTCATGCGCTTTCCAAATCCGCGATTATCGGAGACCTGCACTGTGCTCCAGGAAACCCCGGTATAGAGGCAATCGCGTCCGTCCACAAGCTTGACCCGTGCGACGCTCCTCGAGTCGTGTCGTTTTGCGCAGAGCGCCGCATCGGCCTGGTGGCGATAGGGCCTGAGGCGCCTCTTGCCGCTGGAGTGGCGGATGCCCTGCGCGCCGCAGGAGTCAGGACGTTTGGGCCGGGGAAGAGCGGAGCAATGCTGGAGAGCAGCAAGTCGTTCTCAAAGAAATTTATGAAGCGTCACGGAATACCGACTGCCGACTTCTCAGTTTGTACGAAGATCGAGGAGTGTGAGGCCGCTCTGGCTGGGCGCAAACCGCCGTTTGTCATAAAGGCCGACGGACTTGCCGCCGGCAAGGGCGTATTCCTGCCGGACAATATGGACGACGCTCTCGCCATATGCGGTGAGCTTTTGATAGACGGGCGTCTCGGCGACGCCGGAAGAACTCTGGTTATAGAGGACTATCTGCCGGGCCGTGAGCTTACCGTTTTCGCGATTACGGACGGGAAGTCGTTCAGGCTGCTCTCTCCAAGCAGGGATCACAAGAGGGTATTCGATGGAGACAAGGGGTCCAACACCGGCGGAATGGGCGCCTACGCTCCGGTCAATATTCCGGAGGGCTTGATGGAGGATGTGACGGAGTATGTTCTGCGTCCGACACTGGAGGGACTGCGCTCGGATGGAATCGAGTACCGGGGCGTGTTATATATGGGACTTATGCTTGCCGACGAGGGCGCGTCACTCCGTATCTCTGTGGTTGAGTACAACGTGCGCTTCGGCGACCCTGAGACTCAGGTCGTCCTTCCGCTTCTTCGCGGGGACTTTGGGCGTGTGGTGAACGCCTGCGCCGACGGAGACCTCTCCTCGTGTCCTGACCTGGGCAACTCAGGCAGCGCTCTCTGCGTTGTGGCGGCATCCGGCGGATATCCATCCGACAACTACGAGCGAGGCCTGCCCATACATGGACTGGATGCGGGTGTGCCCGATCTTGCGGATTCGTTCGTCTACCACTCCGGCACCAGGAGAGATGAGCGAGGCTGCATAGTGACGTCCGGCGGCAGAGTATTGACGGCAGTTGGGGTGGGGGACTCATTCAGCGAGGCCCATGACAGGGCATACGCCCGCATGAACTCCATCTCCTTCAAGGACATGCATTACAGGCGAGATATAGGATGGAGTGAGGAATAATGGCCCCGCAGGTGGGAATAATAGTTGGCTCTGCGTCTGACCTTGGCGTCGCGTCTAAGGCGTCTGAGACTTTGGCCGAGTTCGGGGTGGAGTATGAGGTTGGCGTAGCGTCCGCGCATCGTACCCCGGCGGACGTGGTGAATTACGCCTCGTCCGCAGAGGGACGCGGAATAAAGGTCGTTATAGCGATGGCGGGTCTCTCCGCTGCGTTGCCCGGCGTGATTGCGGCTCATACGACGTTGCCGGTAATAGGGGTTCCGATAGCGTCCGGTCCGCTCTCAGGTTCGGACGCCCTGCTCGCCATAGCGCAGATGCCGCCGGGCATACCGGTCGCCAGTATGGGCATTGACGGCGCTAAGAACGCGGCGCTTATGGCGCTTCGTATAATAGCGCTCCAGGACAAAACAATACATGAAGCGCTATTGGCGTGGTCCATGAAATCCGCAGAGACCGTGAGGGGGAGCAGGAAAAAAATACTGGATATCCCCGGCATGACACAGGTTCCGGATAAAGTTTTCTCAGGGAACCACTGACGCGCTGTGGATATGGCGAACAACACCATAATCAATGCAGTATTTGGAGTACTCCCAGCATCTGGGAGTATTTTTAACGCGCTCCTGATAATTTTGGGGACAGTTATTGGTCTCACTGTGGGCGGAAAGCTCCCGGACAGGCTGACCGGCGCGTTGATGTCGTCGATAGGGGTCTTTATTATGTACCTCGGATTTGACATGACGCGTTCGAGCGAGGGAATGCTCAACATGCTCTTCAGCTTTGTGGGAGGCTCGGCGATAGGCGAGGCTCTCAACATACACATTGCGCTCTCGCGCTTCGGCGAGTGGGCGAAGCGATCGTTGAGGATGAAGGACGAGAGATTTGGCGAGGCCATGATATCCGCGTCACTGATCTACTGCACGGGCTCGCTAGCCATACTTGGCTCCATCGAGGAGGGACTTGGAAAATTTCCCGCCATTCTGATTGCCAAATCAGTGATCGACGGTGTATCATCTATAGTATTTGCCATATCCCTTGGAGTCGGCGTCGGCTTCTCAGCGATAGCGGTGCTGATCTATCAGTGCGCCATCACATTTACCGCGTCGGCGGCCTCGGCAATCATGAACACCCACGTGATAAACTCCATGACCGCAGTCGGCGGTCTCATGGTGATCTGCATAGGGCTCAATATACTGGGTGTGGCTAAAATACGTACGAGCAATCAACTGCCAGGCATCGTCATAGCCGCCGCAGGTGCGGCGTTTTTTTAATGTTTTTACTTGACAGGAGGAGCTGAGTATGTTTTTTTTGACCAGGATTCGCTCGCAAGCTATTTTGTTTTTTGCAATCATTTTAGTCTCCACATTTCCATACATCGCGGAGTCCGCCGAAAAGTGCGGGGTCATCGAGTCATTGGATCGCACGGTTTTTGCCCTCAGGAACGGCAGAGAGTTTGAGCTCGAGACTGGTTCTAGCGTTTTCCAGGGAGACATGATAAAGACTGGACGTATCGGTAATGCCGACATCAGGCTGATTGACGGAACAGTTGCGCATATTGGGCCGACGAGCGAGGTGCTGCTGGTTTCGGTGGTGTTCGACGTCAGGATATCTCAGATGCAAATAGCCGTCGATCGAGGAAACGTCTCATTGAAGATGGGGTCCATTCCTCTCGTGAACCCGCGCGGGGTCAGGCTGACTACGCCAAGGGCGCTGATCTACGCCGGAGACTCGGATCTGACCATAAGCGTCTCGCCGTCATCTGAAGAGATAAGAGCGGATCGCCTGTTTAGCGGCAATCAGATAAGCATCTACAACTCCAACGCCAGAGAGATCATGAATATAACGGCGCAGAACTCCGTGCTCTCCATAGACTCCGAGGACGCAATGACCATAACCGAACAGGGCGCCGGGAATAGATAGGGCTGGTTTACGTCGCCGGGTGATCTCGGGTGATCTTAAATTACTTTATTGCCTCGAAGCCCTGCGAGAGATCGTCTATTATGTCCTCTATATGCTCTGTGCCGATGGAAAGCCGCACCGTGTTGGGCTTGATCCCGGACGCCAACAGCTCGTCCTCGCTCATCTGCGAGTGAGTTGTGGAGGCCGGGTGGATCACAAGGGATTTTACGTCCGCCACATTTGCCAGCAGCGAAAATAAATTGAGCTCCTCGGTGAAGCGCTTTGCCTTGTCCGAGCCGCCTCTGAGCTCGAAGGTGAAGATCGAGCCGCCGCCTTTTGGGAAGTATTTGCCGTAAAGTTTGTGATCCCTGTGTTCGGGCAGGGAAGGGTGATTTACCCGCTCCACCTGAGGATGTCTTTTCAGCCAATCCACCACCCTTACGGTGTTTTCGACATGCCGCTCGATGCGCAGGGACAGCGTCTCGAGACCTTGCAGGAACAGGAACGCGTTGAATGGCGAGAGGGACGCACCCGTGTCGCGGAGCAGCGTCGTCCTGGCCTTGATGATGTAGGCCAGGTTCTTCACCGCGTCTGTGAAGACGATGCCGTGGTAGCTGGGATTGGGCCTGCTCAGGCCGGGGAACTTGTCGTTCTGCGCCCAGTCGAATTTGCCTCCGTCCACGATGACGCCGCCTATGGAGGTCCCGTGGCCGCCTATAAATTTCGTCGCGGAGTGGACCACTATGTCGACGCCGTGCTCTATGGGTCTCAGCAGATATGGCGTGGCGAATGTGCTGTCTACAATGACAGGGAGGCCGTGCCGATGGGCGATGGCGACCACCGCCTCGATGTCGACGATACTGGCGTTGGGGTTGCCCACCGTTTCGAAGAAGAGCGCCTTGGTGTTCGGCCTTATCGCGTGCTCAAATCCGGTGGGGTCGCTGCCGTCAACGAACGTGACGTCGACTCCCATGTCCTTGAATGTGTTGGCGAAGAGATTGTAGGTTCCTCCATAGAGCTGATTGTCCGATACGATGTGGTCGCCGCTCTTTGTGATGTTCTGTATCGCGTATGTGATCGCGGCGGCGCCCGAGGAGGTCGCCAGGGCGGCTGCGCCCTTCTCCAGCGCGGCCATGCGGCGCTCGAATACGTCCCATGTGGGGTTCATTATCCTGGTGTATATGTTGCCCGCCTCGGTGAGCGCAAAGCGGTCCGCCGCCGACTTTGACGTTGGGAACACGTACGACGTCGTCTGATAAATGGGCACCGCCCGCGCGTCGGTTGCGGGATCGGGCTTTTCCTGCCCCGCGTGTACCTGTATGGTTTCAAATTTATAATTTCTGTTTGCCATGATGAACCTCCTTCTCGCCAGATAAAATTCCGTCGCGTTTCTCTCTCGGGAACCGTAATTCTGCAGATGGGCCAAGCCCATTTCCGATATGGCCTCTCCCCTGAATATACGCCTGTCGTCCCCGACGGGGCAGGACATTACGCAGGCCCCGCAGGGGTAGCGCATCTCGTCGCGCAGGAACTGGTGGTACTTTGCGCACTTGTATCGCTCCATATCCGCTATGTGCGTGTCAGGGCGTTTTGTGAAAGCGCCGATGGGGCATGCGCCGGCGCATTGGCCGCAGCCCGAACACAGCTCATGTTCGAGCATTGGGTCCGGAGGGATCTCGGCGTCTGTGATGATGGAGACCACTCGCACCCTCGGCCCGAACTCCGGCGTGAGCAGGCAGTGGTTCAATCCTATGGTCCCCAAGCCGGCGTATTTGCCGGCCAGGACCTGGGAAAAAGCCGCCTCCGGTTTTTCGACCAAAGCCCCGATCTCTCCATAACCGTCCCTGGGGAAAAAGTGAGCCCTGAAGCCAAGGGCAAAGAGCATACTCGCCAATCGATAGGCGGCCTCGTCCAGGATGCGGTTTGTGGTGTTGTACAGCTCGGAGTAAAAATTAGACGGGGTCGATTCACCCATTGATAGGAATATGGGCACGCCTCCTGAGATGACGGTTTTGCTCCACGGCCAGATATTCTGCGGGAAATAATTCTCCCTGGGCTCCGAGGGCAGAGGAGAGCCCGGCAGGGCGGTCATTGCGGACGATCCATCCTCCCAGCGCCCGGTGTCAGCGAAACCGATCAGGCTGATCCCAAGACGATGAGCCTCTTCCGTGATCTGGTTTTTCAGATCCTCCCCGCAGGTCACGCTTTACACCTCTTTCCACGAGGTAAAGAATTTTTCCGCCGATTGAAGTATCCAGTTCAGCCCTATACCGAGTATGGCGAGACCGATGATCCCCGCGTACATCTCCGGCACGTTGAAGGTCTCCTCAGAGTAGAGCACCAGATACCCGAGGCCTGACGACGCCCCGATCATCTCCGCTGCCACCACGGCCATGACGCAGTATGAGCCGCCGAGGCGTATGCCGGTAAAAATTTCGGGCGCGGCGGAGGGCAGGATGATCTTGATGAAGATAAATAATTTCGAGGCGCCCATGGACTTCGCTGAGTTGATCAGCACGGGGTCGGCATTCTTTACGCCCGCGCTGGTGTTGAGCAATACCGGCCAGAGTGAAGCCCAGAAGATGATGATAATTTTTGAAAGTTCTCCAAGGCCGAAGAGCAGAATAAAAACCGGGAACAGGGCGAAGGCGGACATCTGCCTGAAAGCCTGAAAGAGCAGGTCGAGAATTCTGTCTACAGGCTTGAAATAGCCGATGAAGAGGCCAAGCAGCACGCCTGTTACAGACGAGACGACAAGCCCAAGAATCACCCGCTGAAGGCTGATCAATGCGTGTCTTGTCAACTCGCCCCGACCCGCCATGAGCCACAGCGCGTAAAACACCCGGGACGGCGGCGCCAGATATATGCCTGGGACCCAGCCTAGCCTGGGGGCGGCCTCCCAGAGCGCTATGAATAGTATGAGGCCGATGCTGCGAGAAAATAGGTCCAATGCCTTGTACAATTTATTTTTCATAGGTAGGCGCCATAACTCTGAATTTGCGCGGCCTCGGCCTGCAGCATGCCCCAAAGGTTTTTCCTGATAAGGGCGAATTCCACTGAATTGCGTATGTCCTCGGTCCGCGGGCGAGGCAGGTCTATATCGATTATTTCCGTTATGCGTCCCGGTCTGGAACACATAAACGCGACCCTGTCGGACATGAGTATCGCCTCGTCGATGCTGTGGGTTACGAAGAGGATCGTTTTTTTGTCGGTCTCCCAAATTCGCAGCAGCTCTATCTGCAGGTTCTCCCTGGTCTGGGCGTCCAGCGCGGCGAAGGGCTCGTCCATCAAAAGGAGATCCGGCTGGTAGGCCAGAACACGGGCTATGGCGACCCTCTGCCGCATTCCCCCTGAAAGTTGATGGGGGTATTGGTTTTCAAAAGCGGCGAGGCCGACAAGTTCGATGTAGTGCCTGGCTATCCTGCGTCGCTCCTTTTTTCCTATACCGCGTATCTCGAGTCCTATTTCGAGGTTTTTAATCACCGTGCGCCACGGCAGCAGAGCATAACTTTGAAATACTATGCCCCGGTTGAAGCTCCGCTCCTGCAGCGGCTCGCCGTCCACCAATATCTCGCCGGCGTCGAACTTGTCGAGGCCGGCTAAGATATTGAGAAACGTCGACTTTCCGCAGCCCGAAGGGCCCAAGAGCGACAGGAACTCCCCTTCGTTTATATCCAGGCTGAAATGCTCCAGGACCGTGAGATTTTCTTTTATGCCCTTGGCGTTTCTGATGCTAAAAGCCCGCCGAACCTGACGGGCCTGAATTTTCGCCATTGCTGTCCGCGACGTTATGACTTATTCGCCGGATTTTGCTGATTGGTGTACACCTGCTCAGGCTTCACCTGGCCGGGGCCGATCTTTTTTTCCGCCTCCAGCCGGTCGAGCCAGTACTGGATGTTTGCGTCTGGTATTATCTGATCCTCGTAGAATTCGAACATCTCGGCCTCCTCGATCTTGAAGCCGAAGCGCTTCGCCATGAGCTGCCGCGCCTCCTCCCGGTGAGTATTGTTCCACTGGGCTGCCTTGGAGAGTATGGCCGTGAGCTCGCTTACCGCCTCCGGGTGCTCCTTCAAGAATTTGCCGTTTACCGAGTAGGGGCACATGCCGCTGATGCCCCCGTCGATGTCCCAGTCGCTGAAGAGCAGCCGGAAGTCCTTGGTGTTGGCGCTGGCGCGACCGGACGCGAGGGGATGAATGATAGCCACGTCGGTATCTCCACGCAGCAACGGCACCTCCTGTTCGGAGTCCGGCGCGGTGATCATCCGTATGCTTGCGGGATCGACGCCGTTATCCTGAGAGTACTTCTTAGTGACGTACTCCGAGCAGGCCCCGAAGCTGTTGATACCTAAGGTTTTGCCCTCGAAGTCCTTTATTGATTTGATGGGTGAATCCGCGCGGACAAAGTACTTCATGTGAGGGTCGCGCTGAGTGGACTTGCTACCGGCCGCGAATATTTTTATATCCGCGCCGGAGGCTACCGCCGCGACCACAAGGGGCGTGTGCCGGTTCGCCACGTCGATGTCCCCGGTGGTGAGCGCCGGAATCATCTGCCCTGCGGCAATCTGTCCGACGTACTTCGGTTTTACCTTGGCGTCCTTGAAATAGCCCAGGTCGTCGGCGAGGTAGATGAGATCGTAATAAACCCATTCGGGGTACTTGAATTCAACTATTTCGCTCTCTGGAGCGGCGGCCGAGTCGCTGGCGCAAACGGCCAGCAACGTGACAAACACCAGTATGAAGCAG
>JAISRE010000014.1 GCA_031273805.1 Synergistaceae bacterium | reverse complement strand
ATTGTCTGTGCGCATCAGGTCGCTCATGCCGATGATGGCGTTCATCGGCGTTCGGATCTCATGGCTCATGGAGGCGAGGAAACTGCTCTTCGCCTCAGACGCGGCTTTTGCCGCCAATGTCTGTATTTCCATTTCACGGTTGCGAATGTCGGCTTCGCGGATTTTTCGCTCGTTTGCCTTGACTTCGCGCAAATCACGGACATAGGTCGCGACGCAAAGCATACTCTTCCACTCGATGGATACCTGAATTCTCTCGGTCGGCACCTCCTCGCCCGTTATCGTGCGGTACATCCATTCACAGCGGTGATAGCCGGTCTCAAGAGCAATGCGAAACGTTTGCGCCGCTTTTTCCAGGCTGGGAACGCCATCGGGCTGAAATTCCGGCCACAATTCATTGCCGATTTTCAGGACATCCTCCTTTTCGGAGCCTTCAAACATGCGCACCGCTTCCTGGTTGCAGTCGATGATACGACCGTTTTGATCCCGGAGCGTGCAGGCCATAGGCATCGCGTCCAGCATGAGGCGCATCCGCTGTTCCGCCCTCATCGCCTCTTCCGCCGCCGCGCGGCTCGCACGCATATCTCTGGAATACGCCACCAATCGATATTCGCTGCTCCAGGGAATGCGCACGAGCGTCGTATCCAGCGGAAGTTCCTCGCCGGCAGCAGAGACGCAGCTCCATTCATACTGTGCGTAACCGTTCTCGAGCGCCAACCTCATAGCCTCGCTCATTACATCGGTGGAGAGTCTGCCGTCGGGCTGGCGCTCCGGGACAAACTTCAAAAAAGAGGCGCGCCCAAAATCATCAGGCTTTTCGGATAAGCCGTACAGGCGGAGCGATTCCCGGTTGCAGTCGAGTATGTTACCGTCCATGTCCCAGAGGGAGCTGGCAAGCGGCGTCGCTTCCAGCATTAAAGACGCGCGCTCCTCGGCTTCCTGGGCCTGCTGCTCTTTTGCCTGAATTTCCCTCAAATCGTGGACATAAGCTACGACACGGCTGCTGCCCTGCCATTGCACGCGCAGCAGGTGCACTTCTGCCGGCAGCCGCGTCCCTTTTGCCGTTATGTGCTGCCATTCGAAGGCCCTGTCCCCGCTTTCATATGTCTCGCCGATGAGTCTTTTCGCTTTTTCCATGCTCAGTTGGCCGTCCGGCTGGCGCTCCGGCGACAAACTGAAAAGACTGTCTAGGAAATCCTGTTTGCTCTCGCACTCATAGAGCCTTAATGTTTCCAGATTGCAGTCGATTGGGTTAGCGCCCTCGTCGAAAAAGATGCAGGAAATAGGAATGGAATCCAGCATGGCGCGCAGGCGCTCCTCGGTTTCGGCAGCTATCCAGTTGGACATGTCGTGAAAGAAGACCTGCGCGCCCTCCAGAGTTCCCTCCTCGCCTATTATCGGGATGGCATGCAGCGTATATTGGCGCTCATCGCCCTGTCTCAAAAAATCAAAGCATATGTTCACTTCCGAGGCTTTATTTTCGCTATGGGTTCCCTCGAAATATTTTTCCATCACGGCAAGAAACGAATCGTTTTCGAAGATCCCGCGCAAGCTTCGGAAATGCCTGCCTCGAATCATCTCGTACTTTTCGCCCACAAGCTTCAGAAACGCGTTGCTGCAATAATCGACACACCCATGTCTGTCCAAAAACAGGACATTGGACGGGATGTTTCTAAGCAACAGTTTGAAGTATTTTTCCTGCTTTGCGAAATCTTCGTCCTCAACCGCAGCAACCGACGGCATTATCGCGCCTCCTGACCCCATATCCATTCTGCAAATCATCATTCATACTATAAGTATATTACAAAGTATATTAGATGTATGCATCTTTTTTTATGACTGTAAAGTTGTTTCAAAATGAGCCAACTTATATAAGGAACCGGGCAGCGCCACAGGTTTAATATCCTGTGGCGCTGCCCGGCCCTACGCAACTATTCACCGCGTTTTTTTTTGGCAAAACCGGTTACCCTTCTCAGTATAAATGCCAGTTGAAGATTATGTTGCGTCCCTGGTTGAGGTTTACTCCACCCCCGCCTCTCTTTTGTCTGGGAGTGAGCTCAAGGTGTTCCGTATTGCCGCCGCCCAAATAAGTGACCCTCGTCAGGTATTCCTGAGCCGCCGCCACAGCGTCAAGGTTGTTGTTCTCGCTCAGCTTGTCGAATGTGATGATCACCCTCTCACTGCCGTCCTGCCTCGTATAGGTGGTGAGACCGGTTATCTTGACGTTATCCAGGGTGATGTACTTTGCGCCGTCCTTCCACAGGGGGCGCGAGTTCTCGTACAAGGCGGCGGCGCCAGACTTCACGTCCAGCGCGTAGAGACGCGCCTCTCCTGACAGCGTCCTCACAAGACCGCAGAGTACGGTGTCCTCGAGGTTCACCTTGTCCCTTCTGATGAACGTCGCCACGTACAGAACTCCGTTCAGGAGCAGCGGCTTCGCGGAGACGTACTCCGAGAATTGAGTCGCGCTCCCCGACAGGAGTGGTATGTACCATCCTTTTGTGGCGGCCGTGTTCTCCACCATGCTGTCGGTGTCATTCGCGTCGAGAGGTTCCAACTCAGACCTCAGGATAGGATCGGTGAGCGCGTTATCCGTCCTGAAGGAGTAGATGAACTGGGCTTTATTCCTGATCACGCCGGTCGGATAATTGCTGCCCGCCTTCACGTTCACATCCGCAGTTCCGCCGACCACCCATGTCGCAGAACCCTCCATGCCGATCGATACGCCGTACGGATTAGCGTAGCTCTCGCTGCTGGACTTGGCGGAGTTGGTATTCTCCTGAAGCGACGCTACCGTCCTCGTGTACCAGCCCTTTGGATCGAGTCCCCCGGTCGCGTCCTCCATGTACGTGCGGAAGATGTTACCCCTGTTGTCCATTGTGTAGACGCTCCCGGTCAGATAGGGGCTGCCGGTCGACTTCGCCAGCGTCGGAGGGGAGACCATCATGCCCATGTACGGCGCCGGCCCCGTGCCGCCTGAACCCAAGCGCCAGCCCGAGTTTATCGAATTTCCGTCAAAGTGCCGCAGCAGACTTCCATCCTTCGGGTCGAGGAAGAGCAGGACCGCTCCCTCCTCGCCGTTTTTGCTGAGGTCGACATTCGACTGCAGACCGCCGGGCACGACCACTATGTTCTGAAGCCTGTTTTGATCTGGGGTCCGCGCATACCCCAAGCCCGGCTCGGGGCTGTTGTATCCAAGTTTCAGAAGAGGCGTTTCCTTGTCTGAGAAGCCGCTCGATTTGACGGTTGGAATATCGTCGTGAGCCGTCATGGATATCAAGGAGTTCCCGGCATGTTCCCTGTACCACAGTAACTTCGGGCTGAGGCCGTCGCTTATGTCCACCATATACAGCCCGTTACCGCCGCGCCCCAGAGAGCCGAGCAGGTATGTCCCCCAGCTCTGCTCCGTGCCGCTCTGACTCAGGTCGAAGTCATACTTCTGAAGGGGGCCGTCCAGGGTGTACGCCGGGTTCGACCTGCTCTGGCTCTTCGTGTTCTGCGTTATCTCCTTCCAGCTCATCTTGCCGCCTGCGGCACTGTCCGTCTTGAGAGACGCCAGCCGGTTGGGGATCAGCACCGGCGGCGGAAGTATCGCCAGCTCCTCTGTCCCCTGCTCGTAGTTCACCACGTGCAGGACGCCGTCGTTGGTCTGGGCGTATATCTTTGGCGGTCGGGACGACTGTCCCTTTGCCCACTCGTTATAGCCTGGTATCACGCTAGAGGCGCCTACGGACGGTTTGTTGACGAAGACCACGCCGGATTGCCCAAAATCGCCCAGCATGGTAAGGCGAGGGTAGGACTCGCTGTTGGTGTACGAGTAGTCGTAGCCCTTCAGCCACCTGACGAGCGCATCGTGCGGTGACACGCCGCCCACGCCGTTGGGCAGGTTGTTCGCGTCTATCTTTTCGTCGGTCATGCCGACCAGACGCTTGAAGTGTGCGTCACCCTCATCGAGCGTCCGCAGTGAACCGCCCTTCCAGTACCGGAGCCTCCTGCCGCTTTCACCCGGCTTCTTCCCGACGGACGCCATGATCTTATTGCCCATCTCCCAGTCACTGACCAGCTTCAGGTTGCCCGACCTGTCGAGTACACCCTTATAGTGAGTGAAGGTCGCGTCCCACTGGTCGTATCGCACTATTCTGTAGGTGGTCTGGTAGATGTTCAGGTCGGCGGAGAGCACCGTTCCATCCTTAGTCTCGTACGTCTCCCCGGGAACAGTGGGAGACTGAACGAGCGGCCCCTTGCCGGGCTGATTTATGCGGCTCTCGTTCACTATCGTGAGCGCCATGCGCATCGCGGCTGACAGCTCGTCCACGTTCTTGGCGAAGATGGCCCTGGCGTCCAGCGGAAGGGCTTTCTTCGGCACGGTATGCGAGGAATCGCTCAAGTCGAAGTACTCCGCCGGGTCATAGCCCATGCCGGCGAGCGCCATCTTATCGAGGTTCGCCCTCATCTCCATGATATTCTGCTTTACGACCGGGTCCGCCTCTTCCGCCGGGTCGCCCACGATCCCGATGACGATCGTCCTGATGGGGTTTTGCAGCTTGACAGTCTCGATCTGCACCGCCCCGCCCTTGAGAATAGGATTGCCGTCCGCATCGCGCTTGATGGTGTTGAGCGGCTTCGTGCTGGTGTGCTTGTAAAGCTCCCCTATCGCTCTGTAGCCCGGGTAGACGAGCTTTTTCTCATTGTCGCTTATCGGCTTCATCTCCTGGCCGGAGGCTAAGAGCACCATCCAGTTGTCCTCGCAGTCGGACCTGATCGGGAAGGATACCGGGTCGAGGTCCGCCGCGCTCACGGACGTGACGTCCTTTGTACTTTCCGCAGGTCCGGTTTTACCGGCCTTCACCAGCTGGATTGCGTTGTGCGGGTACGCCTGACCTAATTTCTGCTCCGTTTTATTTACCACCTTGAAGTTCGCCGGAGGAGAGAAGAAGTCGAGCACCGACCCGGCGGCCTCACCGGAGCCGGCGTTGTAGTGAGCGCGCGGCGCGAATATGTAAGAGTAGAACTCGCCGTAGGATTTCGCCGCATCCGAATTAGGATCGAGGCGGAAGTCGCCGAAGTAGTTCAAGTGATGGTTTTTGGCCGAGTACCAGATGTAACCGTTATTTATGTAATCCTCGCGATTCAGCCCTGACACATCAGGGTTCGGGTATATGGCCATCGGGAGCTGGAATGTGCCGGCTATGCCTATCTCAGGGTTCTTGTGGTAATTTAATTGGCTGCTCCTCTCTGCGGGCTTCATGAACTCCGCAGACGCAGCACTCTGGCCACCCCAGCCGGTATTGACTCCCTTTATGTCGGCAAAGCCGTCGATCCACATCCTCACCTTGTCGATGTGGCTCATCTTCTTCGTCCCGTCCGCGCTCTTCCACTCGTAGTCCGCATCCGCGATCGGGACGTGGAGCGACGCGCGGTTAAGCAGCTTGTACATCTCCCGGGCAGGAGCGTTCCACTCCGGATTTGTTTTAGGGTCATACATGGGGGATATCGGAGGGTTGGTCCAGAGCTGGAGGATCTGCCCGTGTATGCCGCTCCAGTTTGCCACGTTGCCCGTTATGCCCTGGTTCAGGATGCCGTTTTTAAACCTCGCTCCTTCCGGAGGGCTTGTCTGGCTTGCTTGATTTCCCCAAAACCTCTTGTCGATAGCGTACACATTGCTGCCGAATGGAGAGACCTTGAAGATACCTCCAATGTCGAAGCGGTTTAAAGCGTTATGTTGTGAATACCCCGGATTTTCGTCACTAGTTGAAGTGTTTGTGTCCGAGTATGTCGACAGAGAGAGGAACGTGCTGGCGAGCCCGAAGCGAATTTGCTTCAGCAGTCTCTCCTCCTCCTCCAGTATCCTCCAGAGGACGAGCTTCGCCTGGTACATCCTGCTGTCGTTGGGAACAAGTCTGGTAGTGTCGCCGCCCGCCCATCTATCGGGCCACTGTGTTACGAGCGCATAGGGAAGTGAATCACTATTCGGCAGCAGTGAGCTATAAAATCTAATAGGCTCACCATTAACAGAATTAACAGCACCATAATCAACGGCAGAGCAGCCCTGCATTTTCGCCCAGCTCTTTGCCCTGCCATAGGCCATACCGTTAACATTGTATAGGGAGGTATTAAGCGTTGCCGTAGGTGTAGCGCCTTTTACAGAGAACCATACCTTCGGCACATCAATATCATTGTAGGGCGACTCATCGTTTGTGCCCTTATCGTAACCGACGTTCAGCGCTGTTTTCTGGCTTGCATACGCACTCTTCAGCTCCTTACCCTTGCCGTTCGCGAACGGCGCGTAGTAGTGCCTCCCCTGCTCCGCGTTGAGCCTGAGGTCCTCAACCGGGTCGTTTGAGAGCTTTATATAATTATTTGAGGGGTCCACGTCCCTGCCATAGAGGTTGCGCTCCCGCCTCAGGTTGCGACCGGTCATGGCGACCGGCAGCGCCCCCATCCCGAAGGTCGCCTGCTCCATCATGTAGTTGATCTTGTCGAGATCGATGCCGAACCGCGTTTTCGTCGCGTCCCAGTCGATGTTGTCCTGATTTAGATTGTAGTTGTACCAGTCGCTCTTTCGGACGATCGTCGGCATGACCCCCTTTGGGGTAAAGCTCATGATCGCCGTCGACTCCAGCATGAAGAGCACGTTCGACTTCGCCCCGCCGCCGTAAAGGTCCATATCGTCCGTGTCGTCCATGCCGACGGACTCCTTGTCGGGCGCCGTCACACTCAGCGCGTCAAACGCGTCGGCGGCGTAAGCGCCCCTGACGCCCTCAATCCCCGGCAGGGACAACTGGGAGACGAAGAGCGCCAATACTGCTATTGCAATCAATCTCCTGTATAAATGAAAATGACTATTTTTCATACGTTTAATGCCTCCTTCCGACATACTTAAATGTCTATTTTGCAAATTTTCTAGGGAATCGCCAATTAACTAACCAATGATCAAATTACCCTGACTTCGAGAACACACGCTTATACACCCCCTGATTACTGCAGGACAAATTCAAATGTAACGCTTAAAATCATTTAGTCGATTTAGTCGAGGTTGTTTAGTAACGACATCTTTCAATCCTGCACCTATTGGCGTAATATCTAAAATGATTATAATCTTCATCAAAACGCAACTTCAACACTCATGAATATTCACAAATCTTCAAAAAACCTCATGATACTTTGAGCCGATAATAATAAAATCATTCAACATTCCGTTACAAAATGCTTAGAATTTAAATTAATGGATTTATTAACATCGCAGACTTTATTGATCCATTAAAAAACAATTGTTGGATAAGCATCCATCTATGGCGTTTTTGCAATGGGTAATCTGGCTCAATTATGACTTTGAGAGGTATAGCACAGGGAATATCCGTCTTAAAAAACTAGGGTAAATGCAGCGAATGAGATAGTTCTAAAGAATCGCTGAGCGCGGTTTGTTGGGTCTGAACTCCACACGGAAGCAGTCCTCTATGTGCCAGAGATACACTGCATGTTTTAAGAAATTGTGCTGAGGGGTGTCGATAAATTCGTTTGAATTAGTGATAATCGCACTTTATAGATATGCGAAATTTTTATGTGTGCAAAGTTGTGCACTGTTAAAATTCTTTACCTGGGTTCAGATCTTACCGTTGATTCCTATTTGGCAAATTGTCGTTTGCTGCACGGTTATCGCCCTCTGTGTCAGAATAGATGTCGTGTGAGTCAGTTGGAGATGGGTTAAAATCATCGAGCAAAGGTCGGGGGGAGGGCGGGTTATAGACCGAATGCGGGCAAAGGGGCCATTTTAGAGGGGAATATGCTATGTGCGTCTTTTCACAGGTAACCGGGTTTGTGTCAGTTGCCGACCCAGATATTGTACCCCCAGGAGGTGAGGGAGAGCATGGCGGCGGCGGCTATCGCCCCCCGGGACGTTATCAGCATGCGATACTTTACCAGCCAGGCGCGGTTAAAGCACGCGTCAGCGAAAAAACAGACGCATCCGGCGGCGCCCAGGAGCAGAAGAGGCGCTATCAGAATATTTTGCGCGGCGGCCCTTTGAAACTGAAATCGGCTCATCTGCAGGACGGCGCGAGTCATACCGCATCCAGGACATGGGATTCCGACTGCGAATTTCCACAAACAAAAAGTGGGCAGATGAAGGACAACTACCCACACAAAGCCAAATAATATGAAGAAAAAAGCGAGTTTATAAGCCCTGATGTATGAGGACCAATCCTTCATAGCACTACAGGTACATCATTATCGCGTTGAAATTCCTCTCCTTTGTCTTGCCCTGAATGATAAACCAGTCGATGATCGTCCATATTCCGCATCCACCGAACGTGATCAGCTTCAATATTCCGAGACCTATGTCTCCCAGCATAAAGCGGTCGATACCAAGCGAGCCTAGAAAAATGGATATAAGCAACAGCGTCGTGGGGTCTTTAAGTTCGACTGATGTGACGAGAGACAGTTTGCTGTCGTCCATCGAAGAAAGCCTCTCTTTGACTACTTGAAGTTTTTCCGGCGGCAGAAATTTTGCGTTCGTGATGACAAACATATCAACCCTATCCTGCTGCATATTTACTCCTCCTAATAATTTATACTAAACAAATGCCTTATCATTGGAAATGATAATATATTTTCGCCAGGGTTTTGTCAATATTGAGGGGCGCCACCCACTCGTCCCTCAGTTTGACTCTTTCTATCATACCCCGGCTCGGATCTCACTAAGCAGTTCATGGCTCATGCAGGTCCCTAGGTCCTCCGGTCAAGCCGGAGGACGACAGAGAAGGTCAAGCCGAGGGACGACAGAGAAGGTCAGGCAGGAGGACGACAGAGAAGGTCAAGCCGAGGGACGACAGAACCGGAGGACAATAGAAACGCGAGCTGAAGGCGGGATAGTGCCGGAGGCGTCGGCGCCCTTGCGGGTGTGGGCAGCACCCGCAACCTTGAACCTTAAATCGGTGTTTCCTCTTAAGAAATCAATATCTGTTGTCGAATATTCGGGTTGACTTCTTCTCGCTCCTTGGCAGATCGCCCATGCCAACCGCCTTCGCCATGATGGTGAGCCCTATTTTATCCTTGAAGGATTCCTTTACCGCCCTCTCCAGCGTTCCCCGGTCGTTCTCGCCCGCTATCGCCGTCTCGAAGAATATAGTCACAATGTCCTTGCCGTTCATGTGATCTATCATAATCTGATATTCGCTGCTGACGCCGTCCACCAGCGCCAGGATCTCGTCGGCGCGGCTTGGATATATCATTGTCCCCTTCACCTTCACCATATCGTCGGATCTGCCTATCAGCGTGTCGATGCGCGGATAAGGCAGCCCGCACGAGCACTCTCCTGACAGCTCGCGGGTCAGGTCGTGGGTGCGGTAACGCATTAGCGGCGCGCCCTCTTTTGCCAGCGTCGTAATCACGATCTCACCCACTTCGCCCTGCGGCGCCGGCCGCCCGGTTTTCGGGTTGATGATCTCATAGTACAGATAGTCCGTCCACATGTGCATTCCGCACTCGCCGTCGCAGCTGATTCCTATGCCCGGGCCATATATCTCTGTCAGACCGTAGATATCATAAAGTTTCACCCCAAGCTCGCTGGCGATACGACGGCGCATTTTCTCCCCCCACCGCTCCGAACCGATAAGACTTCTCCTGAGGCGTATCTTGTCCAGCACCCCGCGCTGAGTTATCTTCTCCGCCAGCAGTAGGGCATACGACGATGTCGCGCAGAGCACGGTCGACTTCATGTCAATCATCATGGTTATCTGCTTGTCGGTGTTGCCGGGGCCCATCGGTATAGTCATGGCGCCCAGCAATTCGGCGCCGGCCTGAAAACCTATGCCGGCGGTCCACAGGCCATAGCCCGGCGTTATGTGCACCCTATCGCTCCGAGTCACTCCGGCCGTCTCGTAGCATCGCTTGAACATGATTGCCCAGTCCTCCACGTCCTTCGACGTGTAGGGGATGATGACAGGCGTTCCAGTGGTGCCTGAGGATGAATGAATTCGCACGATCTCATCCTCAGACACCGCGCAGAGCCCCATAGGGTAGGCATCCCTCAGGTCCTCCTTCTCCGTAAAGGGTATTTGCTGAAAGTCCTCGAGCGTCTTTATGTCCTCCGGCTCGATGCTCTCAAAATACTTTTTATAGAATGCCCCCCTCTTCGCGTGACGCATGTTATCCCGTATCTTTGCCAAGATTTGCTCCGTCATCTCCATGTCACTCACAACTCCCTCTCAAGTCGTTATCGCCCGAGCGCCAGACGTTCTCCCAGCCTCAGCGCTATTTTGTTCATATTTGCGTAAACCTCATTAAACCTAGCCTCGATAATTTTTTCCATATCCTCCATCGAAAACGGAAAAGCGCCGCACGCCACGGCCGCTCCCAGTATCGCCACATTAATCGATCTCGCGCCGCACCGCCCATTGATAATATCCGCGCTCAGCACATGAAGGCGCGTCGTGCGAGACCTAATGAACATGAGCATGTCGTCTGAGTTATAGCCGCCGCCCGAGGCGCCTGCGGGCTGTATCGACCTGTCGCAGGCGATCATCAGTCCGTCGGGCTTCAAATATCGCAGTGCCCGGGCTCCCTCACACACTTCGAACGCCAGTATCACATCCGCTCCCTTTGGAGATATCAGAGGGGAGGCGATGTTATTTCCCAGGCGCACATGGCTCAGCACACTTCCGCCGCGCTGCGCCATGCCTATGGTCTCGCAGCCCCGCACGTCGAGCCCGCGTTCCAGCGCAGCAGACGCTATCAGACGCGAGGCGAGAACCGTGCCCTGTCCTCCGACTCCAGCTATCAGACAGTTTGTCACGATCATTCACCCCCCACGATGGCGCGCGTTGCGCAGAGTGACTTGCAGATGCCGCACCCGGTGCATGAAACCGCGTCTATGCGGGCATATTTCCCTTGAAGCGTAAGCGCTGGACACCCCAGTTTTTTTACGCAGAGAGAGCATCCTATGCAGAGATGTTCGTCCACCATGCAGGCGTTATTTTCTCTTCGGGACAATGTGATACACTCCCCCTCAAAAATAATCGCCCTCACGCCGTCTCCCTCCATCGCGCGAACGACTGCCGCCTTTGCCGCAGCCACATCGAACGCGTTCACCCGCTCGATCCTCTCCACTCCGATCGATGAAAGAATGCCCTGAATACCGATCTTGACCGTCTGACGGCCCATGATGGTTTTGCCGACGCCGGGATGAGGTTGGCCGCCCGTCATAGCGGTGGTCGAGTTGTCCAGTATCGCGACGATGATGTTGTGTCCGTTGTACACCGCGTTTATGATGCCGGGAATGCCGGTGTGAAAGAAGGTCGAATCCCCAATAAAGGCAAAGTTCAGAGAATCCGGCTCCGCCAGATTGAGGCCCTGGGCCATCGTGATACCGGCCCCCATGCATAAACAGGTGTCCAGCATGTCCAGAGGAAGGGCGTTTCCAAGCGTGTAGCAGCCTATATCGCCTGAAAACACCGCCTTGCGCCCATGCGCCGCCTCCTTGACCGCGAAGAACGAGCCTCTGTGAGGACATCCGGCGCAGAGCACCGGCGGCCTGCCTGGCAGCGCCGGAGACTCGGTCTGATCTGCAGTTGACGAGACCTCGAGTCTCTCTCCTCCGCCCAAAAAAATATCCATCGCCTCCCGGACTCTCTCCGGGGTGTTCTCTCCGGCGTTTGGCATGTGGCCGGAGAGTTTCCCCTTGACCGTGACCGGTATTCCGCGCTCTCCGCAGAGGAAAATCAGCTCCCGCTCTATGACCGGATCGAGCTCCTCCACCACCAGAACCTCGTCGAGCCCCTGTAGGAACTCGACGCCCAAACGCGCCGGAAAGGGCACAGTCGCCACCTTCAGCAGTCTGCACTCTTTATTGATGTCCCTGTACGCCTCCTGGACATACAGCCAGCTCACTCCGCCGGAAGCGATCCCACGGGCGCCTGAGCCCCATTTTCCGTTGCCGGGGTAACTCGAAAACTCGTCAGCAAGGCTGGATAGCCCTCGCTCTATCTCCATATGGCTTGCGTAAGCGAGGCGAGGGAAGATTACCCATCGACCACCGTCGCGCTTAAACCCATACTTTCTGGGCACATCGAGGTCATCCCGCAGCGTCACCGACGCATAACTGTGACAGACCCTAGTGGTAGGACGAAAGAGCACCGGCCTGCCGATAGCCTCCGAGCATTCGTACGCGTCGGCGATCATGCCGTATGCCTCCTCTGGGCTCGACGGATCGAATACGGCCAGCTTTGCATACTTTCCAAAGTGCCTGGTGTCCTGCTCGGTCTGACTTGATATCGGCCCGGGATCATCGGCGGCCATTACGACCATACCGCCCCTGACACCGAGGTAGTTAAGGCTCATCAGAGGGTCGGACGCCACATTCAAGCCGACCTGCTTCATTGTCACCAGAACCCGCGCTCCCGCTATGGCGGCGCCCGCTCCCACCTCCAGTGCGGATTTCTCGTTGACCGACCACTCTACATATACCCCATCGCGCCTCTCCCTGGCGATGGTCTCCAAAACCTCAGAGGACGGAGTCCCGGGATAACCCAGAGCCACAGTTACTCCAGCCCTCAAAGCCCCAATGCCTATGGCCTCGTTGCCCATCAGCACTCTTCTTTGCACCGTGCACCACTCACCTTCACAAAATAAAAACGCGAGAGCTCGCTTTTATGAGCGCCCCTCGCTTTTCTCTTTAATTATTGTTTATAAAATAAGGGGCTCTTCTCCAAGGAGTTTTGTCACCCTAAAAGAGCCCTTTATCGTCAAAATCGTTAAACGTCCTAAAGGCCTTCGGGCGGATTCCAGACCCGCCACCAGAGGCCTATATTTACAAAACAAATATTCTTATATGCTGAGATAACCGGACTCATAGCGCCACCTGCTTGCTGATCAACGTATTGCGTAATTTATCACCAACTTGCTGATATGACAAGTGCTCACGGTTTAAATTCAAAAATTCAAAAATCAGCGGTCCCTGACTGCCTCACATTTTCTTTCTGATATCCTCCAACCTGTTGAGCGCATCGTTGAGCGTCTCCTCTTTCTTTGCGAAGTGAAGGCGTATCAGGTGGTTCACATCCTCTTTGAAGAAACTCGAACCCGGAACAGCGCCAACCCCAACCTTTCGGGCGAGATCCAGACAAAACTCGAGATCACTCCCGTAACCGAACTCCGAGATGTCGAGCATGACGTAATATGCCCCGTCCGGCCTCGTGCAGGGTATCCCTATTCTATCAAGGCCACCCAGGAACATGTCGCGTTTCTCCGCGTACATCCTCAATAAGCCGCGATAATAATCGCCGCCGAAGCGCAGACCCACGACAGCCGCCTCCTGAAGCGGAGCGGCAGCGCCCACCGTGAGGAAGTCATGCACCTTTCGCGCGACGTCGATCACCTCCGGCGTGGATATCACATATCCCAGCCGCCAGCCGGTCATCGAATAGGTCTTAGAGAGCGAGCTGGTTGACAGGGTACGCTCGAACATGCCCGGCAGCGACGCGATGTAGACGTGCTCGTTGGGCTCGTAGACAATGTGTTCATAGACCTCGTCCGTGATGACGTAGGCGTCATACTTCTTCGCCAGGTCCGCTATGACCTCCAGCTCGGCGCGGGTGAACACCTTGCCGCTGGGGTTGGACGGGTTGCAGAGTATCAATGCCTTTGCACCGCACCTGAACGCCGCCTCCAGCTCATCAGCGTCGAAGCCGAACTCAGGCGGACGGAGCGGCACGTAGATCGGGTCTGCGCCGGACAGTATGGCGTCGGCGCCGTAGTTCTCATAAAACGGGGAAAACACCGCCACCTTGTCGCCGGGGTTCACGACGGTCAGCATTGCAGTCATCATTGCCTCGGTGCCGCCGCAGGTTACGACTATCTCGCCCTCAGGGTCGATAGTCCGCCCCATCAGCCTGGACTGCTTTTCGGCAAGCGCCTCCCTGAAGTTCTGCGCCCCCCACGTGATGGAGTACTGATGCGGACCCTCGCTCGCAACCTCAGCCAGCCTGGCCGTTATAGCCGCAGGCGGGGAGAAGTCCGGGAAACCCTGAGAGAGGTTGACAGCGCCATATTGGAGCGACACACGGGTCATGCGTCGAATAACGGAGTCAGTAAACGTTGAGGTTCTATTCGATAATTTTTGCATGTCCGCAGTATCCCAGAGTCAGATGGCGCGAGACAGGATTTCGATTTTTTCGTCCCGGTACTTCTTATCTCTCATAGCTTGTTTCCTCCCTTGGACCTTTGTCTATACTGCCACCCGTCACGCGGCGAAGACACCCCAGCCTCATGATACATAATCGGGCACTACACCACATTAAAGAAGTCATGCGCTCAGCAGTGGCCAATGAACTTAAGGCAAATCCTATTATTTTGATAGGTTGCAACGCAAAGAGATGTTATAACGGAATTATCAAGCTGTCAATAGATGCGAAATTCCATAGTATTGCAGCACAGAAGGCGAGTACTGGGCTTACGACACCACCTCCATAAGACCGGGATTTCAGGATATAAGGGTCTTTCATTGTCTGCTTTGCAAGCTCGCTCTGCGGCGGCGGCAGGCGGAGGTCAAAATTAGTCGCTTTATGGGCGATTGCCTGGCGCTCGTATAGGCGGCTCTCAATTTGAGCGGCAAGCCAATCACGCGACCACCCGTTATTGATAATTTCCTGAATATACCATTTGCGCTCTTCCGCGTTCTTTACTTTATCGAGAAGAGTCACATTGTGCCGCCACGGAATTTGTGCAACGGCGCGTTGCACAAATTCAAAATCAGGGTAGGTCTTGGCAAATTTTGCCATATATTTCAGATTCCGCACGGAATAGCCTTTCGCGTTCGGAAAATCGAGCTTAATGTCTTTCGCCAGATTTTCAATGAACTTGTTGCCCCAAACGCTGTGTTTATTTATGGCTGTGCCGATGTTCCAGTAAAGGATTACCATTTCTCCGTTTACGGCGAGAGCTGCGCGTACCGAAGCGTCATTTTCAGGTCGGCGTGCCCCATGAGTTCCCTCACGGTGTTCAGGTCAAACCCGTTCATCACAAGGTGCGAGGCAAAATCATGCCTCATGTCATGCCAGCGGAAATCTTCAATCCCCGCTTTTTTCAAAAGGGACTCCCATAATTTTTGCATGTCCGCAATATCCCAATTCCGCGCGCGTTCATGAGCTTGATGAAATATATATTACGATATATACTCTGATGGAGAAAATTTTAATAGAGGAGGGCTGCGCTGTTGATACTGCAAAACTGTTTACCAATGGCAAAAGCCAGGCCGTCAGGCTCCCGAAAGAATATCGGTTTGCCGGAGAGAACGTGTATATCAGAAAATTAGGAGAGGTCGTCTACCTTTTCCCCAAAGA
>JAISRE010000170.1 GCA_031273805.1 Synergistaceae bacterium | reverse complement strand
CGTAGCCCGTAGCCCGTAGCCCGTAGCCCGGAGCCCGTAGCCCGTAGCCCGTAGCCCGTAGCCCGTAGCCCGTAGCCCGTAGCCCGTAGGATTATAGCCGTTCTTTGTCGCTTGTCAAGCGTTATGTGCGTATTTTTTATAGCCCATTCACTCGCTTCGCGTATTATATTTATTTCATAGATCATAGAATATCACAAAAAAACAGTAAAGACAAATATTGACAAAATTCGATGCCGCAGCAGCCGTCCCCTCCGCGCCGGAGCAAATCCCCGCGTATTCCTCATAATATCCGCGTTGAGGATAAAAAATGACCTCCCTTTTTTACACCCGCGCTCCCGCACATGCATATTTTGAATAAAAACAAGGGCTGCGAAATATAATTATTTCATCGAAGCAGCCATTCACAATTGTTAAAATTAATGTGTTCAAGACACTCATATATGTTTGTTCTTCTCGATTAGCTTCCAAAAATTGAATAAAGGAGGCAGTACTTTGAATTATCTCGATGTGGCAAACAGCAATTTGATGTTCTTTCTCTGTTCGATGGTCATTGTTTTCGTTCTGTTTCAGTCGGTGCTTTTTATCAGGGTTGCCTGGAGGCGTGGAATAGAACTCGGGCTCACGCCTGCGGTCATGAAGAAGGCAATGACAAACGCGGCAATGTTCTCGGTCGTTCCGTCCCTGCCCATAGTGGTGATGCTGATGGTGCTCACCGTCAACCTCGGGCAGTACTTTCCCTGGCTTCGGCTCTCGGTGGTCGGTTCCGCCACATACGAAAACATGGCGGCGGATATCATCGCGAAGGCCTCAGGTCTCGCGGGTATTGCAGACCCCGGCTTTGACCTGACGATTTTTACCATGGCAATGTGGGTTATGAGCGTGGGCATAATCTGGGGCATCGTTTTCAACATCTTTTTTATGAAGTCCCTCGATAAATTCTCTAAAAAAGCCAAGGAATCCAAAAGCCGCTTCATCCCCATACTCTCAGCCTCGCTCTTCATCGGAATGCTCGCGCTGATGTCCGCGCCCTATATAACAAACATCCAAAACGTCACCGCCATAGTCGCCTTTATCTCGTCCGCTGCGGCCGTGCTCGTCTGCGGAGGCGTCGCGCGCGCGACCAATATCAGGGCTATCGACGAATTCTCACTGCCGATCAGCATGATCATAGGCATGGCTGCCGCTATCGTCTGCACGAATATATATTAGTCAGGGGGTAATCCATTATGACGAACCACAGCGATCACGAAAAATCTCTGAATTTCGACAACGCCATAAACAATCTCGGACGGCTGACAAGCATCATCTCCCTTGCCCTTATGATCTCCGTCCCGCTGATCATCACCATAGTCAATAAAATAGACGTCAGCTTCGGCAAAATTATGGGCGCGGCGAGTGGGTTGATAGCAATGTTCGCCCCAATGGCGGTGGTCGAGAATATCTCATATTACTCGATCATCGGCGCAGGCGGGGTATATCTGAGCTGTATAACCGGGAACGTCATGAATATGAAGCTGCCAAGCGCCCTCTCCGGCATGAAGCTCGCGGGGGTGACGCCCGGAAGCGCCAAAGGAGACGTTATCTCCATAATCAGCATTGCCATCTCATCATTCGTTACGGTGTCCATTCTGATACTCTCGATGTTCATCATTGGGGAATACATCACTCCATACCTCTCCGCGCCCATGCTGGCGCCGGCATGGGCGAATATCATGCCGGCTCTCCTGGGCGCGCTCGTGACACCGTTCGTCGTAAAGAGCGTCAAGCTCTCCATCGCTCCGTTTACCGTCTCCATAGCGCTCTGCGTTTTCCTCGGCGGCGCGTTTGTGCAGCGATATCAGAGCTATTTTCTGCCGTTGATTATGTCCTTGTCCGTGCTGGCCTCCTACTGCATGTTCAAGTCCGGCATGATGGACAAAAAAACTGACAATAGCCAGGCAGAGTGAGAAAGGAGCTATCCATGAACTGCGAAAACAATAAGAAAAAACTCCTCAGGCTGATCGACGCAAAAGCCAAGATATTCACGGATGTCAGCGACAACATCTGGGGGTACGCCGAGACGCGCTTCGACCTTGAAAAATCCTCTGCACTGCTGATATCGACACTGGAAAACGAGGGTTTCTCCATCGAACGCGGGACCGCGGGCATGGAACACGCGTTTGTGGCGACCTTCGGGACCGGCGGCCCTGTGGTGGGGATATTGGCGGAGTATGACGCCCTGTCGGACCTCAGCCAGATATGCGACGCAGCCGAAAAACACGCACTGACGCCGGACGGCAACGGACACGGCTGCGGCCACAACGCGCTGGGGTCGGGCGCTCTCGCTGCCGCCGTCGGGCTCAAGGACCTCTTGAGTTCCGAAGGACAGCCGGGCACGATAAAGCTCTTTGGCTGCCCCGCCGAGGAGAGCGGTTCGGGCAAGGCGTTCATGGCGCGAGCCGGCGTTTTCGACGGAACCGACGTCATGTTTACATGGCACCCGTGGACGGAGACGCGCATGTGGGGTTTCAGCTCACTCGCCAACTATCAGGTCTACTTCCACTTCAATGGAATAAGCTCGCACGCCGCCGCGTCGCCGGAAAGAGGACGCAGCGCGCTCGACGCCCTGGAGTTGATGAGCGTTGGGGTAAACTATCTTCGGGAGCACATCGCGCAGGAGGCGAGGATCCATTATGCCTACACGAACGCCGGCGGAACGTCTCCAAACGTAGTCCAGTCCAACGCCAGCGCGCTCTACTTTGTCCGCGCACCTAAATCCAGCCAGCTCAGGCAGATAATGGGCCGCGTGACCGACATCGCTAAGGGAGCGGCGCTGATGACGGGGACTACCGTCGATATCGAATGGGACAGCGCATGTTCAGAGTACATAGTGAACGACTCGCTCGGCCGCGTGATGTATGAAAACATGCGCTCACTCGGCGGCATCGAGTATTCGGATGAGGAAAAAGAGTACGCGCGCGCATACACCGCCACCCTGCCGGAGACATCGAAGCAGGGCGTAGCGGACCTGATCAAACAGTGCTTTGCCCCCATAGACACTCAGACAGCCGAAACAATGGCCTCCGAGCCTCTTCAGAGCGAACTCTTTCCCTACATGATGGGCAATTCCGTTATGCCGGGCTCTACGGATGTGGGGGACGCGAGTTGGGTTGTGCCCACGGCGCAGGCGCTCGTCACGTGTTACCCCACGGGGACCGCGAGTCACTCCTGGCAGTGGGTGGCTGCGGGCAAGTCCTCAGTCGTCCACAAGGGGCTGATTTACGCCGGCAAGGTCATCGCCATGACCGCGCTCGACGTGATCTGTGACCCAGAGATCGCGCCCAGGGCAAAACGCGAGCATCTGGGGCGGCTGGGAGGCGAGAGATATACCTGCGCCATTCCAGAGAACGTGCAGCCTCGCTAAAAACTAGAGGGAACGTTAACGGAGCGGAAGGGTGAAAGAGTTTAAAAACATCCGGGAGAAGCTGGACCGTCTGGAGAAAACCTACCGGAGTATGACGGACGGCGGAAAAACCGCGTCTTATATCCCGGAATTAGCCGATGTCAATCCACGCCTCTTCTCCATCTCCGCGACCAGCGTCGGGGGCGAGAGTTTTTCCTCAGGCGACAGCGACACGCTATTCTCGATGCAGTCCATTTCCAAGGTTGTGTCGCTGGCTTTCGCGCTGGAGAGATTCGGGGCGGAGCGCGTGTTCAAAAAAGTCGGCATGGAGCCGTGCGCCGAGCCGTTCAACTCCATCATGAAGCTGGAGATATCCTCGAACATCCCCCTCAACCCGTTCATCAACTCAGGAGCAATAACAGTGGCATCCCTGATCGCGGAAGATCTGGGAGGCGACGCTATAGATGCGGTACTTGAATTCGCCTCCCTATGCGCCGGGCGGAGACCTGAGAATAAGCTGTCGGTGAACGAGAAAATACGAGAATCCGAGGCGTCCACGGCTGACCGCAACTGGGCTCTCGCGTACTTCATGCACAGCACCGGAGCTTTAACGCACACTGTCAAGGATTCTCTGGACCTGTACTTCAGCATGTGCAGCATTGAAGCAAACACGGTGGATCTGTCGTTCATAGGCGCAACTATCGCGAACGGCGGCTTGAGCGCCAGCGGCGTTCGGGTTATATCGCTCGACACGGTCTATATCCTGATCGGCCTGATGAGCACGTGCGGACTTTACAACGGATCCGGCGAGTTCGCGGTCAGGGTCGGACTTCCAGCCAAGAGCGGCGTCTGCGGCGGCATCCTCTGCACCGTCCCGGGCAGGATGGGCATTTCAGTGTTCTCCCCCCCTCTGGACGAAAGAGGAAACTCCGTCGCCGGCGTCAAGGCGCTCGGCGCCCTGTCGAGGGAGATGAAGCTCAGAGGACTGTGATGACAAGGCTCAACTACCTCATCTTGTCCCTGAAAAATTATATGACGATTGTTTCATCTGAACTCGATGTGGAGCGTCTTGCCCGTTCCCTCCGCAATCTGCTGTAAAGTAGCGACGGTTGGACTGCAATTTCCATTTTCAATTCGGCTGAGGTTTGACTGCCTGATGCCCGTTTTTTTTGCTAATTCCGCCTGTGTTAAGTTTTGTTCTATACGGGCGGCAATAATGGCTTTGATGTACTCGCGTTCGGGGCGCTGTCGTTCCCATTCAGCCGCGAACTCAGGGTCTTCAAGCTGCCGTTCCAAATATTCGTTAATATTGCTCATTTCCCTTTAAGTCTCCCCTCATAATCAGTTTTGTATTTCAGAGCAAGCGCAATCTCGCTTGTCGGCGTTTTCCGTGTTTTCTTCACGAATCCGTTTGTTAGAATAATTTTATTATTTACGAAGAAGAAATAAAATATCCTTGTAATGTCCCCCGCGAATTTAATGCGCAACTCAAACAAACCTTTACCTAATGGCTTTGAATACGGCTCTCGTAGCATATTGCCATACTCCGCAAGTATATCAATGCTCCCTAACGCCTTAGTACGCATTTTTGTATCGAG
This sequence comes from Synergistaceae bacterium, assembly GCA_031273805.1. Taxonomy (GTDB): domain Bacteria; phylum Synergistota; class Synergistia; order Synergistales; family Synergistaceae; genus JAIRKI01. The sequence goes on along the minus strand of JAISRE010000170.1, from coordinate 5,279 downwards.
GCTATCCATGAACTGCTCAACGGGCTTTTCTCCATTAGGCAATTCATAAGATTCTATATCGAACATTTTTATGAGCCTCCTTGCATACATAATATTCCTTTTTCGATATATTGGCAAGGTTTTTTTCGTCACAGGTCAATGCCAACCCTATTGACAATCTCAGCTTACATGTTATTATATCATTCGTTAAGTTGTTGATTTTTTGTTGAGCAGGAGGCGAGGGTGATGTTTGAAGTGTTCGCGTTGCGACGATCACGATGCGGTTTCGATAAAAGACTGTATATGTGCAGCGTCGATGGGGACATGGCCCTTGCGCACTGGCGACAGAGATGGGACGTCACAGGCTGAAAGCGTCTCTCGCATAAGGCGAAGGTTTTATTATTGTATTTTTTGCCCGCACCCCGGAGCTGATGTCGAAGAAAGGCTCCTTTTTTTGTGCCAAGTAGACGTCCGGTTGGTTCCCGATAAAGAACTTTACGAGTGGGTTCGGGGCATATGAGCGCGAACCAATGAGGGTGGTACCGCGGGTTTGAACGATTTAAAGCTCGCCCCTCTTCTTCTGGAGACAGAGGAGGAGGGGCGAGTTTTTTATTTTTTCATTTATTTTCCAAAAATTAAACTGGAGGCGATTACAGTGGACGAGAAGGGCTTTAAGAAGGGCAAGGCAGTTTTGGCGTACAGCGGCGGACTCGATACATCGGTGGCAATTCCGTGGTTGATCGAGCAGGGGTATGACGTTGTCACGATGACTGCCGACGTCGGGCAGCAGGCGGACAATATGGAGGAGATCAACGACAAGGCGATCAGAACAGGTGCGATAACGGCCCGCATGCTCGATCTCCGCAATGAGATGATAGAGAATTTTATATGGCCGGGTTTGAAAGCCAACGCTCTGTACGAGGGCGTCTATCCGCTCAACTCCGCTTACTCCAGGCCTCTCATTGCAAAGGCGCTGATTCGCGTTGCCCAGCAGGAGGGCGCTGTGGCCATAGCCCACGGATGTACCGGAAAGGGACAGGATCAGGTTCGCATCGAGATCTGCGCCAATTCACTCGACCCGTCGATCGAGGTGCTGGCCCCCGTTCGCGACTGGCACATGTCGCGTGAGCAGGAGATGGCGTACGCCGAGAAGCACAACGTTCCGGTCCCGACCACGAGAAACAGCCCTTACAGTCTCGACGACAACCTATGGGGGAGATCGTGCGAGTGCGGGGTGCTGGAGGATCCGTGGAACAAACCTCCCAAGGGCGCCTATGGCCTCACTGTAGATCCCATAGACGCTCCGAATAAGCCCGAACTGGTGGAGATCACCTTCGAGAAGGGGATTCCAGTGGCGGTGGACGGTAAACACATGGACGGCATCGAGCTGATAGATGTGCTGAACAAACGCGCCGGCGCGCACGGCGTGGGCCGTATAGATATGGTCGAGAACAGGCTCGTTGGCTTCAAGAGCCGCGAGATCTACGAGTGTCCGGCCGCCGTCACTCTCATCACGGCGCACAAGGCGCTCGAGACCATCACACTGGCCAAGGACGTCATGAGGGTCAAGGGAGATCTGGAGAAGAAGTTCTCCGAGCTTACCTACGAGGGCTACTGGTTCTCACCGCTGATGGAGGCCATTCAGGTGTTCGTCGACAAGACTCAGGAGGTCGTTAACGGAACTGTTCGCGTTCAGCTGTACAAGGGCTCCGCTGTCGTCGAGGGCATGAAGTCGGAGAGCGCCATATACCGCTATGACCTCGCCACATATTCAGAGGGAGACGCGTTCGATCACTCGGCGTCCGTAGGATTCATCAAGGTATGGGGACTGCCCATAAAGACTTGGACGGAGACTCACGAGAAGGGGAACATCTCATTCGAGGCGGAGGTGAAGGAGACAAAGCTCACACCCGAAGCGCTGGTAAAGGCTTCTTAAGGAACCGCTGATTTAATAACCTTCGGTTGCAATCATACCACATCGTACAGGGAGCCGATTTAAAAAAGCGACTCCCTGCTTTTTTATTCCAATATCTTGTGATGATTTAAGGAATCGCTGATCGCATGGTGGATCTATTCGTAGTAAAGTTTCTTAGTAGCCCAGTTTCTCACCCACAAGTATGACGTGGGCCTCTCTGCCGAAGGGAACTCGTTCGATTATGGAGATCACCCGGCAGGCCCTGTCCGGCGAGTTGCAGTCGACGCAATAACCCGTCTTTGAACAGGGGGTGTCCAGACCGGTTCGGAGGGAGTTGGCAGGGGTGGCCGAGTTGCGGGCGCGTGCTATCGCTCCGTCCAGATCACGCGCCACCTTGTTGAGACCTATGATGAAAAGTATCCTGCCAGTCCCCCACGACATACACGCGATCCGGTTGCCGGTACCGTCGATATTCACCATCTTCCCATCGAGTGTGACGGCGTTGCTGCTGGTCACGAACCAGTCGGCGGAGTTCTCCTCCGCCAAACGCGCCGCCCTGGCCTCTGCCGTCGTCAGAGACGGGTCCCAATGATGGTAGACGCGGCATTTTTTTTCGATCAGGCGCTCCGGAAGCCCGAGCTCGCGCACGGTAACCGTGCCGGGTATACCAACCGAGCAGTTGTCCGGTATCAGCCCGAGCGCCAGGCGGATCGCGTCATGCGCGTCATGCGCGTATACTGCGGTCCTGTAGCCGTTGGACAACAGAGATGACGTTATCTTTTTGCCCAACGCCTCGTTTGCCTTTTTAAGCGGTTCATCGAGAGCACTCACCTATCATTCCTCCCACTTATCATAAGGTTATTAAATCAGCGCTTCCCTTACAGAGACTCTATAAATGACTTTATGCGGGAAGCTCCATCGCGAATGTCATCCTCCGAGCAGGCGTACGACATGCGGATAAAGCCCGGCGCAAAGAAAGCCGCTCCCGGAACGAGCGCGACATGTTTATCCTCGAGAATGCGGCGGCAAAACTCGATATCGTCCGGAATAGGAGTGTCCCTGACATCCAGGAAGATATAAAACGCTCCGTCGGGGGAAAGTAATTTCAGCCCATTTATACCGGAGAGCATACCGCACAGCATATCCCTGCGACGCTCGAACTCCGCCCTGCACAACTCGACCTCGGGCTCCGCCCCCTCTATGGCGCCGACTGCCGCCCACTGCGCTATGGATGAGGCGTTTGACGTGAGATTACCCTGGAGCGCGTCCATCCGGGCTATTATCTCCTTGGAGCCCAGTGCGTAGCCTATTCTCCATCCGGTCATGCTGTACGCTTTGCTGACCCCGTTGACGATTATGACGCGGTCGCGGATATCCGGCGCTATCTGAAGTATGTTGTGGTGTTTGGCGGCGCCGTAAACGAGCCGCTCATATATCTCGTCGTAAACGATCCACAGGTCGTGAGCGCGCGCCAGGCCGGCAAGCGTCGCAAGCGTGTCAGGACCGTACACGACACCCGTTGGATTGTTTGGGGTGTTTATTATCATGCCGACAGTTTTATCCGTGATGGCCCGCCTCACCACATCGCCCTCCGGTATAAAGCCTGAGCCGACTGTGTCCACCGCTACGGGCTTACCCTCGGCCATTGAAATCTGCTCCGCGTAGCTCACCCAGGCCGGCGCGAACAACAATACCTCATCCCCCGGGTCTACGAGTGATTGGGCTAACTCATACAGGACCTGCTTCGCCCCGTTCGACACGATAAGCTCCGACGCAGCGTATTCTAGCCCGAAATGGGCCTTGTAATATGACAGGATCGCGCGTTTCAGCTCAGGGATCCCGGAGTTGGCAGTGTAGTGGGTCTCTCCGCGATCTATGGCTTCATGAGCTGCGGATACAGCCGACGGAGGCGAGGTAAAATCAGGCTCCCCAGCGGAGAACGACAGCACGGGATGCCCAGCTGATTTCAACTCCCTCGCTAGCGCGGTCACCGCTAACGTGGCGGACGGCTGGATTTTTTTGGAACGCGCGGATAATTTCAACTTAAAGACACTCCTCTCGATTCTTAAAAATACTCAAAAATTTAAATTGCTGGTCAGGCACACCAATATATTATATATGAGTTTGGAGATTGCAACAACGAGCAATGGGCGTTGCGAGGCGCGGCATGAAATGTTAAAATTCTGTTGCGGCAAATAGTACCTACCACTCGGTACAAGCAGACAAAAAAACTAGGAGGGGTGGCTATGGATGTTCGTTTCGTCACTCGCAACGCTGAAGCAACAGATGAGCAGAAGGATTTCATGGAGAAAAAGCTCTACAAGGTCGAGAGATTCTTCAACAAGATACTGGACGTGCAGGTAGTGCTCGACTACAAGCGCGGTATGAATATAGTCGAGATCACCGCTAACGCAAACGGCCTCGTGATGAGAGGAGAGGATCACTCGCCGGATATGCGCAAGGCGTTCGACAAGGCGCTGAAGAACATCGAGCGCCAGGTAAAGAGGCACAAGGACTATTTGAATGATCGCACCCACATAAAAACAAGGGAAATCTCGTTCGATCTGCCTGCGGATATTTTTGGAGACAGCAGGGACCAGGACGACATCAGCCCTACAGATATAGTCAAGGTGAAAAAATTTCCGGTGTCCGTTATGCTGCCGGCTGAGGCGACGCGTCAGATGGACCTTCTCGGGCACAACTTCTTCCTGTTCCGCAATGGAGATAACGGCAACTACAACGTGGTGTACAGGCGCAACGACGGCGGCTACGGGCTGTTGGATCCTCAGGAATAGCCCATATGCCGGTCGGGCAGCATAATAAAAATCGACATTCTCACTGTCGGGGAAGACGGCTTCGGCCCTTCCCCGCTTTAATTTTTGACGTTGCGGCAATTCATAAGGGCGAAAATTATGGACGGTGAGCAGATACTTGGAACGCTGAACAGCCAACAGGCGGAGGCAGTGACGTGGTGCGACGGCCCCGAGCTCGTGATAGCAGGGGCTGGGAGCGGCAAGACACGCGTCCTTGCGTCGAAGATAGCGTACCTGATAGCCGAGAAAAGAGTCCCTCCCAACCGGATTTTAGCTCTGACCTTCACGAACAAGGCGGCGTCTGAGATGCTCGAGCGCGTGAAACACATGGTCGGGGACGATCTCCACGGAATGCAGGTCTCTACTTTTCACTCCTGGGGACTGCGCTTTCTCTACCGAAACGCTCGGACTCTCGCCGATCTGGGTTACACGACGACTAACCTCGTGATATATGACAGAGGCGACTGCCGCAATCTCGTAAAAAAAATAACGAGACAGCTCGGCTTCGACCTCAAGCATGACGACAACGTCAGCTTCATTGACAAAATATCGAAGGCTTACGCAAATTGCGA
>JAISRE010000164.1 GCA_031273805.1 Synergistaceae bacterium | reverse complement strand
AACAGGCTTGTTTATAGACTTCGCGACGATGTAATAGAGCTTTATGAATTGCGGACTCATTACGGGGACAAATAGGAGCGTGTTGGAGTCTCTTTAAGTTAAAAGATGCGGGCCCCGGTTCGGTCGGTTAGCTCGTTTCTCCCCCCCATGCGGCAGTTATACGATTGACGACTGTTCGCTGATAAACTACTATATTTTTTCGGTATGGGGTAATGTTTGTCGTGCTTCTTTGTGTGGTGGAGATGTGCGAACACAGGATAGGGGTTGAATGGCGAGATGGCTAAAGAATACACCGTTAATCTGACATGGGACGCTGAGGCCGCCGTATGGATAGCGACAAGCGCCGATATTCCCGGGCTTGTGCTGGAATCCGGTTCCCTTGACGCGCTGACTGAACGCGTTCGGTTCGCGGCGCCGGAATTATTGGCGCTGAACGGAATAACCCAGGAAACCTTTTCTATGTGCTTCCGATCTGAACGTCACGAGCAGATTTGCTTGTGATGGCAGAATACGAGAAAAAAATTCGCGATATCCTGAAAAAAAATGGCTGTTACTTCGTGCGTCATGGTCAAGGGGATCATGACGTTTGGTATAGCCCCATCTCAAACTGTCACGTGACAGTTGACGGCAAAATCAAGTCCCGACATACGGCCAATGAAATTTTGAAGCAAAGCGGAATCGATTATCATTTTTGAGTAACATAACCGCTATGAGAGCATTATAGGAGTCCTCGATCTTTCGAGCGCGCATAGACCGGATAAAGTATGGATTGCCGAACGCCTGCAAAAAATTCAAGCGGAAAACGCAAAGGCGAAATAACTCAGAAACATTTTACAGGATGCGGGCCCCGGTTCGGCAAATCCCCGAGGCACGCAATATTTTTTATGGTGTTATATAGTTTTGCTTCTTCCCGCGACAAATGCAGCCTGTTGCCCCATACTATCTAACACGGCATATGCGCAATAGATCGACGCTCGTGCCGGACACACAATGTTCAGGACGTTACTTAACTCTTTTGAGGGTCACTTCTGATGAAAGAACTTCAAATTCATCGTAAATCGACTGTGCCGTAGCAAGATAATGAAGAGTCGAGCCGTCGTCTGAAAGCGTATATTTGATCCCATAGCCATGCTCGTCATTATAGGGGAACCCTTCGATGTATGAGTCGCTGAAATAAGTGCGGTCATCAATTTTTTCCGTAGCTCCAGGCGCCCCGATGTACCCCGTATGATCGCCTACATATTCGAAATATACAACACTGCCTTAGTTTTATCCCCAGTCAACGCATAACGTAAGTTTTTAAATCATAGGTAACATTAGCATATTTCACTGCGGAGCACAAGGCGCGCAAAAGCAAAAAATCGAAAATTTTTTTGCGAAATAATATCGCTTTGGTTGCTGATTTCTGGCATAATATACTCAACTGTGCTGCGAGAAAAGAGCGGTTATTGAATTTTTATTTAAATGGCTGCCCGGGTTCGTATACGGGACGATCTGACGCGGGAGGATCGATGAACAGGGAAGATCTGTCGAGAAAATTCTACATAGACGACCATGCCGCGCTATTTGGATACATTGCGAAAAGCGCGGACGAGAATTGCGGCGAAGAGGGACTCGCCGTGGTCAGGAGGGGTATTGCCGCCTACGGGAGAGAACGGGGGCTCCGCGCCGCGATGAGGTGTATCGCTGACGGCAACGAACTCACAATGATGAACTACATCGTCTACGGAGAGTGGGCCGACCCCAGGGGTTGGTCCAGGTCGGAGGTCGCTTCGCTTAACCCAGTGTACAGGACCAACATGACCGTGTGCGCCTGGTGCGAGGCATGGAAGAAATATGGCCTTATAGAATATGGAAAGATTTACTGCGACAACGCGGACGAAAATCTAGTGCATGGTTTCAATCCAGAACTCAGGCTGGAGATGGGAACCATAATGTCGCATGGAGCGAATGTCTGCGAGTTTATCTGGAACGGCGCCGCTCTCAAGGACGACGACGAAGCTGCCGAAATGTCCCGCCGACGAGCCGGACTGATTCCCCGTGCGACCAAGGACTTTCTGTATCACTGCGGACACGTTCTGTCCACGTTCAGGAGAGAAATTCTGCTGGAGCTTGGGTTGGTCGAGGGCGCCCAAATCGTCCGAAGGGCCATGACTCTGTACGGTGAACAATTTGGACGAGACAAGGCTGAAATTATAGAGGCTGAGTCCGAACTGAATTTCCTGAAACCCTGAGACGGCAGGCGCGTTTACGCTGAATCACTCTGGAAGGACTTGCACGATTTTAAATTTTTCAGATATCCCATATAATTTTGATATGTGTTATGATTACGTCTATTATGAGAAAAAATGAGAGAATCTACAATGTCGTAATAGCGGGACTGTTTACTGGTCTGATTTTTATCATGACCGCCTACTTCCCAAGGATACCGACGGCGCGAGGGTATATACACATTGGGGACGCGGCGATATATCTGGCGGCTTCGATACTTCCGCAGCCTGCTGCGGCGCTGTCTGCGGCATTGGGCGGTTTCCTGGCGGACGCCATGACCGGTTACATGATATGGGCGCCTTACACATTTGCGATTAAAGCATGCCTCACCCTGGCCTTTACATCAAAGAAAGGCACTATCATGGGCATAAGAAACGTCTTTGCCGCTGCTGTCGCATTTCCAATCACGATAGGCGGTTATTACGCGGCAGCCTGGATTATGACAGGAGACATGATAGTTCCGCTCGCGGAGGTTCCAGCTAACGCAGTCCAGGCGGCAGGCAGCATGGCGCTCTATATGCTCTTTGCCGCGTGCATGGATAAAACTAGGGTAAAGACGCGCATCATAGGCAATGGCGCATAATTAAAACACAGTCTCGAAAGGAGAAATGATTCCAATGGAGATACAAAAACGGCGCGATGGAGAATCTCTCACGGCGACGCTGAAAGGACGCCTCGACACGACGACGTCCCCGCAGCTGGAGTCGGAGCTGAATGACGATATCGACGGAGTGACGAGTCTGTACATCGACTTCACAGACCTCGAATACATTTCAAGCGCCGGATTGCGAGTACTCCTGAGCCTTCAAAAGAAAATGACCGGGCAGGCCGGGCAAACAGGTCGGCTGGTCATAAAAAACGTGAACGAGGGAGTCATGGAGATCTTCAATATGACCGGTTTTTCCAAAATTTTGTCCATAGAGTGAAAGCAGGCCACTTAATACCTCGCTCTTATCCTTCGATAATCGCGCTCTTGCGACGATCGAGACGTATTACGCTGTTGTTGAAGCCAAGGGTGTATGAGTACTCCACCCGGCTGCTGATGGCGTGAACGACGTCAAGGTCGTGGTGTGCGCATATCACAGAGGAGGAAGAAGGCGTTATCACGTTAAAAAAAACAGACTGGGATATTGCCCCCGTAGCGGGGATATATCTGGCCGACATCAGGGCAATCGCGCCGCGCGCCCATGCGCTTATGGAAAAAATTTCGGCCCTATACCCGGACAGGGCGCGGAAAATCCTGAAATACACGCGTGAGGAGGACAGGATGCGCTCGCTCGCGGCAGGGATGCTGCTCGAAGAGGCGCTGGGCGCCAGGAAAGTCGGCGCCATTTTTATCGGAAAATACGGCAAACCTCGTGTGGAAGATGGACCGCACTTCAACATATCCCACTCCGGGGACTACGTTCTGCTGGCGGTAAACGACGCCCCAGTCGGAATCGACATAGAGCTGTGGACTGATGAGGACTGCTCCGCTCTGGCGGATGCCGCTTTTCACGAGGACGAGCGCGCGCTGCTGGGGCGCAGTCCCTCCGCGCGCTCCTTTTTCGACCTCTGGACGCTCAAAGAAAGCTATATAAAAATGCTCGGAACGGGCCTATCGACCGATACAAAAAGTTTTAAGGTCATCATCGAGGGAGACGCCGCCCGCATCGACACGGACCCGGACGTTCGCCTGTATCTCAGCCATATCCTGGAGGGATACAGCGTATCCGTCTGTCTAAGGAACCGCTGATTAAACGACCTTCGGCTGCAATGGGCGTATTCGCTCACCATCTTCACGGTTGCCACAAAAATGGTCCTCAACGTAGCTATGCTACGCCTGCGGCCATTTTCGC
>JAISRE010000130.1 GCA_031273805.1 Synergistaceae bacterium | reverse complement strand
GCCCCGCGCGCGCTGCAACGAGGTGATGAGCTTCATAAAGGGCGGCCTTCAGGACCTATCCGTATCGAGAGCAACCTTGAAGTGGGGTATTTCTGTGCCGGGAGACGAGCGGCATGTGGTCTATGTATGGCTGGATGCCCTGATAAACTACATATCATCGCTGGGCTATCCGGACAAGGGCGAAAAATGGGAGACGTACTGGCCTCACGTGCATCATGTCGTGGGAAAGGACATAATAAGATTCCACGCGGTGATATGGCCGGCCATTCTGATGGCCATGAACCTGAACCCTCCTGTTCGCGTATTTGCTCACGGCTGGTGGACCGTCGAGGGCGACAAGATGTCCAAATCCAAGGGAAATGTAGTCGACCCGTTCGAGATGGTGGATGTCTACGGCGCGGACGCGTTTCGCTACTTCGTGCTGCGCGAGGTGCCCTTCGGCGGCGACGGGGACTTCTCTGAGCTGGGCATGGTAAACCGCATCAACTCCGACCTGGCAAACGACCTTGGCAACCTGTTGAACAGGACCCTTCAGATGATAGAGAAGTATAGAAACGGTCATCTGCCGCCTGCGTCGGTCTTCGAACGCGCCAAGGATATAGACACTGCTCTGCGGGATTTGGCATACCGCACTCTCGACGAGATGAATTCCCAGATGGACAACTTTGCCATCGACTCCGCGCTCAAAACACTCTGGGCTCTGGTGGGCGCCGGCAACAAGTACATTGACGAGACATCGCCGTGGAAGCTCGGCAGGGACGACCCGGACGACAGGCTCGACATCGTGCTTCGCACACTCTGGGAGGTGCTCAACATCACGGCCATGCTGATATATCCCTTCATGCCCGAGACTGCGGGACAGATCCATAAGCAGCTTGGCATACCTCTGAACGTAAAGGACGCGCGCTACACGGACTGGCAATGGGGGGGCTGCGACAAGGATGTATTCGTGAAGAAGGGGACAGTGCTGTTTCCGCGCATTGACGTTACCAAATGGAAGGATGAGAAGTCGGAGCGCGACTCAGCTAAGGCCGCCGCAGCCGCAATCCTGGAGGGCGCCCCCTCACAGGTCTCAAATATCACCATGCGCTTCGAGCAGATAGATATCTCCGACTTCAAAAAGCTGGAGATCAGAGTTGCGCGGATAGAGCGCGCCGACGTAGTGGAAAAGGCAAATAAACTATACAAACTGAGCCTCGACCTGGGGTTCGAAAAAAGAATCATTGTATCCAGCATCCGGGAGTTCTTCACGCAGGAGGACCTGGTCGGCAAGAAAATACTCGTCCTCTGCAATCTCAAGCCGGCGAAATTCCGAGGTATCGAGAGCAACGGCATGCTCCTGGCCGCAGAGTCGGATGACGGAGGACGGGAAATTATCTCCCTGGCTACCGTCGACGACGACTTCCCAGTGGGCTCGCTGATACACTAGGCGCCGTTATGGAGGATTCCGCTGTATTCTTTGATTCACACTGCCACCTGGACATGGAGGAATTTAACGATGACCGGAACGATGTCCTCGAGCGGGCCGAATCGTCCGGAGTGAGACGTATTTTGCTCGCGGCCTGCGACGAGACGTCGAGCCGGGAGGTATTGCGACTCGCGAAGAGCATTACGGGACACATCGAGATATGGGCTTCATCAGGCGTCCACCCCCACGAGGCGAGAACTGTGGAGCATGGTCTGCCCGAAGAACTGACTGCGCTGGCGTCACGCGATGAAGTAAAAGCGATCGGGGAGATCGGGCTCGACTACTACTATGACAACTCTCCGCGAGATATTCAGCGGGTTGTGTTCGAGCGTCAGTTGGAGTGGGCGTCTGAGTCGCAAAAACCGGTTATCGTGCATTTGCGGAACGCGCCTGAACGCAAGTCAGGAGACGCGTACAGCGAGGCCATGTCGATAATAAAAAACCATCCCGCGCTCGACCGCAGAGGGGTGATCCACTGTTTCTCAGGCGACGTAAACGACGCCAGAGCGGCGCTCGACCTCGGGTTTTACATATCGTACGCCGGGCCGATTACATACCCGAAGGCGTCTGAACTGAGGGAGACAGCGGCGTTCGTCCCGCTGGATCGGATACTCTGCGAGACTGACTCACCGTATCTGGCGCCGCAGAGCAGGAGGGGCAAACGCAATGAACCCGCTCTCGTGCGCGAGGCGTATATAAAAATATCGGAGACGAGGAACATCCCGCTGGCATCCCTCGCCTCAGCGGTATGGGAAAACGGAGAGCGGCTCTTCCTGTCCAAAAAATAACTCCCGGTTGGACCAAGATGCGGAACGCTGGATAAATTCAAAAATTCAATGTGCTGAATATCTCCTCTTGCGCTGTTGACATCTCAAAAATAATTGATAAACTATCCTCAACTAAATATCGCTAAAGGCTGAGACCCGAGGCGCCAAATCCATGGAACAATCGACAGAGAGGAACGTTCACCGGCTGAGAGACGTTCAACGGTTGTCGGAGGAGGCTCAAAACTCGGTGAGCTGGGACGGAAATAGCTCTTATATGAGCGGGGAGTACGTTCACGTGTTGAGCTTACGTTATAGAGCTCCGAAGCGGAGAGATATAGTCAAATATATTTCTCAAGCAGGGTGGTACCGCGAGTCGTTGGCTATATAACGGCGCGTCCCTGATAATACCAGGGGCGCGCCGATTTATTTTAAGGGGGGATTTTAAGTGAATGAAGTATTGTTTGCAGGAACAGGCACTGCGCTAGTAACTCCATTCAGCGCCTCCGGAGTCGATTACGGCTCTCTGGGACGTCTGATTGACTGGCAGATCGATTCAGGGGTGGATTTCCTGGTCATCCTTGGGACGACTGGAGAAGCTCCGGCCATATCGGAGTCCGAGCGCTGCCGGATCGTCTCGTATTCTGTGGAGCAGGTCGCAGGGAGAATACCCGTTGTGGTCGGAGCCGGGGGCAACAACACTGAGCACGCCATCGAGAACTGCCGGATGGCGAGTGAACTTGGAGCTGACGGAGTTCTCGTGGTGACCCCCTATTACAACAAGCCGTCGCAGGAGGGGCTGTATCGTCACTTCGAGGCGATAACGCAGAGCGTCGATATCCCGATAATCGCATACAACGTACCGGGACGCACCGGAGTCAATCTTCTGCCGACAACGCTCGTTCGCCTTGCTTCGCTTCCGGGTATAGTCGGAGTGAAGGAGGCGTCCGGCAGCATAGGTCAGGCGGATGAGATTATAGCGTCCGTGAAAATGAGGCGTCCGGATTTCAGCGTGCTGTCGGGAAATGACGACCAGGCGTTTCATACGGTAAACAGCGGCGGCGACGGCGTGATATCTGTGCTCTCCAATATCGCTCCGGACCGCGTGGTCAACATGATTACCGCAGCCAGAAACGGCTACGTAGCAGAGGCCCGCGAACAGCATCTGAGCATGCTGCCGCTCATGCAGAGTCTCTTCATGGAGACCAACCCCATGCCGGTCAAGTACGCTCTCTCCCGTCTCGGTTACTGCGAAAACAGGCTTCGTCTGCCGCTGGTCCCAGCGTCTGATGCGTGCATGAGGAGGATGGATGCCGACCTCGATCGCTGCGGCGTCACGGCGGCTGCGGTTCTGGGAATGTGTGCGGTGAAATGAAGTACGCGCTTGTGGGCTATACGGGCCGGATGGGAGCTGAGATAACATCACTATTTGGTGCGAGCGGGCATGAACTCGTGATGACGGTTGACGAAAATGGCGGCGCCTCGCGCGGAGTTCCTCAGATAGTGCTGGATTTTTCCCGGCCCTCCGCTCTGGAATCCACTCTCAGGATATGCCGTGAGCACACAGCCGCCCTTGTGTTGGGCACCACGGGACTGAGTTCGGAGGATATGAGCGCAGTGAGGGAGATGTCGCGCCTTGTTCCTGTTGTGTACTCCGCAAATTATGGCGTCGGGATAAATATACTTATGATGATGCTCTCCGATTATTCGGAGATCCTGTCCGACTGGGAGATGGAGATGGAGGAGATGCACCACAACAAAAAAATCGACGCTCCATCAGGGACGGCGCTTGCACTTATGGACGCACTTGGCAGAAAGTGCCCGGCTCACTCCGTGCGTCTCGGCAATCTGCCGGGAGATCACACTGTGTATCTCGCAAACTCAGACGAGCTGCTCACATTCACTCACAGGACGATAAATCGGAGCGCGCTGTCGAGAGGAGCTCTTCTTGCCGCTGAATTTGCGATATCTGCCGGGAAAGGCTATTATAATTTTCAGGATGTTCTGCGAAAGCGAAAATAATTTTTTTGGCGGAGGGACTGCCATATGGGATCAGGGATGGATACAGAGGCTATCATAAAACTTATAAAGGAATCTGTTAAAAAGACTCACGTGCGCGCGTTCATAGCGGGGGAACTCGATGAGATCGACTGGAGCGCAGCGGAAAATTTTTCCGTCGTGCGCTGTTCGGGTTTTGGCACAGTAGCCGGTGAATATGCCGAGTTATCAGAGTTTATCAGGAATAACGCGCGTTTCATTCACAACCACGAGATAGAGCCTCCGCGCGCTCGCAACTCTGCTGTGCCAATGGCCGATCTCTCGGCGTATGACGCGCGCATAGAGCCCGGAGCTGTGATTCGCGACATGGTCGATATCGGCAGGAACGCTGTCATCATGATGGGGGCTGTGATAAACATAGGCGCCGCCATAGGAGAGGGCTCGATGATAGACATGAACTCTGTCATAGGAGGCAGAGCTGTGATCGGCGCCAGATGCCACATAGGAGCGGGCGCTGTGGTTGCGGGAGTGATAGAGCCGATATCCGCCGCTCCCACCGTAATAGAGGACGATGTGTTCGTCGGGGCAAACGCCGTTATATTGGAGGGCGTTCGCGTAGGCAAAAAAGCAGTCGTGGCGGCTGGAGCGGTTGTGACCAGGGATGTCCCGAGTGGCGCCGTTGTGGCCGGTTCACCCGCCGCCGTCATCAAAATGGCCGATGAGGGCACAGAGAGCAAAACGGGTATTGTCGAGGATCTGAGGAAGATCTAACACGAGCCCAAAAAAAGGCTGCGCGCTCCGATCGACAATGGAGTCACCGCACAGCCCCGGGCGTGTCAAAAATGTAACGCGTCAATGGTTATACAGGGTTTTATCCAGCCGCTTCCTCCGGTTCACCCGCAGAGTCATCAGTATTGTTTGAGCTCCCGTCGACGCTGATCAGTTTTTGAATGAGACCGTCAACATAGTAGTTTGTCCTGATTATGCGCATAGACCCCTCATCCATCTTCTCCTGGCGTATCTCGCTCTTGAGCTTGTCGTTCATCAGGTCTTCCGGGTTCCCGTTCTGCGATCGTTTTATCTGATCGGCAAGAGCTTCCTGGCCGCGAATCTCTATGACAATCTGGTCGTTGGTCTCCTTGGCGTCGACCTCGTTCAGGAGTATCGGCAGGCTGCTTATGCTGCGCCAACCGGCCTCCATGTACTCCGCGTTCTCCTCCCCTATGCCTCCGCCGCGCACTAAGAGCTCAGCTATTCCCGTGACGTTCTTGGGGACGACAAGGGAGTATGTCCTGACGTATGGGTCCTTGCGCCACGGGCGGAGCGTTATATCGAACGATACGCGCTCTCCGGGGTGAAGCACTCCCTTCGGCACGACCACGTCCTCGATGTAGAGCACCCTCGGCTCCTGAGTGACCTCAACCTCCACGTCGACACCGAAGGGCCTCAACTCCTGGAACTGGTTCACCGATAGCACCTGGGTCAGCAGGTTGAACTCCTTCAGCATCTCGGACGCAACATCCGTCTCTGAGACAAATACGTTGGTCCGCTTCCAGCCTCCTGGAAGCGCGCTGCCGGAATATGTAGCGGTTATCTTTGCGGACCCGCCGCCCGAACGGCCCCATAGGTTTTCTATACAGCCGACTATGGAGACTCCGATCAGGTTCGTGATGAGATACTTGTCCTGTACCACCTGAAATCCGCGCTTGTATGTCCGCCCTGAATCCACATCGGTCAGGCTGATATTGCACCCCGCCGCAGGCGCGAAACGACCGATGCGCCCGCCTATCCCCTGCGGTCTGTCTTGAGTGACTATACCTATGATGTCCCCGGTTGTCCCGATCTTGAACGGAGAGCTGAGCCCCGGGATGACCCCCGATATCCGGGCCTCAGTGAGCACCGCGGCGGTCGGTCCCAGATCCATGAAGGGATGCGCAAAGGCGACGAATCTGCCGTCATGCGCTACTGCGGTGAGAGTTCCGATAGCGCCGATCTCGACATCCCCCCAGGCCAGTGACGCGCCCATAGCCATTCCCGGCTTGAGTTTCGCGTCGTACTTGACCATCTTCGGCCTGTCCCCGATGCTGCCGCCTCCTCCGAAGGCAAAAACCTCCTTGCCCAGGATTCCGCCTATCTTATCCGCCATCCTTTGAGATAAACCTGATATAAAAATTCCGCCCGCAAAAGAATCCACGGAGGGGGTGAGGATATCCAAAGAGAGAGCGCCGGTCTCAGAGCCCGTTATGTCGCGCGAGAGAATACGCTCCCAATCGAGCTCCTTATCGTCGGAAGCGGCGGACGGGGGCTTCTCGGCGACAATCGGCGCCGGGTCGAAGGACGGTATAATCTCGGGATTGTTCCAAATTTCAATCATATCCTCGATGGGAGTGACAAGCCCCATATCATGCCTCGAAAAATGCCAGCCGTACCCAATGGCCCCCACGAGTTTGCCGTCTATGTAAAACGGAGATCCGCTCATGCCCGCCGCGATACCGCCGGTCTGATCTATCACAGGCCCGCTTGCGCGGATGAATATCAGGTTCGCCGGAACCCCGCTGTTTGGGATAACGTCCAGGACCTCCGCCTTGAAGGTCACGATGTCGCTGCCGCGTATTACCGTGCGGCACTCACCCTTCATGCCGGGTTTGACCTGCGACAGCGGCATGATTGGGTCAGTCGGGATAAAGGGCTCGTATTTCCTCCCCCCTCCAGTCGACGGCGCCGCGCAAGCTGTAACAGAAAGCGTCATCACGCAAAATAAAACGATAAAGGGTGAAAAAAGGGATACAGCGAACTTCATTCTCTTCATATGTCAATCCTCCCCGGCATTTTTGCCCGATTCACCCGAGGAGGAGCCGACAGTCCTCCCTGTCTTCGCAAACCTCAGGTACGCCATTATTAGTTCGTCAAGATCTCCGTCAAGAACGGCGGACACGTTTCCTATCTCGCAGCCGGACCTCAGATCTTTTACAAGTTGAAACGGCTGAAGCGTGTACGAGCGTATCTGACTACCCCACGCTATCACCCTCTTTTCCCCCTGCAGGGATTCTATCTGTTCCCTGCGTTCGCGCATCGTTCGCTCAAAGAGCCGCGACCTCAGCACCTGCATCGCGATTGCCCTGTTCATGTGCTGTGAACGCTCCACCTGGCAGCTCACTATGATGCCGCTAGGCACATGGGTTATGCGCACCGCCGAGTCCGTCATATTGACGTGCTGACCGCCCGCCCCGCTGGAGCGGAAGGTGTCCATCTTCAGATCCTCAGGGCGTATATCGACCTCCACGCTGTCCGGTAGAATCGGAAGCGCCTCGACCGATGAAAAGCTGGTGTGCCGTCGTTTAGCAGAGTCGAATGGGGATATGCGAACCAGACGGTGGACCCCCTGCTCACCCTTAAGATAGCCATACGCGAACTCACCCTTCACCTCGAAGGTCACGCTCTTTATTCCGGCCTCCTGATCACGGGTCTCATCCAGAACCATTACGTCAAAACCACGGGCCTCGGCCCAGCGCAGATACATCCTGTACAGCATCTCGCACCAGTCCTGCGAGTCCAGCCCTCCGGCGCCCGCGTGTACCGTCACGATTGCCCCCGACATATCGTAATCATCATCGAGGAGGACGTATATCTGCTCCGCCTCGACAGAGCGGGCAAGCGCCGCCGAGCGCTCGTAAAACTCAGAGCTAAGCTCTGTGTCATCGGCGTCTGAGAGCATTTCCGCCAGAGTCTCCAGATCCTCCATCTCACGCTCCACACTTCGCCACTTGTCGAGCCTGCCCTGAATGAAGGCCATCTCGCGCGACACGTCGCGAGCGTCGCCCCTCTCCCAAAAACCATCCTCCAGCGTAACTGCGGTGAGTCTTTTTTCCCCTGCCTCTAGCCCAGGCAGGTCAAAGACTGTCACGCAGCTCGTCTACCGACGAACGCAGGTTAGACATGACCGTGCTGATTGGCAAATTGACCATAACTACCCCTCCTTATGTAAGCCCTGCTATTTTGACATACTCCCCCTGTTGAGGCAAGGGGATTCCAGGACCAACAAAGGCGTCAATACCGCGCGCTTTTCTGTCGTCCTCCGGCGCGCACTCTCTGTCGTCCTCCGGCTCCAACCTTTCTGTCGTCCTCCGGCTTGACCGGAGGACCCACGGATGTGCATGAGTCATGAGTTGTTCAGTGAATTGATCTGGGTTTGAGGGGCGTATGGGTCCCCCGGTCAAGCCGGGGGACGACAGCAGAATTGGAAAATCAGCGATACACCCCGAAGTTCCTTTGGGGCATATCGCTCACGTTGCGTCAACATATGGAAAATATGAAAATTTTTCGGCGCCTCTGCTCGTCGGCAGCTATTTCAACAGCCAATACTGTATGACGTTCTGGTTATCCCGAAGATTGCCCACTCCGCCTCCGGGCGGAGCGTCGAGGACGAACGAGTTCAAGTCCTCCATGTGAGTCGCGTCCGGCGCGGAAAATGATACGTCTTTATCCGACAATTTATCATACGTCACGACCAGACGCTGCTTCTTGCCCATTCTGGAGAGAGCGAGACCTGTGATCTTGGCGCCGCTGAGCACGGCGTATTTGCCCCCAGGCCAGTATTGGCCGCCGGTCCTCACGTTTACCGCGTAAAGCCGGGAGTCGCCGTACATGCGCGTACCAGCCGCACAAATCTCCTGCGAGGACCAATTTATTTTCTGCGGGATGAAAGTCCCAACGAAGAGAATCCCATTCACAATCACCGGCTTCGCCGCTGTGTACTCGATTGAATTAGCGAGCTCATCCCCGACCAGCTTGAAATACCATCCACGCTTGTCATCGGCGGGCATCAGCGCGTCACTCGCAGTCTTCGGCCTGAGTTCCTTCAAGTCGTTGCGCGTAAACACAGCTGATTGCCCTATCTGCGTATTGAATGAGAACACCATCTGCGCGGAGTTCCGCAATACGCCGTCTTTTTGCGCGTCTCCGTCCGTTCTGACGCGCACATCCGCAGTCCCCCCGGCAAGCCAGATATCGCGTCCCGACATGTACGTCGCTATGCCGTGCGGAATGGAGAAGCTGAAGTTGCTTGACGCTGCGGCGGACAAGCCCTCCTGCAGCGTGGCAACCGTCCTCAGTTTCCAGCTCTGAACCGGCAGCGGTTTTAATGCGCCGCTGCCGCTATCCTCCTCCAGTGCAACGTTGAATATATTCCCTCTGTTGTCCGCCGCGTATATCTGCCCTGTAATATATTTGTTGTTGACCGATCTCGTAAGCGTGGGCTCGGAGACCATCATCCCCATGTTCGGCGCGGTGACTCCCGGCGAGTCATTCTCCCCAATTCCGCTCAGGACCTCGCCGGTGTCGAAGCCCTTTATCAGGTTCCCGGTCTTTGGGTCGAGTATCAGCAGCACCGCCCCCTCATCCCCATTGCGCGTCATATCGACGTTATTCTGAGCGCCTCCTGCCATAACTATTATGTTTCTCATATTATTCGGCTCGCCTGTGACGCCCATAGCCGCCCTGGGCGGGTTGAAGCCTAGCTTCATGAAGTGAGGGTCAGGCGATTGCGCCACAGTGGGGACATTGTCGCTGGGGGACATCTCCAGCAGGCTCTTTTCAACCCTCTCCCTGTACCACATCAATTTCGGATTGTCATGATCGTCCACATCGAGCATATAGAGACCGCTGCCGCCTCTTCCAAGATCAGCCAGCAGATACGTCCTCCAGTTCGACCCGTCCGAGTCGGAGAACCGACGTTTCTGCAGGGCGCCGTCCAGCAGAAAGAGCGGGCGAGACCTGGGCGCAGTGATATCGTGGCTCTTGGCGCTCTCAGGCCCCTTCACGTCAATCCATTGAAGATACCCGTTGGACAAACGCCTGGTTTTGAGCGCGGCCATTCTCGACGGGACCAGCACGGGCGGGGGTACTATGGCCAGCTGTTCGTCGCCTGTGACTGGATTCACCGCGTGCAGAATCCCGTCGTTCGTCTGCATATATATGACGGGGTCCTGCGGGACTGATTTACTCGCCCATTCAGCATAACCCGGCAGGGGGTCGCCTGAGGTCGGATCATCGACAAATGCGACGCCCCCCTGCCCCACTTCAGCGAGAACGCTGAGCCGCTCGTAATCCCTGCCGTCATCGGCGTAGGAGTGGTCATAGCCATTAAGCCACTCAAACAGGGCTTCCTCCGGAGAATAATTTTTGAATGAGTCGCCTGAGGGCATATTGGAGGTGTCCATTTTATTTGCGTTCAACCCCGACAGAGCCCTCAAGTCGTCATTAGTGAGCTTGACAAACGCGCCTTCCTTCCAGTAACGGAGGTCGCGGGAGGTTCTTTTACCGGTTACAATATCCGCGAGCTCCCACTGTTTCGTCACCGTCAAACGGCCGCCCTTGTCCTCCGAGGCGGAGAAACGGGCCAGATATCCCTCCCACTGGTTGTCCCTGCGGATGCGATATGCCGATGTGTAGTAGTTGAACGCCTCATTGGCGCCCATATCGCCAAGCGACGGGCTCTCCATGATCGCCCCCTTCGAGGGCTGCTTCTGGTGCGTCTCTATAAACTGAATCGCGTCACTGATCGCGATCCGAAGTGATTGCACGTCGTCCGCGAAGAACGGCACATAGGGGGAATTCTCGTCATTTGGGTCGTCCCCCTGGCCGGCGCGGGCCATCCTCGTGAGGTTCTTCCTCATCTCGACGATCTCGTCGTGCAGCAGCTTGTCGCCGCCGGCATCCTCCGGGCGCGCGACGATACCGATTACGAGGGTTCGGATTGGGTTGTCAAGTTTGATCTCCTTAAGGACGCGGTTGGGGGAGTTTTCAGGTATTACCTTGTTGTTGCGGTCCAAAGGGTTTCCATTGACGTCCCTCAGCAGCATCGTGACTGTGTTATTCTTCGTGTGCTCGTACAGGTTCTTTATGGCGTCCCACGCGTGATAGACGCGCTGCCCCGGAGTGTCGGTCTTTGGCTCGATCCCGGAGGCCACCACTATCACCCAGTTGTCCTCGCAGGAGCTCCTGATCGGGAACGATACATCGGCCAGATTCGCCCTGTTGACGTTATGGCTGATGCTCTGGATGTGATTGTCGCTTGCCGTCTCTTTTACGATTGACAGTTGGGGGTGCGGCGAGAAGAAGTCCAGAACAGAGCCCGCAGCCTCCCCCGAACCCGCGTTGAAAAATGCCTTGGGTATCCCCGCGCGCTGAAACTCCGTACCTTCGAGGATGTACCTCGCCCTGTAGTTGACGTTATCAGTGGCTGACGAGTACCATATCCAGTTATTCTTGTTATACCAATCCCGGCTCATTTTATACTTTGGCAGCGGATCCGGATATATAGACATGGGGAGCGTATCTTTGCCGGCTATGCCAATCTCCGGGTTGTTGTAAAAATGGAATTGGTTCTTCCGCGCCGCCGCCTGAGTATCTCTTGTTATATCCTCGTAATAATTCACTCCGCCGCCGCTGTGCAGGTCGGCAAATCCGTCTATCCACATCCTGATCTTATCCGCCTGGGTCATCTTCAGGGCGGGTCCCTTCGTCCAGACTTCGTCGTACCCCCTTATCGGAACGTGCAGCGAAGCGCGGTTCAACACCCTCCAGAGTTTTCTCTGCTTATCCTTTCCCCTGTCGCCGCCGCTCCAGGTGCCGGTATCATCGTCAAACTCATCTCCGGTGTTGTCTGGATTGTATATCGCCCCCACATCGGAATTGTGCCAGATGGGATATATCTGGGTGTGAAGCCCGTTCCATCTTCGCGAGTTTCCGGTGGTGGTGGAACTCAATATCCCGTTGCTAAAGCGCTTCAACTCGACGCGCTTATTGTCGATGCGCATGTCGGAGAGCGGAGCGGACGTGCCGGTACTCCTGTAAAAACTGCGGCCGGGCTCATATTTGTCCGTATCCCCAGGGACGGGTTGACCGTTATCGACATAAAAAAACCTCTGCGTATGCACCGTGTTACCCCACGGAGAGACTCTGAATATGCCGTTTTGGTCGGTCCTGTTATCCAGCCCCGCATGGATTTCCGGGGTCGCGTTTATGTTGGCCGGCGAGAGAAATGTGGTCGCAAGCCCTATCCTGAGATTCTGAAAGATATTGGACTCCTCCAGAAGACGCCACAACACCAGCTTTGTCTGGTACATTCTGCTGTCGTTCGGAACAAGCTCACCCATGTCGGGCGCCGTACTCCCCACACTGAGGCCGGGATAGCCCTTCTCCCAGTACGCGGGGTTTTTGAATATCAGCGCGTAGGGAAAAGCCCTTTGCGCGGGCAGGCGGTTATAGATGTAACTCGTTCGCTCCTTGCCCAGCAGGGAATCGCCGATGGTCAAATCTCCCTCCCCATATACGAGCGACGCCGGGTTAAAAGATGTCTGAAGGGGCGTGGTCTGTTTCTTGTACGCGGCGCTCAGAGGATTTTTATCGCCCTTGAAAGGGGCATAGTAATTATTGCTGTTCAGTGCGACGTCCTCCAGCGGATCATTGGAGAGTTTTACATAGTTGTTCCGGTGATCGATGTCCCTGCCGTACAGGTTGCGGGCGGAGTAGAGGTCCCTGTCGTAGTACGCCGGCGGCAGCGCGCCCATGCCGAACGTGGCCTGCGCCATCCTGCTGTTGACGCCGTCGATGCCGTAACCATAAACCGCATAAGTCTTATCATAGTGAATGCCCTCCCGATAGGAGTCGAACCACGTCTTTATCCTAACCACCCTGGGAGGCACGCCCTTTGGGCTGAACGACATGACATCCGTGGCCTCTATGAGAAATAGCACGTTCGCCTTGCGAACGGAGACCATCCCCTCCACGTCTTCCAGGGCAACCTCGTCCTTGAGCCGCGCCCACACGTCAAGCGACCGTACGTCCGCCGCGATTGCGTCCCCCATCCCGAACAATCCGGACACGAGCTGCAGGATAAAGAGAGAACAAACCAACGCGGCGACAAACCTCCTGCGGAGGTATACCCCTTTACAATTCATAGACAACAACTCCTTTAAAAATTCATTCATTATCCAATTTAAGAGTCATATTATTCAATAATTCACAAAATCTAAAAAACATAAACCATGATCCATGCGCAAATCCTCGCATGACGTTCAAATTTTTTTAAGGCAAAATTGCCTATTCCAAGCAAAATTAACCGTTAATTGTCTCTTATTATTCGTTATTCTGCTAATTTCATCAGTAATAGTTGCTTTATTTAGGCATAGCAAAGCTATAGGCATACAGGGATGCCCGGTTTTGGGCGCGAAGCCCGCTTTGCCGAGCTTTATTTCTGCTGTATACTTGAGGAAAACGCATAGCAGTATTAAGAAAGGAGGCTGGGTATGATGGAAACACAGCCACAGACGCGCGAACCGCAGATGGGCCTGACCTTCGAAAAGGTATGGGCCGCGCTGATGGAGTCCCGCGAGATTGCCGAGAAAGAGATGCGGGAGTCTCGCGAAAAATCCGAGAGGGAGATGCAGGAGTTGAGGGAGTCCCTGCGGGAATCTCGCGAAAGATCAGAGAGGGAGTTGCTGGAGTTACGGGAGTCTCTGCTAGAGTCTCGCGAAAGATCAGAGGAAAAATACGAGAGAGAGATGCGGGAGTCTCGCGAAAAATCCGAGACGGGGTTGCGGGAGTTGCGGGAGTCTCGCGAAAGA
The DNA here is from genome assembly GCA_031273805.1 of Synergistaceae bacterium. GTDB lineage: Bacteria > Synergistota > Synergistia > Synergistales > Synergistaceae > JAIRKI01. The sequence continues at coordinate 4,890 of JAISRE010000130.1, read as the reverse complement.
GCAGAGAGGGAGTTGCTGGAGTCTCGCAAAATAGCAGAGGAAAAAGCCGAGAAGGAGATGCAGAAGCTGCAGGAGACTATGCGGGAAACATCCCGGATAGTTGGAGGTTTGGGCAACAAATTCGGAGAGCTGGCGGATCATCTGGTTGCTCCGAATATTGCGGAAAAATTCAACGCGCTGGGATATAACTTTACCTACGTCACAAATCGTACCAAATTCCGTGATAACGAGAATAAAAAAATCATGGCTGAGGTCGACGTGCTGTTGAACAACCGTGATTTCGTGATGGCAGTGGAGGTGAAGGCCCAGCCCACCGAAGAGCATGTCCGGGATCATATCCAGCGCATGGAGATTCTCCGGCGCTACGCCGACGCCCACGAAGACGGGAGAAAATACATCGGGGCCATAGCCGGGGCGATTATGAACGAACAGGTGAAACGCTACGCTGTCAAAAGCGGTTTCTACGTCATAGAACAGAGCGGCGACACAGTGAAGATTGACGCGCCCGAGGGCTTCAAACCCAAAGAGTGGTAAGAGTCCCCAGACTTGACCGGGGAACCCGCAATTCCCCTACTCAGATCAAATCACTGGGCAGCTCATAGTTCATGTGGGTCCTCCGGTCAAGCCGGAGGACGACAGAAAAAGTGCCGGAGGGCGACAGACGGTCAAGCCGGAGGACGACAGGAAAAGTGCCGGAGGGCGACAGATGGTCAAGCCGGAGGACGACAGGAAAAGTGCCGGAGGACGACAGAGAAAGTGCCGACAGACGACAGAAAAAGACGAACCAGAGAACAATCCAAAGCACCGTAAGGTTGCGCAACCTCACGGCGCTTTGGATTGTTCATGCAAAATCAAATATATTTTTTATTTTTGCAGCCAATACTGAATTACGTTCTGATTATTTTCCAGATTTACGCCGCTTCCGCCGCCAAATTCATCAAAGAAGAACGAGCTCATCTCTTTGACATGCTGCGCGCCCTGTGCGCCGGCAAGGCTGCCATCGTCGAAATCCGCATCAGTCAATTTATCATAGGTGACGACTATGCGCCTCTTCTTTCCCCTGGTTGACAGGGTTATGCTTGTTATCTTGGCGCCATTCAGCAGGGCGAACTTCCCGGACGGCCATTTTGCCCTGCCGCTTGCCACATCCATCACGTAAAGGCGGGAATCGCCGGAGATACGAGAGCCGGCTTCGCATATCTGGTCATCTGTCCACACAACCTTCTCCTCCATGAACGTAGGTATGTAGACTACTCCATTCGTCACCAGAGGCTTGGCAGATACATACTCCGCGCCGAGTGTCGCTGTTTTTGGCAGAAGATCGATCTTCCAGCCGTGTTTGCCCGCAGCCAGATCACTATCACCAAAGACGTCGTTGCTTCCGACCAATGGCTTGAGGTCGCCTGCAGAGTACACCTCTTCCTGCTCCCTAGCCGTCCTGAAGGCGAAGATCATCTGGCTTTCGTTCGACAAAACTCCGGTGGGATATGTATCGTTAATCTTGACCTTCAGATCCGCCGTCCCTCCTGTCAGCCAGATACGGCCATACACAATGGACAGCTGCACCCCGTACGGAATAGCATAGCAGGCTAAACTCTCTTTCGCATTATCCACGCTCGGATGCAATGTCGCCACAGTTCTTATCTTCCACGAGTCTGGCGCTAGCGGGGTGACGACGCCGGAGGAATCCGTATTCTCAAGCGCCACATTGAATATATTACCTCTGTTATCAGCGGCATAGATGCTGCCGGCCAGGTAGGGACTGTACGCGCCGGTTTGCGCCGTCCGAAGAAGCGTCGGATCGGAGGTCATCATTCCCATCGCCGGGTATGGGCCCTTTTCTTTACTGCCAGCGGCAGCTCCTTCGATGTCAGAGACGCCAAACCCTCTTATCAGCTCGCCAGTCTCCGGATCGAGTATAAGCAGGACCGCGCCCTCATCGCCGTTCCGGCTCAGGTCGACGTCGTTCTGGAGACCACCGGCGAGCGCTATGAAGTTCGTCATATTGGGCGTAACGCCGCCGACATCACCGGTTACCCCCATCACAGCCTTCGGGCTGTTGAAGCCGAGCCTCAGGAAGTAGGGGTCCTGGTATTCCGCCACTTTCGGCATGGCATCGTCAGGCAGCATCTCCCACAGGTAGTTCCCGATCCTCTCCCTGTACCACATGAGTTTTGGGTTGTCGCGGTTGGCATCGTTGATATCGAGCATGTACAGCCCGCTGCCGCCCCTCCCGAGGCCGGCCAGCATCATCGTCTTCCAGCTGGTCCCGGCGGAGTTGGAGAAATCCCTCTTCTGAAGGGCGCCGTCCAATATATACGCGGGGGTCGATCTCGGACGGATTATGTCGTTGCTGCTCTCGCTCTCCGGCGCGATTACGTCTATCCACTGGAGTTTTCCATTTATGCGCCTCCACGTTTTGAGGGAGGCGAGACGAGAGGGTATCAACAGTGGAGGCGGCAGTATGGCGGACTCCTCCGTGCCATCTTTGGGGTCGACAATATGCAGAATCCCGTCGTTCGTATGGACATATATAAGAGGGTCCTGCGGCGTCAGAGAACCGGCCCATTCACTGTAGCCGGGCAGTGAGTCTGTCGATATCGGGTCGTCCACAAAGGATATCCCTCCCTGCCCGATGTCGGCGAGCATGCTGAATCGCGGATAATTAGTGACAGGGCCTTTATCCGACTTTTCATACGAGTGGTCGCTTCCATTGAGCCAGTCGAACATCGCCCTGTCCGGCGAGTAATCGGCGAATCCGGGCATGTGCTCATAGTCCAGCCTCTCCTCGGTAAGACCCGCAAGGCCTTTCAGCGATTCCAGAGAGGTGATATCCGCTAACTCGGAACCATTCCAGTACTTGAGCTTGCGCGGATTGCCCGTATTTCTCGCGGCTGTTATTTTACTGTTCAGCTCCCACATCTTCGTAACATCGACGTTGAGCTTATCAGTGATCGGATCCGTGACCTCCCTCACGGCGAAGCGAGTGAGATATCCCTCCCACTGATCATCCCTGCGTATGCGAAACTCAGAGGCATAGTAGTTGAACTCCTCTCCGGTTTCAAGGTCATCCATGGCTCGGCTCTCCACTATTGCGCTTTTTGAAGGCTGATTCTGATGCGATTCGATAAGAGTGAGCGCCTCCTCAAATCCTCTCATAAGGGACTCGACATCATCGGCGAAGAATGGGGTATGAGCGGAATCTTCGTTATCGGGATCGTCACCCTGTCCGGCGCGAGCCATCCTGATGAGGTTCCGCCTCATTTCTCTGACCTCGGCAAGCACTATCGGGTCGCCCTGAACGTCCGGGTCATCCTCCCTTGCAACTATTCCTATTACGAGCGTCCTGATAGGGTGGTCGAGGTCGGCCTCCCTGAGCTCCCTGCCGCCGCCCTCTTTATTCACAAGCATCGTCACGGGCTTATGCTTGGGGTTGTTCTTGTCCGTGTAGTCGTACAGGTTCTTTATTGCCTCGGCGGTGCTGTACGAGTATTCGCCGGGGCCCGTCTTAGCCTCTGTGCCCGAGGCCACCACGATAAGCCAGTTGTCCTCGCAGGTGTTTTTGATGGGGAACGAGACGTCGTCCAGGTCCGCAGCGGCAATCGTCGATTTCCCGGCGGAGTCGTAGATGTCGGACCTGCCGTAACGGTGGCCGTTGATTACAAACGGCTGATGTGCGGGGGCGGCCAAACCGGTTGGCAATACCGATCCATATCCCCCCGCGTGATAATAACCGGTGAGCGCCGTATCGGTGCCGGTAAAGGAATAATCCAGCCTGGGCGAGAAGAAGTCTATCACAGATCCGGCGGCTTCGCCTGACCCGGCGTTGAACATAGCCTTGGGGAATCCCGCTATATCGAGCTCGGAACTGAACCGCCGGAAGTCGAACATGTAGTTTATGTCTCTGTCCTTTTTGGAGTACCATACAAATCCGTTATTATGCATATAGTCCCTGTCAAGTTGCAGAGGCTTGTTTGTCTTAGGGCTGTTCACCGTAGGATCAGGAAATATCGCCTGCGGCAGCGCGAAAAGTCCGGCTATGCCGATCTCCGGGTCCTTGTAGTAGTGAAACTGATTTTTCCTGTTATCGCCAAAACCCTCGCGCAGACGCGTCATCAGCCCTTGGGCCGCAATGTCGTAGCCAGTGGTCCCGGTTACGCCGGCGCTCTTGATGTCCGCCACGCCGTTTATCCACATCCTGAACTTGTCGGCGTGACTGATCGTGACTCCACCCTTAGTCCATTTATCGTCGTACTCACGTATCGGAAGCCAGAGGGAAGCCCTGTTCATCAGTTTATAGAGTGGCCGGTCGTATGTCTCCCCTGCGCGCGGATAATCACTCGGGTTGTTATGACGCCCGCTCGCGTTGTCCCATGCCTCCGACCACCATCCGTCAGGCTCGGTGTTATCGCTGTTCACCGTGGCATAGGTACTCTGAACCTTCAGGTTGTTCCAGAGAGGGTAATACTGCCCGTGAACCGCCGACAGCGCCTCCAGCTCGCCGGTTATCGGGCCGTACATCACACCATTGTTGTAATTTACGCGATTCTTATTGGGATCTGCCAGGAGAGCGTTAACGTTACTCTGCGGCGGAAGATTTGCATAATTGTTACCATCCTTGTCGAAAAAGCTCACGGTCCATATATTCGACCCAAACGGGGCAACCTTGAATATCCCGTTTTTATCCTGGCGCGGAGCTAATATTCCCGCGTGAGTGGCCGCATAAGTGCCGGCCTCGGCGTTCCCGAGCGACAGAAACGTCGTCGCCATCCCTATCCTCAGATTTTTGAACAGGCTTTTATTCTGCAGCAGACGCCAGAGAACCAGCTTGGTCTGGTACATCCTGCTGTCGTTCGGAACCAGCTTGGCGTTCGGGGGAGCGTTCCTGCC